>NZ_CP108458.1:6008604-6310755 GCF_036242395.1 Kitasatospora sp. NBC_01266 | reverse complement strand
AACAGCGCCTGGTGGCAGGCGCACGCGCCGCTCGCCGTCACCGACGCGTGGCGGCTCGCGGCGGCCCGCCGGTCCGAGGTGATCATGTACGCCGCACCGGCCGGCAGCATCGGCCGCCAGCCTCGCGAGGACCTGCTGCGCGCCGCCCTCGACCGGGCGGCCGCGCAGGGCCTGCTGGTCGCCGCCGCCCTGCCGCTGGCCGGCACCTGAGCCCGGCCCGGCAGACCACGAGCCGACCGGGAGCGCGCGCACCCGGCCGGCTCGCCCGGCGCGCCCCGGCGGGGGCGCCCCACCCGCCGCCTCCCGCCCCACCTCACGCCGACCCGCCCCCGGCCACCACGTCCGGCCCCGCCCCGCCCGACGCCACCCGCATCCCCAGCGGAACTGGCTCGTTGGGCCCTACGTGTACAGCTACGACGTGACCTCAGCCTTCCGCCAGACCACTGCCACCCGAGGGATCCCGGCAATGAGGCCGTCGTACGACGGAGGTCATCCAGTCGCCCCCACCCCCACGCCGATCTACGACGAGCTGTACTCCGAATACCGCCGGCTCTTCCGCGCCCTGCCCGGCGACCGCACCGGCGAGGAGGACATGCGGTTCACCGGCTTCGCCGTCCGCGACCGCCCGTACGGGGGTGGCGGGGGTGACGACTACCGCAACGGGCGCGACGGGTACGGGGCGCCGGCGCAGCAGCAGCCCTTCGCCGGCTACACCGGCCAGCTGCCGGGGGCGCCGCAGTTCGTCCCCGCCCAGCAGGCGCCCCAGCACGCGACGCAGCAGCACGCGACGCAACAGCACCCCACCCAGCAGCACCTGCCCCACCAGCAGCACCTCGCGCAGCACCAGTACCAGGCGTCCCCTTATCCCCAGCCGCAGCAGCAGGCGACGGGTGGCCAGGGCTGGGTGGCCGCCGGCTACCTGGTCCCGGCCGCGCCCGGCCCGGTGCTGCCGAGCCCCGCCGTGCCCGGCCCGGCCGCCCCGGGCCGGCACCGGGGCAACCTGCTCTCGCTGCCCCCGGGCCGCAGCTGACCGGGCATCAGTACTGACCGGCCATCGGCACCCGGCCAACCGTCAGCCGACAACAGCAGAGCGGTCCGGTGGCTCCCAGCCACCGGACCGCTCTGCTGTGACAGACCGCGACGGGAGGGGACAGGCGCCGACCGCCACCCATCCCCTCCGTCCCCGCTACTTGCGCTTGCGCTTCTCCCGCACCCGCACCGAGATCGAGATCGGCGTCCCGACGAACCCGAACTCCTCGCGCAGCCGGCGCTCGACGAACCGCCGGTAGCCGGCCTCCAGGAACCCGGAGGCGAACAGCACGAAACGCGGCGGGCGGGTGCCGGCCTGGGTCCCGAAGAGGATTCGGGGCTGCTTGCCGCCCCGGACCGGGTGCGGGTGGGCGGCCACCAGCTCGCCGAGGAAGGCGTTCAGCCGGGCGGTCGAGATCCGAGTCTCCCAGCCCGCCAGCGCGGTCTCGATCGCCGGGACCAGCTTCTCCATGTGCCGGCCGGTCTTCGCCGAGACGTTGACCCGGGGCGCCCACTGCACCTGGACGAGATCCTTCTCGATCTCGCGCTCCAGGTAGTAGCGGCGCTCCTCGTCCAGCTGGTCCCACTTGTTGTAGGCGATGACCACCGCTCGACCGGCCTCGACGGCCATCGAGATGATCCGGGTGTCCTGCTCGGCCAGCGTCTCGCTGGCGTCGACCAGGACGACCGCGACCTCGGCCTTCTCCAGCGCGGCGGAGGTGCGCAGCGAGGCGTAGAAGTCGGCGCCGGCGGTCAGGTGGACCCGGCGGCGGATACCGGCGGTGTCGACGAACTTCCAGGTCTTGCCGCCCAGTTCGATCATCTCGTCGACCGGGTCACGGGTGGTGCCGGCCTGCTCGTTGACCACCACCCGCTCCTCGCCGGCCACCCGGTTGAGCAGGCTGGACTTGCCGACGTTGGGCCGGCCGATCAGCGCCACCCGGCGCGGGCCGCCGAGCGCGGTGCCGAAGGTCTGCGGGGGTGCCTCGGGCAGCGCGGCCATCACGGCGTCCAGCAGATCGCCGGAGCCGCGGCCGTGCAGCGCGGAGACGGGGTAGGGCTCGCCCAGGCCGAGCGACCAGAGGTAGGCGGCCTCGGCCTCGGTCGAGGGACCGTCGACCTTGTTGGCGCAGAGCACGGTCGGCTTGCCGGCCCGGCGGATCAGCCGGATCAGGGCCTCGTCGGTGTCGGTGGCACCGACCGTGGCGTCCACCACGAAGAGCACCGCGTCCGCGGTCTCGATGCCCAGCTCGGCCTGCGCGGCGACCAGGGCGTCGATGCCCAGGACGTCGATCTCCCAGCCGCCGGTGTCGACCACCTTGAACCGGCGCCCGTTCCAGGTCGCCTCGTAGGTCACCCGGTCGCGGGTGACGCCGGGCTTGTCCTCGACGACCGCCTCGCGGCGGCCGATGAACCGGTTGACCAGGGTCGACTTGCCGACGTTCGGCCGACCGACCACGGCCAGCACCGGCAGCGGGACGTGCTGGCCGGCCTCGAGGTCGAAGTCCCCGTCCTCGAAGCCCTCGCCCTCGGCCAGCGCCATGAACTCGGCGTACTCGGAGTCGTCCAGCTCGCCGTGACCCGCGAGATGTTCGTTGCTCATCTTCGTCTGTTCCATTTCCCGGCGCCCCGATCAGGGCCGCCGTGCGTACCTGCCCGGACGCGGACGTCCGGGCAGCGCGAAAAAATCACATCTGGAGAGCTCGCGTCCGGGCGGACCCGGACCGTGCTCAGGCGGCCGTCAGGTGTCCGGCCCGCTGCTCCACCAACTCGGCAATGGTGTCGATCACCTGCTCGAGCGTCAGGTCACTGGTGTCCACCAGCACCGCGTCCTCGGCCTGGGCCAGCGGAGCGGTGGCCCGCGAGGAGTCGGCGGCGTCGCGGCGGCCGAGGTCGGCCGCCATCGCGAGGATGGTCGCCTCGTCCACGCCCTTGGCGCGCAGCTCGGCGGCCCGCCGCTCGGCCCGGGCGGCCTCGGAGGCGGTCAGGAAGATCTTGGCGGTGGCCCCCGGGAAGACCACGGTGCCCATGTCCCGGCCCTCGGCGACGATGCCGCGCGGGGCCAGCTCGGCGCAGCCGCGCTGCAGCTCCACCAGTCGGGCGCGCACCTGCGGAACCGCGGCCACCGCGCTGACCTGCGCGGTCACCTCGGGGCCGCGGATCGGGCCGGAGACGTCCTGGCCGTCGACCGTGATGGTCGGGCCGTCGGCGTCGGTCCCGGAGACGATCACGGGCTTGGCGCAGGCGATGGCCACCGCGTCCTGGTCCGTCACGTCCACCTCGTTGGCCAGCATCCACCAGGTCATCGCCCGGTACATGGCGCCGGTGTCGAGGAAGCTGAGGCCCAGCCGGGCCGCCACCGCGCGGGAGACGGTCGACTTGCCGGAGCCGGAGGGTCCGTCGATGGCGACGACGACCGGGGCGTGCGCTCGGTCGGCAGTGTCCACAGGGGAACCTCTCTACTCGTACACCCGGGGGAGATACCTCAAGGTTAGACGACCGCCGCCACTGGCCCGACCGGGTCGACTCCCGCCCGGTCCGGCCGTCCCCAGTCCCCTCCCCGTGCCCGTCTCCAGGCCCGGGGACGGGCACGGGGACGGAACCCGGCCGCACCGAGTCCGGTCAGTCCCGGACGTCCCAGCCGCGCTCGCTCAGCGCGCTCTCCAGCCGCCGCGCCGCGTCCGGCTCCACCTGGAGCTGCACCAGACCGACCCGCTGACCGGCCGAGTGGTCGATCGCCACGTCCTCGATGTTGACCCCGGCCCTGGCCGCCTCGCGGAACAGCCGGCCCAGCTCGCCCGGCTGGTCGCCGATCGCCACCACCACGGTCTCGTAGCGGGTGGGCGGCGCACCGTGCTTGCCGGGGATCCGGGCCTGGCCGTGGTTGCCGCGGCGCATCACGGCCTCGATGTCGGCGGTGCCCGCGCGCCGCCCGGCCTCGTCGCCGGTCTCCAGCGCGCGCAGCGCGGCGACCGTGGTGCCCAGATCGGTGGCGAGCTCCTCCAGGATGTCGGCGACCATCCCGGCGTTGGCCGAGAGGATGTCCAGCCACATCCGGGGATCCGAGGCCGCGATCCGGGTGACGTCGCGCACGCCCTGCCCGGCCAGCCGCACCGCGGTGTCGTCGGCGTGCTCCAGCCGGGCGGCGACCAGCGAGGAGAGCAGCTGCGGGGTGTGCGAGACGAGCGCGACCGCGCGGTCGTGCGCGGCGGCGTCCATCACCACCGGCATCGCGCCGCAGAGCGCGACCAGCTCGAGCACCGCGTTGAGCGTCTCGGTCCCGGTGTCGTGGGTGGGCGTGAGCACCCAGGGCCGGCCCTCGAACAGGTCGGCGCGGGCGGCCAGCGGCCCGGACTGCTCACGGCCGGCCATCGGGTGGCCGCCGATGTAGTGGACGGTGTCGCAGCCCAGCGCGGCGATCTCGGCGCGCGGGCCGGCCTTCACGCTGGCCACGTCGGTGTAGCAGCGGGCCAGCTCGCGCCGCTGGCAGTCGGCCAGCACCTTGCCGACCAGCGCGGGCGGCACGGCCACGATCGCCAGGTCCACCGGCCCCGGCGGCTCCTCGGTGGTCCCGGCGCCGAGCGAGGCGGCGGTGCGGGCGGCGTCGGGGTCGGCGTCGGAGAGATACACCGTTATCCCCCGCCCGGTCAGCGCGAGCGCGGCGGACGTGCCGATCAGACCGGTGCCGACGACGGCGACATTGCGCATGGTGCTGCTGCTCTCCTGCGTTCCGGGGTTCGGGTGCCCCCACATCCTCCCGCACCCACCGGGCCGCCGCCCCGCCGGGCCGGACAAAACCCGCGACAGTGTCAGCCGCGCCGGGCAGACTGGGCCACCGATGGGCGACGAGGCGGCGCGCGAAGAGGAGCACGATGACGGATCAGGCGGCTGACGACACGTCAACACCCGCGACAACCTGGCCCACCACCCTGGACTCCGTGGCGGTGCACGCGGTCGGCGCCGTCTGCCGCCGGGTGGCCCGCGGCACGCCGGCGGCCGACCCCGCGGGCCCGGGTCCGATCCGGCTGCGGCTCACCGGCCTGCCGCCCACCGTGGAGCCGGGCTCGCTGCGCGCCACCCTGCCGGACGGCCCGGCGGGCTGGCGGGTCACCGAGGTCCGCCGGGCGACCGAGGCCCGGCTGACCGAGCCGGAGCGGCTGCCCGAACTGCGCCAGGAGCTCGCCGGGGCCGAGCGGGCCGAGGCCGCGCTCCGGCTGCGGGAGCGGCAGTTGGCGGCCAGGATCGCCCAGACCGCCGAGCTGCGGCCGCTGCCGCCCAGGAGCCGGGCCGGCGACCCGCACCAGCGGGTGCCCGCCGACGCCCTGCTCACCCTCGCCGGCTTCGTGGACGAGCGGCTCGGCGCCCTGCACGCCCAGGCCGAGGAGGTCGGCGAGCAGCTGCGGCACGCGGTCCGCGAGCGTGAGCTGATCGCCGCCCGGCTGGCCGCCGCCTCCACCGCCGAGCCCGGCACGCCGATCGGGACCCGCCTGCTGGCGCTGGTCACCCTGACGCCGGACGACCCCGACCGGCCGGCGCCCACCGAACCGGTCACCGTCGAGCTGGAGTACCGGACCGCCGCCGCCCGCTGGGTGCCGGCCTACCAGCTGAACCACCGCCAGGGCGCCGACAGCGGCACCCTGACCCTGCGCGCGGCCGTCGCCCAGCGCACCGGCGAGGACTGGACCGACGTCCGGCTCACCCTCTCCACCGCCGACCTGCAGCGCCCCGCCGAGCTGCCCGAGCTGCGCTCGATCCGGATCGGCCGCCGCCAGCCGGCGCCCGCGCCCTCCGGCTGGCGCGAGCCGCCGCGCGGGCTGGGCGAGCTGTTCGCCGACCACGACAGCGCCGGGCCGCCGCCGCGACCGGCCGCCGCCCCCGCCGCGGTGGCCTACACCGTGGCCGGCTCCGTCCGCTCCGACGACGACTTCCCGCTGGCCGGCCCGGCCCCCACACCGGCACCGGTACCGGCACGCGCCATGGCCCCCCGGCACAAGCGGGCCGCGGCAGCCTCCCCCAGCGGCCCGCCGCGAGGCCCCGCACCCGCCGGCGGACCCCCGCCCGCGCCGTCCTACGGCGCCGCCCAGCCGGCACCCCCGCCGCCCCCGCCGCCCGTGCCCCGGCCCCCACACCCCGGCGCCGACCTGCTCGACTACGCGCGGCTGACTCTGGCCGGCCCCACCGACCCGCCCGCCCGGCGCGGCCGGCTGCACCCCGCCGCCCCCGCCCCGGCCGTGCCACCGGTCGCCCCGCCCGGCGCGACCCAGCTGCCGCACGCCGTGCCGCCCCGGCAGTCGGCCGGCTCCTTCGACCAGCGCTTCGACGCCGCGTCCCGGGTCGACCTGCCCTCCGACGGCGCCTGGCACACCGTCGGCCTCGGCGAGCTGCCGGTCACGCTGCGCCCGGAGTACGTCTGCGTGCCGGCCGTCGAGCAGTCCGTCTACGCGACCCTGCTGCTCGGCAACAGCTCCGAGCGGGCGCTGCTCGCCGGGCCGCTGGAGGTTGCGGTGGACGACGCGTTCCTGCTCACCACCGCGCTGCCCACGCTCGCCCCCGGCGCCACCCGGCGGATCGGCCTGGGCGTGGCGGAGAGCGTGCGGGTCACCCGCCGCACCGAGACCCAGGAGTCCACGGCCGGGCTGCGCGGCTCCACCACGGTGGTGACCGAGCGGATCCACCTGGAGCTGGCCAACCGGCTGGCGCACCCGGTCACCGTCGAGGTCCGCGAGCGGATCCCGGTGACCGGCGATCGCGACATCAGGATCGAGGACCGCCCGGGTACCCCGGCCTGGTCGGCGCCGGACACTCCGGACCAGGTCCACCCCCAGGGCACCCGGCTCTGGCGGGTCGAGCTGCCCCCGAACGGCCGGGCCGCCCTGACCGGCGGCTACGAGATCCGCGTCCCGGCCGGCAAGGCCCTGACCGGCGGCAACCGAAGGAGCTGAGCACCATGGCGTCCACCCCTCCCCTGTCCGTCCTCCCGCTGCCGGTCACCGCCGTCACCTGCCTGGAGGACCGCGCCCACGTCGAGCGCGGCACCACCCTCACCCTGGCGGCCGGCTCGCAGCGGCTGCGGCTGGGCCCGGTCAGCCCGCTCGCCGTCGCCCACACGCTGCGCACCGGGCTGACCGCCGCCTCGGGCACCGCCGAGGTGCTCGCCGCCCGGATCACCCGCGCCTGGACCCCGCGCCCGGTCGGCCCGCCCGGCGCCGACGACTCGCCCCTGCGGCACCGCCTGCACGAGCTGGAGACGGCGCTGCGCACCGGCGAGCAGCGCGTCCAGCGGCTGACCACCCGGCTGGCGCTGCTCGACCAGCTGACCACCGACCTGCTGCGCGAGATCGGCGAGGGCACCGGGCTGGGTGAGGCCGAGCCGGTCCGCTGGTCGCGCGAACTGGACCGGGTGGCGGCCGAGCAGGACACCCACGCCGAAGCGCTGCGGGCGCTGCGGGCGGAGCTGGCCGAGCTGACCGACCAGCAGCACGCCGCGCTGCAGGTGCTGTGGGCCGCCGAGGCCGAGCCGCCCGGGCTCACCGCCCACCTCGACCTGACGGTGCTGGCCGAGCAGGCCGGACCCGCCACCCTGACGGTCCGCCACCTGACGCCGTGCGCGCTCTGGCGCCCCGCCTACCGGGCGGTGCTCGCCGACGGGCAGCTGCGCCTGGAGTCGGACGCGATGGTCTGGCAGGCCACCGGCGAGGACTGGTCCGGGGTGCGGCTGACCCTGTCGACCGCCCGCTCGGCGCTGGCCGGCGAGCCCCCGCTGCTGCACGAGGACCGGCTGACGCTGCGTGAGCTGAGCGGCGCGGAGCGGCGCACCGTGGAGGTGGAGCTGCGCGAGGAGGAGATCAGCACCCTGGGCCCGGACAGCGGACCGGCCGACACCACCGGCGAGCTGCCGGGCGTGGACGACGGCGGCGAGGTCCGGGTGCTCACCGCCCCCGACCCGGCCGACCTGCCGGGCGACGGCCGGGCGCACCGCATCCCGCTGACCGGCTTCACGGTGCCGGCCGGCGCCGAGCTGGTCGCGGCCCCCGAGCTGTCACCGCTGGTCAGCGAGGTGGTGACGTTCCACAACCCGGCCGCCCACCCGCTGCTGGCCGGCCCGGTCGAGCTGGTCCGCGACAGCGGCTTCGTCGGCCGCGGCGAGCTGCGCTTCACCGCGGCCGGCGCCGCCGCCCGGCTGGCCTTCCCCGGCTCGGACGAGCTCCGGCTGATCCGGGAGTCCGAGGAGTCCAAGGGCAGCTCCGGCCTGGCCGGCCTGGGCCAGCGCACCGTGCTGACCCGCACCGTGCGGGTGCACGTCTCGCGGCTCTCCGCCCCGGGCGAGCAGGGCTCGCGCAGGCTCACCCTGCGCGAGCGGATCCCGGTCTCCGAGGTCTCGGCGGTCGAGGTCCGGCTGCGCAAGGAGGCCTGCGACCCGCCGCCGACCGAGCTGGACGCCGAGGGCGTGGTGCGCTGGGAGCTGTCGCTGCCGCCGAGCAGCCGACGGACCGTCACCCTGGTCTACGAGGTGACGGCTTCGGCCAAGGTGGCCGGGCTGACCTGATCCGACCCTGGGCCTGCACGCCCCAGGACCGGGCGTTCCGGTACAACAGAGCTATGATCCTGCACCTCGCTCCGCTGGACGACTGGCTCCGCGATCCCGGTCGGCCGTACAGCGCCACCTCGCTGCTGACGGACGGGTTCATCCACTGCTCCCCGGATGAGCCCACCGCCCTGGCCATCGCCAACCGCTTCTTCGCCCAGGCGCCGGATCCGCTGATGGCCCTGCTGATCGATCCGGACGAGGTCGAACCGATGGTCCGCTGGGAGGCGCCGAGCGGCGAGCGTCCGCCCGGGGTCGCGCCGGAGGTGCTCTTCCCGCACATCTACGGTCGGCTGAACCGGGCTGCGGTGAAGGGCCTGGAGAAGCTGGAGCGCGACCCGGACGGCCACTGGGCGCGCATGATCCCCTGGAGCTGACCCGCTCGGACCCGTCGGTCCTACAGCCAGCCCCGCTCGCGGGCCGCCATGCCGGCCTGGAACCGGGTGCTGGCGCCCAGCTCCCGCATCAGCGCCTGCAGGCGCCGCTGGGTGGTGCGGGCGCTCCAGCCCAGCGAGCGGGCGATCGACTCGTCGGTCAGGCCGGCCGCGAGCAGCCCGAGCATCTTGCGCTGGTCGGCCTCCGGCTCGCGCGAGCCGGGCTCGGTGCCGAGCGCGGCCTGCAGCGGCACCGCCCGGTCCCACTCGGCCTCGAAGAGCCCGTCCAGCGCCTGCAGCAGGGCGGACGGGTGGATCACGTAGGCGGCGTCCAGCACGCTGTCGCCGACGCTGATCGGGATGATCGCCATCCGGTCATCCGACATGATCATCTTCATCGGGAGGGTGGTCCGCACCCGGGCCTCCTCCCCGTCCTCGACACCGACCAGGATCTCGTTCTCCAGCCGGCCCGGCCAGGCCACCGCCTCCCGATCGTAGATCCCCCGGAAGCGCACGCCCTCCTTGAGCCGCCGGCGCTGCTGGGTGAGGTTGACGGCCGGGTCGCGCACGTACGGCGGGCAGTCGAAGGTGCGGACCTGCTGCAGGCTGCTCTCCTGCAGGTGCTCGATCCGCTGGTTGATCGCCTCGCTGCCGGTCAGCACCTCGACCGAGCGGGCCGGGTCGGTGAACCGGGAGGCCTCCCGGAAGGTGTCCATCAGCCGGTGCATCTCGGCCCGCGCACTGCGCAGTTCGGCCTCGCGATGGCCGATCAGGGTCCCGATCGCGACATCCGGCGCCACCGCGAGATAGCGCTCGCGGTCGACCGGGGCGCGGGTGGCCATGCCCTGCTGGGCCAGCCTGCTGAGCGCCTTGCCGCTCAGCTGGACGCTCAGACCGCAGCGGTCGGCCAGTTCGGCGGCGGTGGACTGCGGGGCGGCCACCAGCGCGACGTAGATCTGGCCGTCGATGTCGGTCAGCCCGAGTGCGCTGAAAGCGTCAAACATGACGCGCCTCCCCCGTGTGGCGGTTTCACGCCAAATGGCGAGTGATTTTCTCGTGGCCATCTTGTGCCAAGGACGACTCCCTTGACAAGCCGACCCCGTCGAAGCAGCCGCGCCGGACCGAAACGGCGGGGCCGCGCACCCGCTCGGTGCGCGGCCCCGCCGTTTTTTCGGTCCGCCTCGGGATCGGAGCCCGTGCTACAGGCCGACCTCGCGCATCAGCTGCCCCACCTCGGGGTTGGTCAGCCGGCGCAGCCAGCCCGACTTCTGGTCGCCCAGCGCGATCGGGCCGAAGTGGGTGCGCACCAGCTTCTCCACCGGGAAACCCGCCTCGGAGAGCATCCGGCGCACGATGTGCTTGCGGCCCTCGTGCAGGGTGACCTCGACCAGGTAGTTCTTGCCGACGTTGGAGACCACCTTGAAGCTGTCGGCGCGGGCGAAGCCGTCCTCCAGCTCGATGCCCTGGGCCAGCTGCTTGCCCAGGTCACGCGGGATCGGGCCCTGGATCGCGGCCAGGTAGGTCTTGGTGACGCCGTAGCGCGGGTGGGTCAGCCGGTGGGCCAGCTCGCCGTGGTTGGTGAGCAGGATGATGCCCTCGGTCTCGGTGTCCAGCCGGCCCACGTGGAACAGCCGGGTCTCCCGGTTGGTCACGTAGTCGCCCAGGCACTGACGACCGTCCGGGTCCTCCATGGTGGAGACGACGCCGGCCGGCTTGTTGAGCGCGAAGAACAGGTACGACTGGGTGGCGACGGTCAGGCCGTCCACCTTGATCTCGTCGTTCTCGGGGTCGACCCGCTTGCCCTGCTCGGTGACCCGCATGCCGTTGACCTCGACCCGGCCCTGCTCGATCAGCTCCTCGCAGGCCCGACGGCTGCCCATGCCGGCCCGGGCCAGCACCTTCTGCAGGCGCTCGCCCTCCTCGTTGCCGACCACGCTGCCGGGGCCGTCGTGGCGGCGCAGCACCGCGTCCTCGATCTTGGCCTGCAGCTCACGCGAACGCTGCGGCTGACGCCGCGGGTCGCCCGGGGCACCCTGGCCGTCGCGGCGCGGGCGCGGCGCGGGACCGGGGCGACGGCCGGCGAAGCCGCCACGGGCGGGGGTGGCGTTCGGGCCGCCGCCGTACTCGGGACGGTCGTAGCGGCGCTCCTCGGGACGGGGCTCACGACGCTCGTCGCGGTCGCCACGGCTGCGGCCGCTGCCGCTGCTCCAGCCACTGCCGCCACCGCTGCTGCCACCCCGGCCGCTCCCGCCGCCGCTGTAGCCGCCACCGCTGCTGCCACCCCGGCCGCTGCCGCCACCGCTGTAGCCGCCACCGCTGCTGCCACCCCGGCCGCTGCCGCCACCGCTGTAGCCGCCACCGCTGCTGCCACCCCGGCTGCTCCCGCCGCTGCTGCTGCTGCCGCCCCGGCTGCTCCCGCCGCCGTAGCCGCCGCCACCGCCGCCGCTCCTGCTGCCGCCGCCGGTCCCCCGGCCACCGCCGCTGCTGCTGCCGCCCCGCCCGCTACCGCCACCGCTGTAGCCGCCGCGGCCACCGCCGCCGCTGCTGTTCCTGCCGTTACCACTGCTACTGCTACGCATCAAATGTCCGTACGTCGATTCCATCGGGCTGGGCCCCTCCTACCCGGCGCCGGGCGAGGAGGGAGGGTCGTGCCGGCCGACCTCACTGCACTTCCCGTGCGCTCGCGGCGGCGACCGCGTTCGCGATCTCCGTGCCTTCGAGGGACTCCGCTTCCACGTCGTCGACCTCGGGCAGGAAAGGCGCGAGCTCCGGCAGCTCATCCAGGCCGCGCAGCCCCATCCGTTCCAGGAAGTAGTTCGTCGTCCGATACAGGATCGCACCTGTTTCGGGCTCGGAGCCGGTCTCTTCCACCAGCCCTCGCTGTACCAGGGTACGCATCACGCCGTCACAGTTCACACCACGGACCGCCGATACCCGTGATCGGGACACCGGCTGCCGGTAGGCGACCACCGCGAGCGTCTCCAGCGCGGCCTGGGTGAGCCGGGCCTGCTGACCGTCCAGCACGTACCGGTCCACCACCGGGGCGCAGGCCGCCGCGCTGTAGAACCGCCAGCCGCCGGCCACCAGCCGCAGCTCGAATCCGCGCTCCTGCGCGGTGTACTCCGCCGCCAACTCCCGCAGCGCCGCCGCCACCTCGGGCCGTGGCCGGTCCACCACCTGCGCCAGGCGCGACTCGGCCAGCGGCTCGTCGGCCACCATCAGCACCGCCTCCAGGCCGGCCCGCAGCCCGATCCCGGGGAGCTCGGGCGGCCCCTCGTCCTCGGGAGCGGCCTCAGCCGTCGCCGGATCCGGCAGGTCCGCCGGATCCGCCGGGACGGCCTGCGGGGGCAGCACGGCCGTGGCGGGCCCGGCCTGCGCCTCCTCGGGGTCGGCCTCCCAGGGATGGGCCGGCTCCAGCCACTCGTCCTCGCGGGCCTGGCCCGGCACCCCCAGGGCGCGGCGGGCCGGCCGCGCACCGCCGGAGCTCAGCGGCCCCGGCCCCTCAGCGGTCCCGCTCATCCTCGACTCCTTCTCCTCGACCAGGTCCCCCGTCAGCCCCGGGCACCGGCCCGCCGTCGAACTCGTCGGTCACCTCGATCACCGACCGCTGCGGATCGGCCACCCAACACACCATCAGCTCCCCCAGCGGCTCGGGCTGCTCGAAGGCCAGCGCGCGCTCCCGGTACAGCTCCAGCAGCGCCAGGAACCGCGCCACCACCACCAGCGTGTCCCCGGCGTCCGCGACCAGGTCACCGAACGGCGCCCGGCCGTGCGCGGTCAGGTAGGCCGCCACCAGCGCGGCCTGCTCGCGCACGCTGACCGGCGGGGTGTGGATGTGGTCCACGTAGACGACCGGCTTCGGCTTGGGCGTCATCGCCTTCGCGGCCAGCTGCGCGAAGCGCTCCAGCCCGACGTGGATCACCACCTCGGGCAGCAGCTCGGCGTGCTGCGGCTCCAGGCCGACGGTGCGCGGCCGGCGGCGCTGCTCATCGGCCCAGCGCTGCTCGAACACGGCCGCCACCCGCTTGTAGGCCCGGTACTGCAGCAGCCGGGCGAAGAGCAGGTCGCGGGCCTCCAGCAGGGCCAGGTCCTCCTCGTCCTCGACCTCGGCGGCGGGCAGCAGCCGGGCCGCCTTGAGGTCGAGCAGGGTGGCCGCGACGACCAGGAACTCGGTGGTCGCGTCCAGGTCCCAGTCGGGGCCCATGGCCCGCAGGTGGGCCATGAACTCGTCGGTGACCTGCGCGAGGGCGACCTCGGTGACGTCCAGCTTGTGCTTGGCGATCAGTCCGAGCAGCAGGTCGAACGGGCCCTCGAAGTTGGCCAGCCGCACCTGGAACGGGCCACGCGCCAGGTCAGCGGCGGGCGCCGCGACCGGTGCTGCGGCGGGTTCCGCGACGGTTTCGACGGGGTCCGGGGAGGTGCTGGCCATGACGGTCCATCTTCACACGCCGACCGCGCTCAACGGCCGCGCAACCGCCGGACCAGGATGCTGGCCTCACCCCGTTGCTCCAGGTCGGCCAGGACGACCGCGATGGCCTCCCGCACCACCCGGCCGCGGTCCACCGCGAGGCCGTGCTCGCCGCGCAGCACCAGGCGCGCGTGCTCCAGGTCCATCAGCTCCTCGGCGGAGACGTACACGGTGATCTTCTCGTCGTGCCGCTCGCGCCCGCTGGGCCGCCGGGGCGCACGCCCGCGCGGACGGCGCCGGGCGGCGCTGTCCGCGCCCTGCTCCTCGCCCTGGGCCGGAGCGCCGGGTGCGGCGGGCGGCGCGGTGCGGGCCGGCGCGACGGTGCCGGTACCGGTCGGCGCGGTGCCCTGCGGGGCCCGCTCGACCCGCGGCCGGGCGACGGCCGGGCCGGCCTCGCCGGGAGCACCCGAGGGAGCGTCAGCCGAGGCCGTGTCAGGCTGCTGGGCACCGCTGCCACCCTCCGCCGGCTCGGCGGCGGAGCGGCTGGCCAGGGAGGGCGACAGCGCCATCCCCCCGGTGGTGCGGAACAGCTCGTCGGCCCCCGGAAGGCTCACTCGACGGGGCGGCACCGGTCGAGCACCTCCCTGGCGAGCTGGCGGTAGGCGGCGGCGCCCACCGAGTTGGTCGCGTACGTGGTGATCGGCTCGCCGGCCACGGTGGTCTCGGGGAACCTGACGGTGCGTCCGATCACGGTGTGGAAGACGTGGTCACCGAAGGCCTCGACCACCCGGGCCAGCACCTCGCGGCTGTGCACGGTGCGCGAGTCGTACATGGTGGCCAGGATGCCGTCCAGGCGCAGCTCGGGGTTGAGCCGCTCGCAGACCTTCTCGATCGTCTCGGTGAGCAGCGCCACCCCGCGCAGCGCGAAGAACTCGCACTCCAGCGGCACGATGACGCTGTGCGCGGCGGTGAGCGCGTTGACCGTCAGCAGACCGAGCGAGGGCTGGCAGTCGATGATCACGTAGTCGTAGTCCGGCAGCAGCGGCTTGAGCGCGCGGGCCAGCGCCGACTCCCGGGCCACCTCGCTGACCAGCTGCACCTCGGCGGCCGACAGGTCGATGTTGGAGGGCAGCAGGTCCATGCCGGGGATGGCGGTCTTCAGCAGCACGTCGTCCGCCGTCAGCCCCCGCTCCATCAGCAGGTTGTAGACGGTGACGTCCAGTTCCATCGGGTTGACCCCGAGACCCACCGAGAGCGCGCCCTGCGGGTCGAAGTCGACCAGCAGCACCCGGCGGCCGTACTCGGCCAGCGCGGCGCCCAGGTTGATGGTCGAGGTGGTCTTGCCGACGCCGCCCTTCTGGTTGCACATCGCGATGATCTGCGCGGGGCCGTGCTCGGCCAGCGGCGCGGGGATCGGGAAGTACGGCAGCGGGCGGCCGGTGGGACCGATCCGCTCGCGGCGCTGACGGGCCGCGTCGGGGGCCAGCGTGGCGGCGTACTCCGGGTCCGGCTCGTACTCGGCGTCCGGGTCGTCGTAGGAGCCGTAGGCGAACTCCGCGTAGCCGAGGCCCTGCCCGGGCAGGTCGGCCTCGTAGATCGCGGTCCGGGTGGCCGCCTGGCCGGCGGCCTGCCGGGCCTCGAAGGTGCGTACGGCGACCGTGCCGATCTCACTGGCTCCGACCGTGGAAAGTGCGGCCCCGGTGTCGTCGGTCGGCTGTCCGGAGACACGCTCCGCCAGTCCTGGCTGACCACCCCCGGGAGCAAATGTCGACTCATTCACAAGTCGTCTTACCTCCTTGGGCATCCAGGGCATTATGTCGATTCGTCAGCCTGACACCATGCCGACGGTTTGCGACTCTAGGCCGTTTCGGGCGTTCGCAGCAACACAATCCACGGTAGTGGGCCCGATGTGTCGGCTACCCGACCGGGTTCTGTCAAGGGGCGGGTGACCCGCCTCTCAGCGCGTTGACGGCGCATCGAGGCATGCCGAAGCCCCCGGTCGGCTACCGCCGGCCAGGGGCCATCGACACTGGTGACGCGCCTGTCGCGCGCTCCTGGCGAATCGTCAGGCGAGCACGCTCTCCAGGGAGATGGAGGGCAGACCGAAGGCCTCGGCGACGGCCGCGTAGGTGATCTGACCCTCGTGCACATTCAGGCCCTTGGCCAGCGCGGCGTCGCGCTTCAGCGCCTCCTTCCAACCGCGGTTGGCCAGCTCGACGACGTACGGCAGCGTCGCGTTGGTCAGCGCGTAGGTGGAGGTGTTGGGGACGGCGCCCGGCATGTTGGCCACGCAGTAGAAGACCGAGTTGTGGACCTCGAAGGTCGGCTCGGCGTGCGTGGTGGCGTGCGAGTCCTCGAAGCAGCCGCCCTGGTCGATGGCGATGTCGACCAGCACCGAGCCCGGCTTCATCCGGGAGACCAGCTCGTTGGTGACCAGCTTGGGGGCCTTGGCGCCCGGGATCAGCACCGCGCCGATCACCAGGTCGGCCTCGATCACGGCCTTCTCCAGCTCGAAGCTGTTGGACATGATGGCCTTGATCTTGGTGCCGAAGATCCGGTCGGCCTCGCGCAGCTTGTTGATGTCGCGGTCCAGCAGGGTCACCTCGTAGCCCATGCCGATCGCGATGGTGGCCGCGTGCCAGCCGGAGACGCCACCGCCGATGACGACGGCCTTGGCCGAGTGGGTGCCGGGCACGCCACCGGGCAGCACGCCGCGGCCGCCGGCCGGGCGCATCAGGTGGTAGGAGCCGACCTGCGGGGCGAGCCGGCCCGCGACCTCGGACATCGGGGCGAGCAGCGGCAGCGCGCCGTTGGCCAGCTGCACGGTCTCGTACGCGATCGCGGTGGTGCCGGAGGCGACCAGCGCGTCGGTGCCGGCCTTGTCGGCGGCCAGGTGCAGGTAGGTGAAGAGGGTCTGCCCCTTGCGCAGGCGGTGGTACTCCTGCGCGATCGGCTCCTTGACCTTCAGCAGCAGGTCAGCGGTGGCCCACACCTCGTCGGCGGTGGGGAGGATGGTCGCGCCGGCGGCCACGTACTCCTCGTTCGGGATGGACGAGCCGACACCGGCGCCATCCTCGATGAAGACCTCGTGTCCGTTGCGGACCAGCTCATGCACGCCGGCGGGCGTGATGGCCACGCGGTACTCGTGGTTCTTGACCTCGCGGGGGATGCCGACCTTGGTCACGGTTAAACACGTCCCTCTTGCCATGGGAGTCCCAACCGGGGGAAGACCGGCGGGTGCCCGCGCAGACAGACCTCCGGCCCGGCCGGGGCACGCTGCACTGCGCGACTAAGTCGAGTGTAATGAAGCCCAGCGAATCCGCCAGCCTTCCAAAGTGACTAAATAATGCCGGGACATTGGCAGATTCGTAGGCTTGCTCTGGATCTTTCCTGGCAAACCACCTCACTACCGGCAAACTTCCCATCCCACACAAGGGCTACCGCAACACCACCGGTCGGCCATCGGACGTTCACCTCGCCGAGCCGCCCCGAAGCACCCCCGAAGCGCCTCCGAACCGCCCCCGAACCGCTCAACCACCCGCCGCGAGCCGCTCCAGCGTCGCCGCCACCGCCGCCGTGCCGCGCTCGTCCCCGAGCCTGCGCAGCAGCGCCAGAGCCGCCCGGTACTCGCGCTCCGCCTCGGCGAAACGGCGCTGGGCCGCGTGTGCCTCGCCGATCCGGGCCAGCAGCCGGGCCTGGGCGGCGGGCTCGTCCAGGCCCCGGCGCAGCGCCAACGCCCGGCCGTAGCTGTCAGCGGCGCGCACCGCGTCACCGAGCGCCCGGTGGCACTCGGCCACGCCCTCCAGCGCCCGTGCGGCGACCGCCTCGTCCAGCGGGGCCCGGCTGTGCACATGGGCGGCGCGGTAGTGCTCGGCCGCCGCCCGCCACTGGCCGGCCGCGGCCCGCAGCTCGGCCAGGTTGAGCAGCGCGGCGGCGGCCCGCCGGGGCGCACCCTGCCGCTCGGCACAGGTCAGCACCAGCCGGTGCAGCCGGTAGGCGTCGGCGGGCCGCAGCGGGCCGGCCGACGGCAGCGTCCGCAGCAGCGCGCCGACCAGCCGGGCGGCCGAGCCGTCCAGGTCTCCCTGGGCGACCGCCTGCTCGCCCGCCGACAGCAGCAGCTCGCGCTCACCGAGCAGCCAGCCACGAGCGTGCCCGGCGGTGCGCAGCCGCAGCGGTCCGGGCAGCGGGTCGGGCGCCGACCGGCCGGGTTCGAGCAGCGCGCGGGCCGAGTCGACCAGGCGGACCAGCCGCTCCAGCAGCCGGGCCCGGGCCAGCTGCACCTCGCCGGGCCGGTCCAGCCGGTCGCGCAGCGCGACCAGCTCGCCGTAGAAACGGCCCGGCACCTGGTAGCGCGGCGTGCCGTCGAGCCCTGGCGCGTGCTCCTCGATCAGCTCCCCCTCCGCCAGCGCGCGCAGCCCGGCGGCGGCCTCCGGCGCCGGGCAGCCCGCCAGCGCGGAGGCGGTGCGCGGGTCGGCCCGGCCGGCGGGGGCCAGGGTGAGCATCCGCAGCAGCCGTGCCTGGGCGACCGGCAGCGCCCGGTAACGCAGCGCGAAGGCAGCCGACAGCACCTCGCCACCGGCCTCGCGCAGCGCGGCGGCAGCGGCCGGAACCGCGGCCTTCGGGTGTGCCCGCAGCCAGTGCGCCATCAGCCGCAGCGGGGCCGGACGCCCGGCGCAGGCCTCGGCGAGCGCGGCCGCGCCGACCGGGTCGCAGCTGATCCGGGTGCCGCCGACCAGCGCGGTGAGCAGTTCCACGGCGGCGGCCTCGTCCAGGCCGCGCAGGATCACCGGGTCGACCCGGAACCGGTCGGCCAGCGCGGTGAGCGGCCCGGTGGTGGCGGCCACCACCAGGCAGCGCGGCTCGTCCGGCAGCAGCGGGCGCAGCTGGGCGGCGTCCGCGACATCGTCGAGCAGCAGCAGGGTGGCCCGGCCGGTCAGCGCCTCGCGCAGCCGCGCGCAGGCCGGGTCCGCCTCCTCGGGCGCCGCCGGGGGCAGCGTGTCACAGGGCAGGTCGAGGGCCGCGAGCAGCCGCCGGGCGACCGCACCGGGCGCCTCGGCCGTCCCGTCCGGCCCGGTCAGCCGGTCGGCCAGCACCTGGTACTCACCGGCCAGCGAACGGGCGAACCGCCGGGCCAGCACGGTGCGCCCGGCGCCCGGCCGGCCGGTGACCACCAGCACCCGGCAGCTGTCGCCGGGCGAGCGACGGGCCTCGGCGCGCAGCGCGGCCAGTTCGGCGGCCCGGCCGGCGAACGGCTCGGGGCCCGACGGCAGACCGGCCACCGGCCCTTCGGGGGCCGGGCGTGCGTCCATCGTCGCCGTCTTCCTCGCCACCTGCGCCACTCCCGACCCAGTCGCCCAGCTTCCCGTCAGCGAAGCGTAGTTCGCCCAGGGCGGCCGACCGAGGGAACATCGGTATGACCAAGTGGCAAATCACCCTGTTGGTCGCCCACTCTGTTCAGTCGGCTGCTCCGGGCGACCGGCCTGGGGCCGCCGCCCGGCTACTCCTTGAACGGGCGGGCCGGCCACGGCGAGTCGGCCGGGCGCAGGGCCGCCGGGCCGGCGCCGGTCAGCGCGGCGTGCAGCGCGAGGGTGCCGGTGACCAGCGTGGGGTTGTGCAGTTCGCCCGCCAGCACCAGCTCGACCAGTTCGGCCAGCGGCACCCGGGCGGTCTGGATCTCCAGCTCCTCGCCGTGCGCCTCGAACTTCTCCCCCTGGGCCTCGGCCAGGTCGGTGGCCAGGAAGAGCCGCAGCGCCTCGTCGGTGCCGCCGGGCGAGGTGTAGAAGTCGACCAGCACCCGCCAGGTCTCCGCCTTGCAGTACGCCTCCTCGTACAGCTCGCGCTGCGCGGCGTGCAGCGGGTTCTCACCCGGCACGTCCAGCAGTCCGGCCGGCAGCTCCCAGAGCCGCTGGCGCACCGGGTGCCGGTACTGGCGCACCAGCAGCACCCGCTGCCGGTCGTCCAGCGCGAGCACCGCGACCGAACCCGGGTGGGTCTGGTAGTCGCGCCGCTGGTAGCCGCCGTCCGGCATCAGCACCTCGTCGGTGCGCACCCCGGTGACCCGCCCCTGGAAGGGCGTCACGCTGGACCGCACCTCCCACTGCTCCGCCTCGTCGCGAATCCGCTCGGCCCCGCTCTGCTCGATCATCAGCGATCTCCCCTTCTCGTCAGTACGACACAATCTAACGCCGAACGGCGGCCCCGCGAGATCCGCGGGGCCGCCGTCAGGAGAACAGCGCGTTGACTCGGTCCCGGAGCGACCGGCAACCGGGGCAGGTGCTACTCGGCGCCGGTCTTGATCTTGATCGCCGCCGCCACCAGGCCCGCGAAGAGCGGGTGCGGGCGGGTCGGGCGGGACTTCAGCTCCGGGTGCGCCTGGGTGGCCACCAGGTAGGGGTGCACCTCGCGCGGGTACTCGACATACTCCACCAGGTCGCCCTTGGGGGACAGGCCCGAGAAGACCAGGCCGGTCTTCTCCAGGTCGGCCCGGTAGGCGTTGTTGACCTCGTAGCGGTGGCGGTGGCGCTCGTCGACGTACTGCTCGCCGCCGTAGACCTCGCGGACGATCGAGCCCTCGGCCAGCTTGGCCGGGTAGAGGCCCAGCCGCATGGTGCCGCCCAGGTCGCCCTGGCCGCCGACGATCGCCAACTGCTCGGCCATGGTGGAGATCACCGGGTGCTGGGCGGCCGGCTCGAACTCGGTGGAGTTGGCGTCGGGCAGGCCGGCCAGGTTGCGGGCCGCCTCGATCACCACGCACTGCAGGCCCAGGCAGAGGCCGAGCAGCGGGATCTTGTTCTCCCGGGCGTAGGTGATCGCGGCCACCTTGCCGGTGACGCCGCGGTCGCCGAAACCGCCGGGGATGCAGATCGCGTCCACGTCGCCGAGCTGCTCACGGGCGCCCTCGGGCGTCTCGCAGTCGTCGGAGGTGACCCACTTGATCTCGACCCGGGCGTTGTTGGCGAAACCGCCGGCCCGCAGCGCCTCGGTGACCGAGAGGTAGGCGTCGGGCAGGTCGATGTACTTGCCGACCAGCGCGACCTTGACGATGTGCTGGGGCTCGTGGACCCGGCGCAGCAGGTCGTCCCAGGTGGTCCAGTCCACGTCGCGGAACGGCAGGTCGAGCCGGCGCACCACGTAGGCGTCCAGGCCCTCACCGTGCAGCACCTTGGGGATGTCGTAGATCGACTTGGCGTCGATGGCCGCGACCACGGCCTCCTCGTCCACGTCGCACATCAGCGAGATCTTGCGCTTGATGGCCTGCGGGACCTCGCGGTCGGCGCGCAGCACGATGGCGTCCGGCTGGATGCCGATGTTGCGCAGCGCGGCCACCGAGTGCTGGGTGGGCTTGGTCTTCAGCTCGCCGGAGGGGCCGATGTAGGGCAGCAGCGAGACGTGCACGAAGAAGACGTTGTCCCGGCCGACCTCGTGGCGCACCTGGCGCACGGCCTCCAGGAACGGCAGCGACTCGATGTCGCCGACGGTGCCGCCGACCTCGGTGATCACCACGTCGACGTCCTCGGTCGCCATCCGGCGGATCCGGGACTTGATCTCGTTGGTGATGTGCGGGATCACCTGGACGGTGTCGCCCAGGTACTCGCCGCGGCGCTCCTTGGCGATCACCGTGGAGTAGACCTGGCCGGTGGTGACGTTGGCCGAGCCGTGCAGGTTGGTGTCCAGGAACCGCTCGTAGTGGCCGATGTCCAGGTCGGTCTCGGCACCGTCGTCGGTGACGAAGACCTCACCGTGCTGGAACGGGTTCATGGTGCCCGGGTCCACGTTCAGGTACGGGTCGAGCTTCTGCATCGTCACCCGCAGGCCGCGGGCCTTGAGCAGGGCACCGAGGCTGGAGGCGGTGAGCCCCTTGCCGAGTGAAGAGGCGACACCCCCGGTGACGAAGAGGTGCTTGGTCGTCACGGCACGGCTGTTCGCCGTCTTGCCGGAATGGGGCTGTGCCAAGAGGGGGCTCCCGTGGGTCGCGGTCGAGGATGACGCTGGTGGATTGCGGTCGCTGGGGGTGACGACGCGTCAGGAATCAGAGGTCGTCAGTCAGCGGGTCCGGGGCGGTTGATCCACCAGTCCACGGGATACCAGGGTATCAGCGAGCGGGGTGGCACGCGGTCGCAAGCCCGGCCGCTGACCCGCCCGGGTGATCGGCCGGGCGGCTCCCCCATCGAGGTGATCAGGGCGGGATGACCCGGAATGATCACCCCCGGATCCCCCGTTCAACTGCCGTTCTCACCCAGCCGGGCTACTTTCACGCGCTGAGCGTCAGCAGACGGCGGTACCTGATCGTTTCCGGGTGCCCAGCCCCCTCCCGGCGTCGTATCCTGCACGGACGCATCGCCGACAGCAGAGCAAACGAGGGACGAGGGGTCCGGACGACACCTCTCCGTCCCCGATGCGCGACCGGACTCCCCCGCTCCACCAGTTCATTCCAGCGCCAGTGCCAGGAACCCGCATCCGTGGTTCCGCGCGGCCCGTGTTCGGCCCCCGCCACCAGCGGGCCGAAGCGGCGCCCGGTCTTGGCACCGTGTCACCCCCCGGCCCCGCAGGATCCGCTCTCGCCCCCGTCGGCGACCGCCGAGCACTACCGGAACTGGAGAAGCACGTGGCCGGCCGTATCGAGGACTACGCACTTATCGGGGACATGCAGACCGCGGCCCTGGTCAGCAGAGATGGCGCGGTGGACTGGCTCTGCCTGCCCCGGTTCGACTCCCCTGCCGTCTTCGCCGGCCTGCTGGGCACCGATGAACACGGCTTCTGGCGGATCGGCCCCGCCGAGGCCGAGCCGACCGGCCCGGCCGCCCCGGCCGACCCGCACGGACAGCAGGGCCGGCCGGCACCGTTGTCCACTGCTCCGGCCCCGCGGGCCCCGTTCACCGATACGGGTGATCTGAAGGTGGTGCCGAGCAGTGCCGCCGCACCCGCGGTACCCGCCGACCGGCGCAGCTACCGGGGCGACTCGCTGATCCTGGAGCAGGAGTGGGACACCCCGCGCGGCAGCGTGCGGGTGATCGACTTCATGCCGCCGCGGCACCTGGGCGACCAGCAGCCGGTGCCGCAGATGATCCGGATCGTGGAGGGCCTGACCGGCCAGGTCCGGATGCGCTCGGCGCTCCGGATGCGGTTCAGCTACGGCAAGATCGTCCCCTGGGTGCACCGGGTCGAGCAGGCCGGCGGCGGCCACCGCACGGTCGCCGTGGCCGGCCCGGACTCGGTCTGGCTGGACGGCGAGGCCGAGACCTACGGACGGGACCTGACCACCTACGCCGACTTCACCATCTCGGCCGGCGAGCGGGTGACCTTCGCGCTCACCTGGCAGCGCTCCCACCTGGCCCCGCCGGACGTCCCGGACCCGGAGGGCTCGCTGGAGCTGACCGAGGAGTTCTGGGTGGACTGGGTGAACCAGTGCACCTACCAGGGCCCCTACCGGGACGCCGTGGTCCGCTCGCTGATCACCCTCAAGGCGCTCACCTACGCCCCCACCGGCGGCATCGTCGCCGCCCCCACCACCTCGCTGCCCGAGGACATCGGCGGCGAGCGCAACTGGGACTACCGCTACACCTGGCTGCGGGACGCCGCGATCACCCTCTCCTCGCTGCTGCGCACCGGCTACCGCGAGGAGGCCAGGGCCTGGCGCGAGTGGCTGCTGCGGGCGGTGGCCGGCGACCCGGAGAACCTGCAGATCATGTACACCATCACCGGCCGCCGCGAGCTGAACGAGAGCCACCTGGACTGGCTGCCCGGCTACGAGGGTTCAGCGCCGGTGCGGATCGGCAACGGCGCGGCCGGCCAGCTCCAACTGGACGTCTACGGCGAGGTGGTCGAGGCGCTCTACCTGGCCCAGATGACCGGGCTCTCCCGCAACGACCACGCCCACCTGCTCCAGCTGCGCCTGATCAGCTACCTGGAGGAGCACTGGAAGGCCCCCGACGAGGGGATCTGGGAGGTGCGCGGGCCGCGCCGGCACTTCGTCCACTCCAAGGTGATGGCCTGGGTCGCGGTGGACCGCACCATCAAGCTGATCGAGCAGACCGAGACCGAGGGCCCGCTGGACCGCTGGCGCGCGCTGCGCGACGAGATCCACGCGGACGTCTGCGAGAAGGGCTACGACCCCGAGCGCAACACCTTCACCCAGTACTACGGCGGCACCGAGCTGGACGCCTCGCTGCTGCTGATCCCGCAGGTCGGCTTCCTGCCGCCGGACGACAAGCGGGTGATCGGCACCATCGAGGCGATCCAGCGCGAACTGTCCACCGAGGACGGCTTCGTGCTGCGCTACCCGACCCACGACGAGTCCGGCGAGAACGTGGACGGGCTCTCCGGCCACGAGGGCGCGTTCCTGGCCTGCTCGTTCTGGCTGGCCGACGACCTGGCGATGATCGGGCGGGTGGCCGAGGCGCGCGAGCTGTTCGAGAAGCTGCTGGCGCTGCGCAACGACGTCGGGCTGCTGGCCGAGGAGTGGGACCCGCGGCTCAAGCGCCAGGTCGGCAACTTCCCGCAGGCCTTCAGCCACGTGCCGCTGATCGACACCGCGCTGCGGCTGACCACCTGCGGCGCCGCCTACCTCGCCCCGCAGCCGCCCGCCGCCGAGCAGGGCGCCCGGCAGCCGGGGCGGCAGCCCGTCCGGTCCTGAGCCGGGTGCCACCGCGCCGGCGCTGGTTCAGCGGCGCTGGACCAGCTCGTCGTAGGTGCTGAGCACCTGCGCCACGGTGGCGGCCTCGTCCGGCCAGGTCTCGGCCTGGACGGGGCCCGCCTTGGCGAGCGCCGATCTGCGCTCGGGGTCGGCCAGCAGCGCGCGCACCGCCGCCGCCAGCCCTGCCGGGTCGCCGCCGGGAACCAGCACGGCGGCGTCGCCGACCAGCTCGGGGATCCCGCCGACCGCGGTCGCCACCAGCGGCACGCCGGCCCGCAGCGCCTCCTGGGCGACCGGCGAGCGGGCCTCCCAGCGGCTGGGGATCACCACCAGGTCGGCGGCGGCCAGCAGCTCGG
Organism: Kitasatospora sp. NBC_01266; assembly: GCF_036242395.1. NCBI lineage: Bacteria > Bacillati > Actinomycetota > Actinomycetes > Kitasatosporales > Streptomycetaceae > Kitasatospora > Kitasatospora sp. NBC_01266. The sequence goes on along the minus strand of NZ_CP108458.1, from coordinate 6,286,370 downwards.
GCACGTCGGTGCGGTGCCCCAGCAGTCGCACCGGCAGCTGCTCGGCGGCCACCCGTTCGGCCAGCTCCTGGTGGAGCGGGCCGTCCCCGGCGACCAGCACCAGCGCGTCGTCGAACTCCCGGGCGGCGTCGAACAGCTGGGCGAAACCCTTGTGCGGCACCAGCCGGCCCACCGCCAGCAGCAGCGGGCGGTCCAGCTCGTCCGGGCCGAGCAGCGCGGCGCGGGCCGCCGCCCGGTCGAGGCCGGCCGGCGGGCGCGGCGGCGCGGCCACCGGGCCGAGCCGGGCGTCGGTGGCGCCCAGCTCGCGGGCCCGGGCCACCAGGTCCGAGGAGGCGCCGAGCACCAGGTCGGCGGAGCGGGCCACCCGGCGCTCCATCAGCCGCTGCAGCCGGCGCTCCAGGCCGGTGGCCAGCAGGGCGTGATGGGAGGTCACCACCAGCGGCGTCTCGGGGCGCAGCCCCGGCAGCCGCCCGGCGGTGCGCAGCGCCAGGTCGGCGAGCAGCCCGGCCCGCAGGCCGTGCGCGTGCACCAGGTCGGCGCCGGTGAAGGCGCGGCGCAGCTCGCCGATCGCGGTGGCGTCGCTACGGGCGCCCGAGGTCGCGGCGATCTCCACCGGGTGGAAGACCGCGCCGGTGCGGGAGAACCCGAAGAGCGCGTCCGACTCGGCGGGGGCGCACAGCGTCACCTTGACGCCGTGCGCGGTCAAGCCCTGGGCCAGCGAGCGCACATGGGCGCCGATCCCGCCGCTGCCGGCGGACAGCACCAGCACCACGCGCAGCTGGCCCGGGTCCGGGGAATGGTCCACGTCGTATCGCTCTCACCTAGAAAAACCAAGGTCCTTCGCCACCATGCCAGGTCGCCAGGGCTCTTGGACAGTCGGCACCACGGCGGGGCTCAGGCCCGGTCGGCCCCGCGGGCGGCGGCGAGCAACTCCTCGGCGTGCGCCCGGCCCAGTTCGGAATCCTCCAGTCCGGCCAGCATCCGGGACAGTTCGCGCACCCGCTCCTCGTCACTGAGGGTCTTGACGCCACTGCGGGTGACCGTACCGTCGTTGGTCTTCTCGACCACCAGGTGCCGGTCGGCGAAGGCCGCGACCTGCGGCAGGTGGGTGACCACCACGACCTGGGCACTGCGGGCCAGTTTGGCCAGCCGACGGCCGATCTCGACGGCCGCCTTGCCGCCGACACCCGCGTCCACCTCGTCGAAGAGATAGGTGGGCACCGGGTCGGAGGCGGCGAAGACCACCTCGACGGCGAGCATCACCCGGGAGAGTTCACCGCCGGAGGCGCCCTTGGCGATCGGGCGCGGTGCGGCGCCCGGGTGCGGGGCGAGCAGCACCTCGACCTCGTCCACGCCGTGCGAGCCGTAGCCGACGGTGCGGCCGTCCAGCTCCAGGCCGTCCGGGTCGTCGATCCGGGTCAGCTCGAAGGTGACCCTGGCGTGCGGCATGGCGAGCTCCGTCAGCTCGGCCGAGACCGCCTCGGCGAAGCGGCCGGCGGCGGCCTGCCGGGCGGCCGAGACCTCGGCGGCCAGCTCGGCGAGTTCGCCGCGCAGCTCGGCCTCCTCGGCGGCCAGCTCCTCGATCCGCTCGTCGTCGCCGTCGAGTTCGGCCAGCCGCAGCGCGCCCTGCTCGGCCCAGGCGATCACCTCGGCGGTGCCGCCCTCGGCACTGCCGTACTTGCGCAGCAGCTGGGCCAGCACCGCCCGGCGCTCCTCGACCGCGGCCAGCCGCACCGGGTCGGCGTCCAGGTCGTCGGCGTACATCGCGAGGTCACCGGCCACGTCGGCGAACAGGTAGCCGACCTCGGCGAGGCGGTCGGCCAGGGTGGCCAGGCGCTCGTCGTGGCCGCGCACGCCGTCCAGCGCCCGGCGGGCCTGACCGAGCAGGGTGCCCGCGTCCAGCGAGTCCGGGTCGGCCGGGTCACCGGCCAGCGCCGCGTGCGCGAGCACGGCGGCCGAGGAGAGCGCGTCGGCGTGACCGAGCCGCTCGGCCTCGGCGGCCAGCTCGGTCTCCTCGCCGGCCACCGGTTCGGCGGCGGCCACCTCCTCCAGGCCGAAGCGCAGCAGGTCGGCCTCCTGCGCCCGCTCCCTGGCCTGGGTGGTCAGTTCGGCGAGCGTGCCGCAGACCTCGCGCAGCCGCCGGTAGCAGGCCCGGTAGCGGGCCAGCGGTTCGGCCAGCGCCTCGCCCGCGTAGCGGTCCAGCGCGCCGCGCTGGCGGGCCGGACGCAGCAGGCGCTGCTGGTCGCTCTGGCCGTGCACCGCGATCAGGTCCTCGCCCAGCTCGGCGAGCAGCCCCACCGGGACCGACCGGCCGCCGACGTGCGCGCGCGAGCGGCCCTCGGCCGAGACGGTGCGGCTGATCAGCAGCGCGCCGTCGTCCAGTTCGGCACCCGCCTCCAGCGCGCGGACCGCCGCCGGGGAGCCGGCGGGCAGGTCGAGGCGGCCCTCCACCACGGCCCGCTCCGCGCCGCCGCGGACCAGCGCGGGATCGGCCCGCCCGCCGAGCAGCAGGCCGAGGCTGGTCACCACCATGGTCTTGCCCGCGCCGGTCTCACCGGTCACGACGGTGAAGCCGGGTGCCAGCTCCACCACCGCGTCGTCGATGACACCAAGATCCCGTATCCGCATCTCGTCCAACACGGAGACGACCTTACGAGACCCCGGCCCCGGCGCGCGACGAGCCAGGGCCCCCGGGCCCGAAGTTCATTCCTTCCGGGCCTCCCGGAGCGACTGGGGTACGACCGGGCGAAGGGGTGGGCGCCGCCGGGCCGGGAGCGACCGTGCACCAGCGCAGGAAGAACTGCGTGAGCGGGCCGATCGCCAGTGCGTAGGCGACCGTCCCCACCCCCGCCCGGCCGCCGAGCAGCACGCCGACCAGCAGCACCGTCAGCTCCAGCCCGGTGCGCAGCAGGCGCACCGAGCGGCCGGTGCGCTGGTGCAGGCCGGTCATCAGGCCGTCGCGGGGCCCCGGGCCGAGCCGGGCGCCGATGTAGAGGCCGGTGGCCAGTCCGTTGAGCAGGATGCCGGCGACCAGCAGCGCGAGCTGCGACGGCAGGCCGTGCTGGGCGGGCAGCAGGGCGTCGGTGCCGTCCATCGCGACGCCCAGCACCAGCACGTTGCCGATGGTGCCCAGGCCCGGGCGCTGGCGCAGCGGGATCCAGAGCAGCAGCACGGCCAGGCCCGTCAGGTTGACGACGGTGCCGATGCTCAGCCCCAGCCGGGCGGCCACCCCCTGGTGGAAGACGCCCCACGGCGACTGGCCGAGCCCGGCCCGGTAGGCCAGGCCCATGCTGATGCCGTAGAGCAGCAGGCCGCCCAGGAGCTGGGGCAGCCGCCGGCCGAGGGCTGCGGTGTCGCGGGGCAGGACGAGGATCGCCATCGAGGACTCCTTGCTGGTGGTACGTCGCGGCTGGTGGTACGCCGCACCTGGTGGCGCGCCGGCCACTGCCGTGGAGCAGGCCGCTCTGCCATGATGAGAAGTCCACTTGCCTGCTGTGCAGGTCCAATTCGACTCAGGTGGACTGATCCGCGTGCATGACTGGCAGAGCACCATCACCCCGCCCGCGCTGGCCCGGTTGCTGCGTGCCACCCGCGCGCCGCAGGCCGCCGACCGGCGCCGACCCGCCTACCGGGTGCTGGCCGACCAGGTCCGCCGGCTGATCAGCGAGGGTCGGCTGCCGGTCGGCACCCGGCTGCCCGCCGAACGTGAGCTGGCCACCACCCTGGAGTTGAGCCGGACCACCATCGCCACCGCCTACGAGACCCTGCGCGCCGAGGGCTACCTGCACAGCCGGCGCGGCTCGGGCAGCTGGACGGCGCTGCCGGCCGGCAGCGCGCCGCCCGCCGACGCGCTCTTCCCGCTGCCGCCCGACTCCCACGGACAGGTGATCGACCTGGGCGCCGCCTCACCGGCCGCCCCGCAGCCGCTGCTCGTCGAGGCCGCGGCCCGCGCGGTGGAGCAGCTGCCCGCCTACACCGCCGGCCACGGCAGCTATCCGACCGGTGTCCCGGTGCTGCGCGAGGTGCTGGCCCAGCGGTTCACCGAGCGCGGCCTGCCCACCACCCCCGACCAGATCCTGATCACCACCGGCGCGATGAGCGCGCTGGACCTGCTGCGGCGCGAGCTGCTGCGGCGCGGCGACCGGGTGGCCGTCGAGTCGCCGAGCTACCCGCACGTGCTGCGGGCGCTGCGGCAGGGCGAGACCCGGCTGGTGCCGGTCCCGCAGCACCGGCCCGAGGGGCCCGAGCAGCTGCCGTGCTGGGACCTGGACGACTGGCGCCAGGTGCTGCGCGGGGCGAACCCGCGACTGGCCTACCTGATCCCCGACTTCCACAATCCGACCGGCGCGCTGATCGACGAGGAGCAGCGCCGCGAGCTGCTGGCCGCCGCGCGCACCGCCGGGACGACGGTGCTGGCCGACGAGACGATGGCGGAGCTGGCCTGGGGCACCGACCGGCTGCCCCGGCCGATGGCCGCGCTGGACCGGGCGGCGCAGGTGGTCACCGTGGGCTCGGCCAGCAAGCTGATCTGGGGCGGCCTGCGGGTCGGCTGGATCCGGGCCGCGCCCGCGCTGGTCCGGCAGCTGGCCGCCAACCGGATCCACGCCGACTCCGGCACCCCGGTGCTGGACCAGCTGATCTGCGCGGCCCTGATCGGCGAGCGCTGCGCCGAAGTCCGCGACCACCGGCTGGCCCAGCTGCGCGAGAGCGCGGCGGCGCTGCTACCGGCGCTGCGCGAGCGGCTGCCGCAGTGGCGGTTCGCCGAGCCGATCGGCGGCATGACGCTCTGGATCGACACCGCGGGCCTGTCCGGCGCGGCACTCTCCCGGGCCGGCGAGCAGGTCGGGCTGCGGATCGCGCCGGGTTCCCGGTTCGGCGTGGACGGCGCCTTCGAGGCCTTCGTCCGGCTCCCGCTGACCGGCCCCGCCACGGCCGCCGCCGAGACCGCCCAGCGGTTGGCGGCGGCGGTCGAGGCGGCCGGGCGGGAGTGGCACGGCGCCCCGCCGGTGGAGACGCCGACCGTCTGACGAGCCGTCAGCAGTTCGAGCGGCCCCGCCAACCCGTCACCGGGAGTGCGAACTTGGCCACCAGGCGGTCGGTGAACGGCGCCTGGTGCAGCCGGGCGAGCCGGACCGGGACCTGCCCGCGCCGGACCTCCACCCGGGCGCCGGCCGGCAGCTCGAAGGAGCGCCGCCCGTCGCACCAGAGCACCCCGTGCGGCGTCTTGGGCTGCACCTCCACCGCGAGCACCGAGTTCGGCGAGGTCACCAGCGGACGGGCGAACAGCGCGTGCGCGCTGATCGGCACCATCAGCAGCGCCTCCACCTCCGGCCAGACCACCGGGCCGCCGCCGGAGAAGGCGTAGGCGGTGGAACCGGTCGGGGTGGAGAGCACCACCCCGTCGCAGCCGAAGTTGGAGACCGGGCGGCCGTCCACCTCGGTGACCACCTCCAGCATCCGCTCCCGGGACGCCTTCTCCACCGAGGCCTCGTTCAGCGCCCAGTCCTCGTGCACCACATCGCCGTTGGTGCGGACCAGCACGTCGAGGGTCATCCGCTCCTCGACCTCGTACGCGCCGTCCACCACCCGCTCGACCACCACGGCCAGGTCGTCGCGCTCGGCCTCGGCCAGGAAGCCGACCCGGCCCAGGTTGATGCCCAGCATCGGCAGCCCGGTGTCCCTGGACAGCTCGGCGCCGCGCAGCAGCGTGCCGTCGCCGCCCGCCACCAGGATCAGCTCGCAGCCGTCCGCCGCGCCGTGGCCCGCCTGCACGGTCTCCACTCCGTCGGGCAGGTCGAGGTCGACCGCCTCGGCGGCCAGCAGTCTGATCCTGATCCCCGCCTTCAGCAGGCCCTCGACCAACTGCTCGACGCTGCGCAGCGCGGCCTCCCGACCGGTGTGCGCGATCAGGAAGACCGTACGTACGTCGTTCAATTCCCTCTCCCTACGTCACGTCGACGGATCCGGCGATGGGCGCCCCTGCGCGGTTCCCCCCGCTGCCGCGGCGCCGGCCCCGACGCACCTGTCCCGGCAGCCTAGCGGGGCCCCTCCGCGACGGCCCGGTCCGCCTCGGCCGGATCGAGCTGCGGTGCGTCACGCCGCAGCCACAAGAAGTACTCAACATTACCGGACGGCCCGGGCAGCGGGCTGGCCGTCACCGCACGCACACCCAGGCCCAACTCCCAAGCCTGTCCGGCCACCTGACGGACCATCTCGACCCGCAGCTGCGGGCTGCGGACCACGCCGCCGCTGCCCAGGCGCTCCTTGCCGATCTCGAACTGCGGCTTGACCATCAGCACCAGGTCGGCGTCCGGCGCCGCACAGGAGGCCAGCGCCGGCAGCACCAGGCCGAGCGAGATGAAGGAGAGGTCGCCGACCACCAGGTCGACCCGCTCGCCGCCGATCAGCTCCGGGGTCAGCTCGCGCACGTTGGTGCGGTCCATCACGGTCACCCGCTCGTCGCTCTGCAGCGACCAGGCGAGCTGGCCGTAGCCGACGTCGACGGCCAGCACGTGGGCGGCGCCGGACCGCAGCAGCACGTCGGTGAAGCCGCCGGTGGACGCGCCCGCGTCCAGCGCCCGGCGGCCCTCGACCACCAGGCCCTGCGGCACGAAGGCGGCGAACGCGCCGGCCAGCTTGTGGCCGCCGCGCGAGACGTAGTCGGGGTCGTTCTCGTCCTTGGCGACCACCACGGCCGCGGAGGTCTCCACCTGGGTGGCGGGCTTGGTCGCGGTGGCGCCGCCGACGCTCACCCGACCGGCCGCGATCAGCTCGCTGGCGTGCTCGCGTGAACGGGCCAGATTGCGGCGGACCAGCTCTGCGTCGAGTCGGCGTCGTGCCACTGCCACGGGTGGTTCAGCTCCTAGCTGTCATCGAGGGTGGTGAGGGTGCTGCTGAGGGTCTGCTGAACATTTTCGTACACGGCCGCGTGCGCCGTGACGGGCACCCCGTCGAGCTCGGCCAGCCGCTCCAGGGCGGCGTCCACCTCGGGGTGGCCGGTGGGATCGAACAGCACGCCGAGCGGCTCGGGTTCGGGCTCCCACAGGCGCGCGAGTGCGGGCTCCGCGGTCTCCTCGGCGGGGGCCTCACTCATCGGCGTCGCCCGCCCGGGTCTCGGGGGCCGGGGCCGTCCGCTTCGTCGCGGCCTTCTTCGCCGGTGCCTTCTTCGCAGTGACCGGCTTCTTGGCGGCGGCCGGCTTCTTCGTGGCGGCCGGCTTCGTGGCAGCCGGCTTCTTCGCGGTGGCGGGTTGCTTCGCGGTGGCGGGTTGCTTGGCGGTGGCCGACTTCTTCGCGGTGACCGTCTTCTTCGCCGCCGTCTTCCGCGCCGCCGACTTCTTCGCCGGGGTCGTCGCCTCGGTCGACTCGGCGGCCGCCTTCTTCGCCGCCGCCTTCCGCGGCGCGGCAGCCCGCTTCACCACCGGCGGCGCGTCCTGCGGGTCGGTCGCCCAGCCCGCGCCCTCCTGCGGTGCGGGCCAGTCCTGCGCCGGCTCCCAGTCGGCAGCGAACAGCCCCTCGGCCCGGCCGCCGGCGGACGCCGATCCGCCGCTGGACGCCGACCCGCCCGACTTCTGGTGCGGCTCATCGAACCCGGCCGGCTCGCCGCCCTCGACGTCGCGCAGCTTGCCCTCCAGGTAGGCGAGCACCACGCCGACCTTCACCACCTGGTCCCCGAGCTTGCCGACCCGTTCGACCGCCTTCTCGGCCTCCGCCCTGGCCAGGCCGACCGCCAGGTCCACGCCGCCACGGCCGACCGTCACGGCCTCCTGGACTAGGGTCTCCAGCTGCTGCACGGCGGACGGGAGCTGTCCCGTCACCGTGCGCTCGGCCGCCGCCAGGTCCACCCCGGCCCGTTCCAGCAGCTCCGCCGCCGTGCCCAGCACCCGTTTACCGGCCATCTCCGCGATCCCGGCGGCCAACTCCACGTATCCCCGAAGCAACTGCCGCATCTCCCGGTGCCTCCTCCACGCCGTCCACTGCCCGGAAAAGACGCTACCGCGTCCACCCACCGGTGCACGGCAGCATGGGCGTCCGGCGCAGCGGGCATACCCGGTACCGTGGCCCGAACACCCCCTGACCCCGGAGGGCGAGGACATGGCCGACACCGAGGAGTGCCGCACCGCGCTGGAGCGGCTCAGCCGGAACCTGGCACAGGCGAACGGGAACGTCCGCGAGGCGGCCTCGGTGGACCGCTCGCTCAGCTGCTGGCTGACCGATCTGGACCTGACCTTCACCGGCACCCTGCGCGGCGGCCGGATCGAGGACCTCGAGCACACGCCCGGGGCGCCGGCCGAGAAGGCCGCGATCCGGCTCACCATGGCCAGTGACGACCTGGTCGCCCTGGTGGGCGGCCGGCTGAACTTCGCCAGTGCCTGGGCCGGCGGCCGGGTCAGGCTGGAGGCGGGCTTCCGCGACCTGCTCCGGCTGCGCACCCTGCTCTGACCCGGCTCTGACCCGGCCGGCGCACCCAGGCTCAGAAGCCGAGTTCGGCCAGCGCCTTGCGCCCGTCCACCGGCTCCCCGCTGCGGTCCAGCTCCGCCCAGGCCAGCGCGCACAGCGCCCGCAGACCGTCGTAGCCGTCCCCCTGGGCATCACCCGCGCCACCGACCCGCAGCTCGCCGTCCAGCACGGCGGCCCACCGGCCACGGCACTCGAAGCCACCGTCCGCTCGAGGGTTCACCGCCGGGTGCGGCTCCAGCAGCCCGCGCAGGTCGGCCGCCAGGTAGGTCGGGCGGTGCTGGAGCGGCGCGGCGAGCAACTGGGCGGGGGTGGCCACGCCGGTGAAGACCAGCAGGCTGTCCACCCCGCCGTTGTGGGCGCCCTCGATGTCGGTGTCCAGCCGGTCGCCGACCACCAGCGGTCGCTTCGCCCCCGTCCGCAGCACCGTCTCGCGGTGCATCGGCGGCTGCGGCTTGCCCGCCACCTGCGGCTCGGCCCCGGTCGCGGCCCGGACGGCGGCCACCAGCGTCCCGTTGCCCGGGGCGACCCCGCGTGCGGTCGGAATCGACATATCGGTATTGGACGCGACCCAGGGCAGCCCGCTCGCCACCGCGTAGGAGGCCTCGGCCAGCCGCTCCCAGCCCACCGAGGGGTCGAAGCCCTGCACCACCGCCGCCGGCCCGTCGGCCAGTGCGTCCACCGCCACCAGCCCGCGCTCGGCCAGTGCCTCGACCAGCCCGGCCCCGCCGATGACCAGCACCTTCGAGCCTTCCGGCAGCTGGTCCGCGAGCAGCCGGGCGGCTGCCTGCGCGGAGTTGATCACGTCGGTCGGCTCGGCCGGCACCCCCAGCTCGGTGAGGTGCGCGGCGACCGCCCGGGGCGGCCGGGAGGCGTTGTTGGTGACGTACGCGAGCCGCATCCCGGCCTCGCGGGCCGCGTCCAGCGACTCCACCGCGTGCGCGATGGCACCCGGGCCGGCGTAGACCACACCGTCGAGGTCGAGCAGTGCGGTGTCGTACGCCGCCGTCAGCGGCTGGTCGCTGTGACCCGGGAGCTGCGTGTCCGTCATGCCTGATCTTCCCCATCGTTCGACTCGTCGGTCCGCTGCTCGTCGGTGCGCTGCAGCGGCGGCCGGTAACCGGGCGCGCCCGGCAGCGGCGGCCCCCACTTGCCCGCCCGAGCCGCCAGGGTGGCCCGGGTCTGGCGCAGTGCCGCCCGGTAGTGCTCGGCCTGCGGCCGCATCGCCACCGCGAGCGCCAGGTGCTCGGCCGAGGTCTCGAAGTCGCCGAGCCGGGCAGCCGCGATCCCCCAGCCGAACTGAGCGTAGTCGTCGGACGGATCGGCCTGCGCCACCGCCCGGAAGTTCTGCACCGCCGCCGCGTAGGAGCCGGCGTCGAACTGCGCTCTGGCCAGCATCTCCCGGATGCTCTTGGAGTCCGGCTCGGCCACCGCCGCCCAGGCCAGCAACTGCTCGGCCGCCGCCGGATGCCCATCGGCCAGCAGCCGCTCCCCGCGCCGGAACCACTCGTACACGTCGCCCAGCGGCGCCCCGTCACCGCCGCCGGTCGCCGGGCCCTCGCCCGCCCCGCCGGCAGCCGGCCCCTGTCCACCACTCATGCCCGAACCTCGCTTCGCTCGTCCGTGCCTCATCGCCTGTGATCGTCTGATCGCCTTGTCACGGGCCGCGCCGACCGCACGGCGCCCGCGAGATATCGGAACAATCTCGGTCCCCGATACCTTTCCCAGGTTTGATCTCCACCACCGCTTGGCGAAGAGACCGAAGTACGGAGCGCAACACCTCTTTCCGCTCCCGGCAACCCTCGGGCCACCCGCTGGCCGGGCCACGGAAACTAAGCTGTCAACTCCCAAGGCGCCGAGCACGGCGTGCACCACCCCCGCACGACCTGCTGTCCAACGCCCCACGCTCCATGTCCCGGTCCGATGATCCGACGACCCATTCCTCTCCGGCCTACCCGGTCCGGAGCCCGACGGGAGAGATCTGATGAGTGCACCCAGCGCGGGAAGCGGCGCGACGCCTCCGCCGAGCGGCCCCGGCGACCCCGGGCACGTCGCCACGGCCGGGCTGGCCCTGTCGCCCTTCCGCGGCTTGCGGTACGTCCCCGAACGGGTCGGCACCCTCGCCGCCGTCACCTCCCCGCCCTACGACGTGGTGGACCCGCATCGCCGGCTCAGCCTGGAGACCGCCGACCCGCACAACGTGGTCCGGCTGATCCTGCCGCGCCCCGAGCCGGAGGACACCGGCGAGCGCGCCGACCGGGACACCCGCTACCGCCACGCCGCCCGGCTGCTGGACAGCTGGCTGCGCGAGGGCGTGCTGGCCCCCGATCCGCAGCCCGCGCTCTACGTCTACGAGCAGCGCACCGCCGCCGACAGCCCGAGCGGCGAGCTGCTGCAGCGCGGCCTGATCGGCGCGCTCGCGGTCAGCGGCAGAGAAGGCGCGGTGGTGCTGCCGCACGAGGACGTGATGCCGCGCCCGGTCGCCGACCGGGTCGGCCTGATGCGCACCACCCGGGCCAACCTCGAACCGCTGCTGCTCACCTACCGGGGCAAGGGCCCGGCCGCCGCCGTGATCGAACGGACCGTGACGGGCGAGCCGCTGCTCACCACCACCACCTCGGACGGCACCCGGCACCGCCTGTGGGCCGTCACCGACCCCGCCGAACTGGGCGAGGTCTCCCGCGACCTGGCCACCTGCCGGGCGCTGATCGCCGACGGCCACCACCGCTGGGAGATGTACCTGCGGCTGCAGCGCGAGCACCGTCATCTGCCGCTCAGCCCGTGGGACCGCGGCATGGTGCTGCTGGTCGACACCGCGCGCTACCCGCTGCGGGTGCGGGCCATCCACCGGGTGCTCTACCGCCTCCCGCCGTGCCAGGCCCTCGACGCGCTCCGCAGCGGCGCCGAGGACGGCTGGCAGCTCAGCGAACTCAGCGGCGACCTCGACGACGCGCTGACCGCGCTCGCGGCGGCCAAGCAGCGGGGAGACAACGCCTTCGTGCTGACCGGCGGCGACTCGGTCTACCACCTGCTCACCGGGCCCGACGAGGCGCTGCTCAACACCACGGTGGCCAAGGACAAGCCCGAGGAGTGGCGGCACCTGGACGCCACGGTGCTGCACACCACCCTGCTGGAGCACGTCTGGCAGGTCCCCGACGGCCCCGACGACATCGGCTACCTGCACGCGGCCGTGGCCGCCGAGCGCGAGGCCGCTCGCAGCGGCGGCACCGCCGTGCTGCTGCACCCGGTCGACGAGGGCGTGGTCCGCCGGCTCGCCGAGCAGGGGGTCACCATGCCGCGCAAGTCCACCTCCTTCGGTCCCAAGCCGGCCAGCGGCCTGGTGCTGCGGAGCCTGGAACTGGGCTGAACGCAGACGAGGGAGGAGGCTCCCGCCCTGGTGGGCGGGAGCCTCCTCCCTCGTTCAGTGGTCGCGCCTGGCGACTGGGTCAGTCGCGCTCGTCCCGCTCGCGCATCGCGCAGGCGATCTCGGCCTCATCGGCCTCTTCCATCTCCAGGTCGTCCTCGTCGTAGTACTCCGCGACGTCCTCGTCGTCCTCGAAGATGACCTGGGTCTCGCCCTCGTCCTGGGCCAGGCGGGAGCCGTGGCGCGCCGGACGCTTCTCCTCGTCCTCGAACTCGGCCTCGTCCTCGAACGCCGCCTCGTCCTCAGCCTCGTCCTCGGCGAGCTCGCGCTCGCGCTCGTCCTCCTCGTCGACCTCCGGGTCGAGCGCGTCGACGAACTCCAGCCCGTCGATCTCGGCGAGCCGCTCGGAGGCGTTGGTGGTGCCCTCCGGGTCGGCATCGGCGGACTTGGCGAACCAGTCACGCGCCTCGTCTGCCCGGTCGGCCGCGATCAGCGCCTCGGCGTACGCGTAGCGCAGGCGGGCGGTCCACGGGTGGACGGCGTTGGAGGCCAGCTCCGGGCTCTGCAGGGTGACCACGGCGGCGTCGAACTGACCCAGGTCGGCACGGGCACCGGCCGCGACCAGACGCATCTCGACCTGGCCCGCCTTGTCCAGCTGCTTCACCTCGGGCTCACCGGCCATCGCCAGCGCCCGCTCCGGACGGCCCAGACCGCGCTCGCAGTCGGCCATCACCGGCCACAGGTCGGCCCGGCCGGTCATCCGGCGCGAGGCGCGGAACTCGGTCAGTGCCTCGGAGTACCGCTGGGTCATGTAGGAGGCGAAGCCCGCCGCCTCGCGGACCGACGCGACCCGGGAGGCCAGCCGCAGCGCGACCCGCGAGTACTTGTAGGCCTCCTCCGGCTCGGTGTCGAGCAGCCGGGCGACCATCACCAGGTTGCGCGCCACGTCATCGGCCAGCGTCTTCGGCAGGCTCTTCAGCTCCTGGCGCACATCCGCGTCGATCTCGTTCCCGGTGACGTCCTCGGGGATCGCCAGCCGGTGCACCGGCTCCTGGGTGCCGCGACGGTCGTCGTAGCCACCGCGGTCGCGGTCGTCCCGACGGCCCTCGTAGCGGCCACCCCGGTCGCCGCCACCGGACGGCCGGCCACCGTCACGGCGGAACCCGCCACGGTCGCCGCCGGAGGGACGGTCGCCGTAGGACGGACGGCCGCCACGGTCGCCACCACGGTCACGGTCGCCGTAGGAGGGGCGGTCGTCGCGACGGAACCCGCCACGGTCACCACCCGAAGGACGGTCACCGTACGAGGGACGACCACCACGGTCACCACCGGACGGACGGTCACCGTACGACGGACGGTCGTCACGGCGGAACCCGCCACGGTCGCCACCGGACGGACGGTCACGGTCACCGTACGAGGGGCGCTCGTCACGGCGGAAGCCGCCGGAGGGGCGGTCGCCGCCGGAGGGACGGTCACCGTAGGACGGACGGCCACCACGGTCACCACCACGGTCACGGTCGCCGTAGGAGGGGCGGTCGTCGCGACGGAACCCGCCACGGTCACCACCCGAGGGACGGTCACCGTACGACGGACGACCACCACGGTCACCACCGGACGGACGGTCACCGTACGACGGACGGTCGTCGCGGCGGAACCCGCCACGGTCGCCACCACGATCACGGTCACCGTAGGAGGGGCGGTCACCGTACGAGGGACGACCGCCACGGTCACCACCGGACGGACGGTCGTCGCGGCGGAAGCCACCACGGTCGCCACCCGAGGGGCGGTCACCGTAGGACGGACGGCCGCCACGGTCGCCGCCGGAGGGACGGTCACCGTACGAGGGACGGTCGTCGCGACGGAAGCCGCCACGGTCGCCACCGGAAGGACGGTCGCCGTACGAGGGACGGCCGCCACGGTCGCCGCCGGAGGGACGGTCACCGTACGAGGGACGGTCGTCGCGGCGGAAGCCACCACGGTCGCCACCCGAGGGGCGGTCACCGTAGGACGGACGACCACCACGGTCACCACCCGAGGGGCGGTCACCGTACGAGGGACGACCACCACGGTCACCACCGGACGGACGGTCACCATACGAGGGACGGCCACCACGGTCACCACCGGACGGACGGTCGCCATAGGATGGACGGTCGTCACGGCGGAAGCCACCACGGTCGCCACCCGAGGGGCGGTCACCGTAGGACGGACGACCACCACGGTCACCACCCGAGGGGCGGTCACCGTAGGACGGACGACCACCACGGTCACCACCGGACGGACGGTCACCGTACGAGGGACGGCCACCACGGTCACCACCGGACGGACGGTCGCCGTACGACGGGCGGTCGCCACCGCGGTACCCACCGCGGTCGCCACCGGACGGACGGTCGCGGTCGCCGTACGAGGGACGGCCACCACGGTCGCCGCCACGGTCACGGTCGCCGTAGGACGGACGGTCACCGCGGTCATCCCGGCGCGGGCCACGGTCGTTCGACCAACCGCCGCGCGAGCGGGGCTCATGGCCTCGACCATCGTCCGATCGACGATCGGGGCGGTCCTGGGGCGGGTTCGACATCGCGGTGACTCCTGTCTACATCATCAGCTGCGCCGCGGGTCGGGCATCGCGTACACCCGCTGCGGCAGAGTGCCGGCCGTAGGCCAGGCACCATCTTCATTGTCAAGCATCAGCACCCGACCCGCGCTTGGGGCAGCAGAAGAGAGCTGGGCGGGCGGAGCTTCGTCGTTCGCGGAAAACAAAAAAGGCCGTGGCCCCAGCTCATCGCTGGGGCCACGGCCTTGAAGAATTGTTCGGCGGCGTCCTACTCTCCCACAGGGTCCCCCCTGCAGTACCATCGGCGCTATGAGGCTTAGCTTCCGGGTTCGGAATGTAACCGGGCGTTTCCCTCACGCTATGACCACCGAAACCCTATCGGGTATTCAGCGAACACACTTTTCAGTTGATAAGTGTTTCTTTTTTGGTGGAGCCGAAAAAATCGACTCAGTGTTCGCCGGCGATAGCTGTTCGCTACCCGGGAACCACACAGTGAACGCGAGCGTCTGAGGACAAGCCCTCGGCCTATTAGTACCGGTCAGCTCCACCCCTTACGAGGCTTCCACATCCGGCCTATCAACCCAGTCGTCTACTGGGAGCCTTACCCTCTCAAGGAGGTGGGAGTGCTCATCTCGAAGCAGGCTTCCCGCTTAGATGCTTTCAGCGGTTATCCCTCCCGAACGTAGCCAACCAGCCATGCCCTTGGCAGGACAACTGGCACACCAGAGGTTCGTCCGTCCCGGTCCTCTCGTACTAGGGACAGCCCTTCTCAACACTCCTACGCGCACAGCGGATAGGGACCGAACTGTCTCACGACGTTCTAAACCCAGCTCGCGTACCGCTTTAATGGGCGAACAGCCCAACCCTTGGGACCTACTCCAGCCCCAGGATGCGACGAGCCGACATCGAGGTGCCAAACCATCCCGTCGATATGGACTCTTGGGGAAGATCAGCCTGTTATCCCCGGGGTACCTTTTATCCGTTGAGCGACGGCGCTTCCACAAGCCACCGCCGGATCACTAGTCCCTGCTTTCGCACCTGCTCGACCCGTCGGTCTCACAGTCAAGCTCCCTTGTGCACTTACACTCAACACCTGATTGCCAACCAGGCTGAGGGAACCTTTGGGCGCCTCCGTTACTCTTTAGGAGGCAACCGCCCCAGTTAAACTACCCACCAGACACTGTCCCTGATCCGGATCACGGACCCAGGTTAGACATCCAGCACGACCAGAGTGGTATTTCAACGACGACTCCACAACAACTGGCGTTGCTGCTTCAAAGTCTCCCACCTATCCTACACAAGCCGAACCGAACACCAATATCAAGCTATAGTAAAGGTCCCGGGGTCTTTCCGTCCTGCTGCGCGAAACGAGCATCTTTACTCGTAATGCAATTTCACCGGGCCTATGGTTGAGACAGTCGAGAAGTCGTTACGCCATTCGTGCAGGTCGGAACTTACCCGACAAGGAATTTCGCTACCTTAGGATGGTTATAGTTACCACCGCCGTTTACTGGCGCTTAAGTTCTCAGCTTCGCCCTGACGAATCAGAGCTAACCGGTCCCCTTAACGTTCCAGCACCGGGCAGGCGTCAGTCCGTATACATCGCCTTACGGCTTCGCACGGACCTGTGTTTTTAGTAAACAGTCGCTTCTCGCTGGTCTCTGCGGCCACCCCCAGCTCAGAGAGCAAGTCTCATCACCAGGAATGGCCCCCTTCTCCCGAAGTTACGGGGGCATTTTGCCGAGTTCCTTAACCATAGTTCACCCGAACGCCTCGGTATTCTCTACCTGACCACCTGAGTCGGTTTGGGGTACGGGCCGCCATGAAACTCGCTAGAGGCTTTTCTCGACAGCATAGGATCATCCACTTCACCACAATCGGCTCGGCATCAGGTCTCAGCCTTAATGAGTGACGGATTTGCCTATCACTCGGCCTACACCCTTACCCCGGGACTACCACCGCCCGGGCTGGACTACCTTCCTGCGTCACCCCATCGCTCACCTACTACCCTGTTGGATCAGCGGCTCCACCACGTCCCTTTGTCCGAAGACTCCGGGCCGGCTTCACGGCTTTAGCATTCAGAGGTTCGACGTTGGCGCTTCAAAGCGGGTACGGGAATATCAACCCGTTGTCCATCGACTACGCCTGTCGGCCTCGCCTTAGGTCCCGACTTACCCTGGGCAGATCAGCTTGACCCAGGAACCCTTGGTCAATCGGCGCAAGAGTTTCCCACTCTTGTATCGCTACTCATGCCTGCATTCTCACTCGTATCCCGTCCACGACTCGATTCCTCGGCCGCTTCACCCGGAACACGACGCTCCCCTACCCATCCACAGCGTCGTTGGACGTATTCTGTGAATGACACGACTTCGGTGGTGTGCTTGAGCCCCGCTACATTGTCGGCGCGGAATCACTTGACCAGTGAGCTATTACGCACTCTTTCAAGGGTGGCTGCTTCTAAGCCAACCTCCTGGTTGTCTCTGCGACTCCACATCCTTTCCCACTTAGCACACGCTTAGGGACCTTAGTCGGTGTTCTGGGCTGTTTCCCTCTCGACCATGGAGCTTATCCCCCACAGTCTCACTGCCACGCTCTCACTTACCGGCATTCGGAGTTTGGCTAAGGTCAGTAACCCGGTGAGGCCCATCGCCTATCCAGTGCTCTACCTCCGGCAAGAAACACGTGACGCTGCACCTAAATGCATTTCGGGGAGAACCAGCTATCACGGAGTTTGATTGGCCTTTCACCCCTAACCACAGGTCATCCCCCAGGTTTTCAACCCTGGTGGGTTCGGTCCTCCACGCGGTCTTACCCGCGCTTCAACCTGCCCATGGCTAGATCACTCCGCTTCGGGTCTTGGGCATGCAACTCAAACGCCCTATTCGGACTCGCTTTCGCTACGGCTACCCCACACGGGTTAACCTCGCTACACACCGCAAACTCGCAGGCTCATTCTTCAAAAGGCACGCAGTCACGGCCCGCCAGCAAGCTGACGAACGACGCTCCCACGGCTTGTAGGCACACGGTTTCAGGTACTATTTCACTCCGCTCCCGCGGTACTTTTCACCATTCCCTCACGGTACTATCCGCTATCGGTCACCAGGGAATATTTAGGCTTAGCGGGTGGTCCCGCCAGATTCACACGGAATTTCTCGGGCTCCGTGCTACTTGGGAGAAGCTCAAGTGAGCCGCTAATGTTTCGTCTACGGGGGTCTTACCCTCTACGCCGGACCTTTCGCATGTCCTTCGACTACACCAACGGTTTCTGACTCACCCAGCCGCCGGCAGACGACTGAAGAACTTTCCCACGACCCCGAAATGGCAACCCCTGCCGGGTCTCACACCACTCCGGTTTAGCCTCATCCGGTTTCGCTCGCCACTACTCCCGGAATCACGGTTGTTTTCTCTTCCTGCGGGTACTGAGATGTTTCACTTCCCCGCGTTCCCTCCACATACCCTATGTGTTCAGGTATGGGTGACAGCCCATGACGACTGCCGGGTTTCCCCATTCGGACACCCCCGGATCAAAGCTCGGTTGACAGCTCCCCGGGGCCTATCGCGGCCTCCCACGTCCTTCATCGGTTCCTGGTGCCAAGGCATCCACCGTGCGCCCTTAAAAACTTGGCCACAGATGCTCGCGTCCACTGTGCAGTTCTCAAACAACGACCAGACACCCACCCTCAACACCCCAACAGGGCGCCTCGCATGGGACCGGCACTGAGACAACGATTACTCGTTCCCTCAGGACCCAACAACGTGCCCGACACACCAGATCAACCGAAACCGTTCCACGCCGAAGCAGTACTAGGAGACAACCAACCCTGTGTGCCGAATAGTCAACGTTCCACCCATGAGCAACCGTGCGAGACATTCGCTCGCAACCGGCCATGTGCTCCTTAGAAAGGAGGTGATCCAGCCGCACCTTCCGGTACGGCTACCTTGTTACGACTTCGTCCCAATCGCTGGTCCCACCTTCGACGGCTCCCTCCCAAGGGTTAGGCCACCGGCTTCGGGTGTTACCGACTTTCGTGACGTGACGGGCGGTGTGTACAAGGCCCGGGAACGTATTCACCGCAGCATGCTGATCTGCGATTACTAGCAACTCCAACTTCATGGGGTCGAGTTGCAGACCCCAATCCGAACTGAGGCCGGCTTTTTGGGATTCGCTCCACCTCACGGTATCGCAGCCCTTTGTACCGACCATTGTAGCACGTGTGCAGCCCAAGACATAAGGGGCATGATGATTTGACGTCGTCCCCACCTTCCTCCGAGTTGACCCCGGCAGTCTCCTGTGAGTCCCCATCACCCCGAAAGGCATGCTGGCAACACAGAACAAGGGTTGCGCTCGTTGCGGGACTTAACCCAACATCTCACGACACGAGCTGACGACAACCATGCACCACCTGTATACCGACCACAAGGGGGCGCCCATCTCTGAACGTTTCCGGTATATGTCAAGCCTTGGTAAGGTTCTTCGCGTTGCGTCGAATTAAGCCACATGCTCCGCTGCTTGTGCGGGCCCCCGTCAATTCCTTTGAGTTTTAGCCTTGCGGCCGTACTCCCCAGGCGGGGAACTTAATGCGTTAGCTGCGGCACCGACGACGTGGAATGTCGCCAACACCTAGTTCCCAACGTTTACGGCGTGGACTACCAGGGTATCTAATCCTGTTCGCTCCCCACGCTTTCGCTCCTCAGCGTCAGTAATGGCCCAGAGATCCGCCTTCGCCACCGGTGTTCCTCCTGATATCTGCGCATTTCACCGCTACACCAGGAATTCCGATCTCCCCTACCACACTCTAGCCTGCCCGTATCGAATGCAGACCCGGGGTTAAGCCCCGGGCTTTCACATCCGACGCGACAGGCCGCCTACGAGCTCTTTACGCCCAATAATTCCGGACAACGCTCGCACCCTACGTATTACCGCGGCTGCTGGCACGTAGTTAGCCGGTGCTTCTTCTGCAGGTACCGTCACTTGCGCTTCTTCCCTGCTGAAAGAGGTTTACAACCCGAAGGCCGTCATCCCTCACGCGGCGTCGCTGCATCAGGCTTTCGCCCATTGTGCAATATTCCCCACTGCTGCCTCCCGTAGGAGTCTGGGCCGTGTCTCAGTCCCAGTGTGGCCGGTCGCCCTCTCAGGCCGGCTACCCGTCGTCGCCTTGGTAGGCCATTACCCCACCAACAAGCTGATAGGCCGCGGGCTCATCCTGCACCGCCGGAGCTTTACACCAACCCCCATGCGGAGGAAGGTCATATCCGGTATTAGACCCCGTTTCCAGGGCTTGTCCCAGAGTGCAGGGCAGATTGCCCACGTGTTACTCACCCGTTCGCCACTGATCCACCCCGAAGGGCTTCACCGTTCGACTTGCATGTGTTAAGCACGCCGCCAGCGTTCGTCCTGAGCCAGGATCAAACTCTCCGTGAATGTTTTCCCGTAATCGGGTCGACACCCGCGTTGAGCGGCACGACAACCACCGGAATAGGGTGACCTCGTGCACTGCGTCCTCGCTAGTGTTTTACTTCAAAAGGAATCTCCAACCCCGATCAAACGATCGAGGCCGGGGATGTCAACATATCTGGCGTTGACTTTTGGCACGCTGTTGAGTTCTCAAGGAACGGACGCTTCCTTCAAGCCGCTCTCGCAAGCTCTCCGGGCGCTTCGTTCTTTCGTGTTTCCAGCTTATCAGATCCGGCTCAGTGCCTTTTCCGACTTCCTGGCTGGCCAGGTCCGCCTTTTCTGCGGCGACCGCCACTCTACCGTATTTCCGGACATGGTCCGGACCACACAAATTCCGAGAGGATTAAGCGAGGCTGTAAATCAGTAAATGTGATGGTCGCTCCGAACGGGTTCGGGCCGGCCTTTCGGCTGCCCCTTGCGTCCGTCCGGTTCAGGCGACTCGGTCTACATTAGGCCAGTCAGGCGGTCGCGTCAAACACTGAGGGGCCAGATCTGACTGGATCTGGCCCCTCATGACGGTTCTCGCAGCTCAAGTAGCGTGCGTTTCAAGCCACCTGATCTGCTTCCAGCACCTCCTCAGGTGACGGAGGATCAGCTTTCGAGCTCAACGGCGGCGAGATTCCGCTTCCCGCGGCGGAGCACCAGCCAGCGACCGTGCAGCACATCGGCCACCGTCGGCACGGCGTCCTCGTCGGCCACCTTGGTGTTGTTGAGGTACGCCCCGCCCTCCTTGAGCGTGCGGCGGGCGGCCGAGCGGCTGGGGGCCAGGCCGACCGCGACCAGCAGGTCGGCGATCGGTGCCAGCTCCGTCACCGTTGCCTTGGGCACCTCGCTCAGGGCGGAGGCCAGCGTCTCCGGCTCCAGGTCGGCGAGGTCGCCCTGGCCGAACAGGGCCTTGGAGGCGGCGACCACCCGGGAGAGCTGCTCGGCGCCGTGGACCAGGGTGGTGAGCTCCTCGGCCAACGCGCGCTGGGCGAGCCGGGCCTGCGGGCGCTCGGTGGTCGCCAGCTCCAGTTCCTCGATCTCCTGCTTCGAGCGGAAGCTGAAGATCCTCAGGAAGTTGGAGACGTCACGGTCGTCCGCGTTCAGCCAGAACTGGTAGAAGGCGTACGGCGTGGTGAGCTCGGGGTCGAGCCAGATCGTGCCGCTCTCCGTCTTGCCGAACTTGGTGCCGTCCGCCTTGACGATCAGCGGGGTGGCCAGCGCGTGCACGGACTTGCCGTCGGCCTTGCGGATCAGCTCGCTGCCGGCCGTCAGGTTGCCCCACTGGTCGCTGCCGCCGGTCTGCAGGGTGCAGCCGTAGCGGCGGTTGAGCTCCAGGAAGTCGTTGCCCTGCAGGATCTGGTAGCTGAACTCGGTGTAGCTGATGCCCGCCTCGGAGTTGAGCCGCCGGGCGACAGCCTCCTTGGCGATCATGCTGTTGACCCGGAAGTACTTGCCGATGTCGCGCAGCAGGCTGATCGCGGACAGCTCGGAGGTCCAGTCCAGGTTGTTGACGATGCGGGCGGCGAAGTCACCCTCGAAGTCGAGGTAGCGCTCGACCTGGCCGCGCACCCGGTCCACCCAGCCGGCCACCGTCTCGGGGGCGTTGAGCACCCGCTCGGCGGTCGGCTTGGGGTCGCCGATCAGGCCCGTCGCGCCGCCGACCAGACCGAGCGGGAAGTTCCCGGCGTTCTGGATCCGGCGCATGGTGAGCAGCTGCACCAGGTTGCCGAGGTGCAGGCTCGGCGCGGTCGGGTCGAAACCGCAATAGAAGGTGACCGGGCCGTCCGCGAACGCCTTGCGCAATGCGTCCTCGTCGGTGGACAGGGCGATCAGCCCACGCCACCGCAGCTCGTCGACGATGTCCGTCACGGTCACGCTTCTCCTCGGTCGGGCCGGGTCGCCGCTGGTGGCAGATCCGGCGATCAGGTTTCGTCAGGCTCCAGCGTGTCTGAGAGTACGCGGTTCGCGCTAGGCGGTTTTACCCAACGACCGGCGGCGCGGGGTGTGTGCCCGGTACGGGCTGACGGACGGCTCGCCGTCGATCCAGAACCGCCAGGGAGTGTCGGCGGCGGTGGAGACCCCGGTCCGCGGGCCGCTGCGGATCAGCTCGGCCGCCGGCGGGGCCCCGGGCAGCAGGCGGAAGACGGGTCCGTCGACCACGTCCTCGCCGTCCTGGCTCCGGTCCACGCCGAGTGCCATGGCCAGGCGGGCCGGGCCCCGGGCGAGATCGTGGTCGCGGCGGCTGGTGGGGCGGCGCCTGCGGGCCTGCTCCACTCCCCCGGTCACCTCGCCGGCCCGGAGCAGGACTCCGCCGGGGTGCAGCGCGGGACCGCAGACCAGGTTCAGGCAGTAGTGCATGCCGTAGGTGAAGTAGACGTACGCGTGGCCGGGCGGGCCGAACATCACGGCGTTGCGTGCGGTGGGCCCGCGGAAGGCGTGCGAGGCGGGGTCGTCCGGGCCCATGTAGGCCTCGACCTCGGTCAGCCGCAGTTCGACGGTGCCGGTGGGCAGGGCGCAGCGCAGCCGACGACCGAGCAGGTCGGGGGCCACCTCGGTGGCGGGCCGGTCGAAGAACGGGCGCGGCAGCGGCACGACCGGCTCGCTGGACGGGTCGTCGGGCAGGTCGGTGGGCGCGTCGGTAGGCACGGGGCCGAGCGTAGCCCGGGTCCGGGCAGCGCCCCGTACGCGGGTGGAGGTGGCCGCTGAGCGGGGGAAATTCCGTTGTCGGGCAAGGGTCTTGGCGGTCAGAGTGGTCGGGTCCGCCACGGCGGCGGCGATGGCCTGGAAGGTGTCCGGTATGCGCAACACGCTGGTGCTGAACGCGAGCTACGAGCCCCTGTCGACGGTGTCGCTGCAGCGTGCCGTGGTGCTGGTACTCCAGGACAAGGCCGTGGTGGAGCAGGCCCATCCGCTGCGCGTGATGCGGGCCACCGGCATGTCGGTACCGGTGCCCCGGGTGATCAGACTCCAGCGGTACGTACGGGTGCCGTTCCGACAACGGGCGCCGTGGTCGCGGCGGGGGGTGCTGGTCCGGGACCAGCACGTGTGCGCCTACTGCGGGCGGCGGGCGACCACGGTGGACCACCTGGTCCCGAGGTCGCGCGGCGGCGCCGACAGCTGGCTGAACACGGTGGCCGCGTGCGCCGAGGACAACCAGCGCAAGGCCGACCGGACGCCCGAGCAGGCCGGGATGGCCCTGCTGCGTCGGCCCTTCGAGCCGACGCCGGAGGCCTCGCTGATGCTGGCGCTGGGTCTGCGGGCCGGGGAGGCGGGCGAGTTGGCCGCCTGGCTGCCGCGCGCGGCACCGTCGGCCGGCAACCCGGCGGGCAGCACCGGGCGCGCGGCCGCGGGCGGGGCGGTTGCCGTGGCCTGAGCCGGGCGCGGTGCCGCCGGTGCGCCGAGGCGACACAAGAGCGGCGGTGCGCCTCGGGTCAGCCCTTGGCCTGGTAGGCGCTCGCGGTGCCGAAGATGGCCGAGTGGCCGGGCACGGCGATCACCCGGTCGTTGCCGATCAGCACCCGGCCCGAGGTGAGCAGCGAGCCGGTGCTGTGCGGGAAGCCGCCGCCGACGCTCTCCTGGCCGATCGTCAGGGCGAAGCGGCTCAGGTGGGCGGGCTGGTCGAGGCGCTCCTCGGCGGCCAGCACCAGGGAGCCGCCGTCCAGACCGATCGCCGCCACCGCGCCCTTCTCGCTGACGGCGGTGTGCCAGAGCTGCTTCCCGCTGCTCAGGTCGTAGGCGACCACCGAGGTCGGGCCGCCGGGCGCGGCCATCGTGGTGACCATGGTGTGGTCCTGGAAGAAGACGCCCGGCAACGGGTCGAAGCTGCCCTGGTCGACGTCCAGCCGACCGCCACCGCTCGGGTCGGTGACCGGGATGACGACGGCCGGGTCACCGTTCTGGCCCCAGGCGAGCACCTTGTCGTCGGTCGGCTGGTCACCGGTGGTGAGCATCACGGCCGGCTCGGTGGAGAGCACGGTGGTGGTCTTCGGCTGGGTCGGCAGGCCCTTGGCCCAGAGCACCTTGCCGTCGGCCGCGCCCAGGGCGACGGCCTGGTCGCCGGGGCTGCTGTCGACACAGGCGCTGTGCACCAGCACGGTGGCGCCCGAGGCGCTGCCGGAGAGCGTGCAGTACTTGCCCTGCCCGGCGTACTGCCACGCGTCCTGGCCGTTGGCGGCCGACCAGGCGCTCACCTTGTCGTCACCGACCGCGATCACCTTGTCCTCGGTGACGGCGACCTGGGCCGCGTACGGGTTGGCGGTGGAGAGCGGCTTGGTCCAGGCGACCTTGCCGGCCTTGGTGTCGACGGCGGCGAGCAGCGCGCAGGGGCTCTTCGGGTCGGCCTGGGTGTGGAAGAGCACGCCGCCGATGCCGGCGGAGTTGACGGTGGGCGACAGGTCGCAGGGGGTGACGCCGGCGGTCGGGGCGTCGAGGTTCCAGGTGGGCTTGCCGGTCGCCAGGTCGTAGGCGTGCACGCCGCTGCCGTCGGCGCGGACCACGGCGGTGGGGAGCAGCCAGCTGCCGACCAGGGTGTCATCGGTGCCGGCCGCCGGGGCGGCGGCGGGCTGGGCGGCCCAGATCTTGTTGTGGGCGACCGCGAAACCGGGGTCGGCGACGGGGGCCGCGGGGGCCGCGTGGTGGCTGTCGCTGCCGCTGGTGGCGACCACCCCGGCGGTGACCAGGACGCCGAGGGCCGCGACGCCGGCGGCCACCCGGATCAGCAGGGTCCGGCCACCAGGGGCGCCTTCGGTGGCGAGCACCGCGCCGAGCGCGCCCTGGGCGGCGGTGCGGGCACGGTCCAGCAGCGAGCCGGCGGCGCCGGACCCGGCGGGGGCTGAGCTGGCGCTGGAGCCGCGCCGGGAGCGGGGGGTGGCGGCCGGCTCGGCCTCGGCGGCGGGGTCGACGGCCGGGTCGGCGTCGGCGTCGCTCTCGGACGCCGCGGCGTCAGGGTCGGCTGACGAGTCTTCAGCGGCGGCGGCATCGGCCTCGTCGCCGGGCGCCTGGGCCGGCACGGCCGGCATGGTGGCCGTGCCGTACGGGTCGGCGTAGGGCGGCTGCTCGGGCGCCGTCGGATAGGCCCCCGTGGCGTCGGTCTGGTAGCCGAACTCGGCCGTCGCCTGGTACTGCGGCTGGTCCGGCCACTGCCAGGGCTGCTGCTCGCCGGGGTACGCCGGGTCGGCGGGGTAGGCCTGGTCAGCGGGGTAGGCCTGCTCGCCCGGGTACGCCTGCTGCTGCGGATAGGCCGGCGAGTGCGGCGGCTGCTGCGGCGGCTCGCCATAGGGCTGCTGCTCGGTCGGGTACCAGGTCTGCTGGTAGTCGTACCCGGCGGGATCCGGCCCGCCGCCCTCCCGGGGGTACCCCTGGTCGGAGGCTGGGGGATAGTCCTGAGCCATGCGTTCCGTCCGTCCCGACTGCGTACACCGAACGGACAGCATCTCACGCCGCCCCCGCGTGCCCGGGCGGCCCCGGGCACGCGGTTCGGCGGTCGGCACGGTCGGTTCGGTCGGCACGGTCGGTTCGGTCGGTTCGGTCGGTTCGGTCGACGGACCGTCAGGTTCGTTGACCGAACCGTCACCCCTGCTGGTCGAGCGCCTGGTCGATCCTGGCCGCCAGTTGGAGGTCCAGGTCGGTCACGCCGCCCGCGCTGTGGGTGGCGAGCGTGAAGGTCAGGGTGCGCCAGCGGATGTCGATGTCGGGGTGGTGGTTCATCGCCTCGGCCGCCTCGGCGACCGCCACGACCACGCGGATCGCGGCCGGGAAGTCGGTGGCCTCGGCGGTCCGGGTGATCGCCTCGCCCTGCCGGCGCCAGCCGGTCAGTCGGGCCAGTCCGGCGGTGATCTGGTCCTCGGTGAGGAGGGGGCTGCTGCTCATCGCGTCGCTCCAGGTCAGGTGGATCCCCCCGGAGCAACCGATGCTAGCGACTGACCAGGCGTCAGGTCAGCAGCAGCTTGGTCACGGCGGCCAGGCCGACCACCACGATCAGCCCGCGCAGCGCGGTCGGTGGCAGCCTGCGGCCGACCTTGGCGCCGATCAGGCCGCCGAGCGCCGAGCCGACCGCGATCAGCAGGGCCGCCAGCCAGTCCATCGAGGCGGTGAACATGAAGAAGATCGCGGCGACGCCGTTGACGATCAGTGCGAGCACGTTCTTGACCGCGTTCATCCGCTGCAGCTCGTCGCGGAGCAGCATGCCCATCAGCGCGAGCATCAGCACACCCTGCGCGGCGCCGAAGTAGCCGCCGTAGACGGCGGAGCAGAAGATCCCGGCGACCAGCAGCGGGCTGCCGTCCGGGTGCGTGGGCTTGCCGCCGCGCGCGGCCACCGCGCGGGCCACCCGGGGTTGGATCACCACCAGGACCAGGGCCAGCAGGATCAGCACCGGCACGATGGCGTCGAAGGCCTTGCTGGGCAGCTTGGTGAGCAGGAAGGCGCCGAGCAGGCCGCCGAGCAGCGCGGCGACGCCGAGCCGGATCAGCCGGCCCTTCTGGTCGGTGAGTTCGCGCCGGTAGCCGATCGCGCCGCTGACCGAACCGGGCACCAGGCCCAGCGTGTTGGAGACGTTCGCGGTGACCGGGGGCAGCCCGATCGCCAGCAGGACCGGGAACGTGATCAGCGTTCCCGATCCCACGATGACATTGATGGTGCCCGCACCCATGCCGGCGGCGAAGACCGCCAGCCCTTCCCATGGAGTCATTGACTCGTCCCTACTCTCGCGTGTCCGCCCCCATGAGGGTGGCGGCGTTCGCGATCATGCCGGACGGTGGGCCGAGCGCCTAGCAAGTTCCATGATGAGAGACGGGACCTGAGACGACCCGGTGACCGGGGCCGGGGCCGGTCACCCGAGGCACGTCACTCCGGATCGATCTGCGGGTACTCCCGGGTCGGGTTGACCCGGGGGCGGGCCGCACCGGTCTGGTCGGTGTCCACCGGGCGCGGCCCGTTGGCCGGACCCACCGGGCGGCTGCCGTTGCCGTCCGCCACCGGCTGCTTGGTCAGGCTCGGGCCGACGCTCGGCCCCGCACCCTGCCCGCCGCCCTGCCCGGCCATCCCGCCGAAGGCGCCGCCGAGGCCCTTGAGCGCGTCGCCCACCTCGCTCGGGATGATCCAGAGCTTGTTGGAGTCGCCCTGGGCGAGCTGCGGCAGCGTCTGCAGGTACTGGTAGGCGAGCAGCTTCTGGTCCGCGTCACCGTCGTGGATCGCCTCGAAGACGGTGCGGATCGCCGCCGCCTCACCGTCGGCCTTGAGCACCGCGGCCTGCGCCTCACCTTCGGCGCTGAGCACCGCGGCCTGCTTCTCACCCTCGGCGCGCAGGATCGCCGCCTGCCGCTGGCCCTCGGCGGTGAGCACGGCCGCGCGCTTGTCCCGCTCGGCGCGCATCTGCTTCTCCATCGAGTCCTGGATGGAGGTCGGCGGCTCGATCGCCTTCAGCTCGACCCGGTTGACCCGGATCCCCCACTTGCCGGTCGCCTCGTCCAGCACCCCGCGCAGCCCGGCGTTGATCACCTCACGGGAGGTCAGGGTGGACTCCAGGTCCATCGAACCGATGATGTTGCGCAGCGTGGTGACGGTGAGCTGCTCGATGGCCTGGATGAAGCTGGCCACCTCGTAGGTGGCCGCCCGGGCGTCGGTCACCTGGTAGTAGATGACGGTGTCGATGTTCACCACCAGGTTGTCCTGGGTGATCACCGGCTGCGGCGGGAACGGGACGACCTGCTCGCGCAGGTCGATCCGGTTGCGGATGGTGTCGATGAACGGCACCACGATGTTGAGGCCCGCGTTGAGCGTGCGGGTGTATCGGCCGAACCGCTCCACGATCGCCGCACTCGCCTGCGGGATCACCTGGATCGTCCGGATCAGCGCGATGAACGCCACCACAACCAGAACGATCAGCACGATGAGGACGGGTTCCACAGTGTCTCCCCTGGACAACCTGCATGACTCGGACGACTGGCGGGCCGGGACGGCCGGCTAGTCGACCAGGGCGGTCGCGCCCTGGATTTCGACGACATCCACCTGCTGGCCGGGCTCGTAGACGCGGTCCGGGTGCAGTGCCCGGGCCGACCAGATCTCGCCGTTGAGCTTGATCCGCCCGCCTTCGTGGTCCACCCGCTCCTGCACGGTCGCCCGAGCCCCCTGCAGTGCCTCGATCCCCATCCGGACCCGCGGCCCCCGGTCGAGCTTGCGATAGACGATCGGTCGGACCGCCACCAGCATGGCGACCGAGACGATCAGGAAAGTGACGAACTGCCAGACCACACCCGCCCCGACGCCGGCGGCGATCGCGGCGCCGACGGCGCCGAGCGCGAACAGCCCGAACTCCGGCAGCACCGTGATCACCAGCGGTATGCCCAGAACGACGGCGACCAGCAGCCACCACACCCAGCTGTCCACAGGCCCATCCTAGGGAGGAAACGAGGTCAGGAGGGTGGGTTCCCGCAGGTGGACGGGCGGAAACCGGTCAGGCGTTCTGACCGGTTCCCAGCAGTCGGCCACGCGGTCGCACGAGCCGTCGCGCGCGGGCTCAGCCGAGCGGCAGGCCCTGGGCCGACCAGCGGTCACCGTGGCGCTCCAGGGTGAGCGGCAGGCCGAAGCAGAGCGAGAGGTTGCGCGCCGTCAGCTCGGTGTCGATCGGGCCGGCCGCCAGCACCTTGCCCTGACGGATCATCAGGACGTGGGTGAAGCCGGGCGCGATCTCCTCGACGTGGTGGGTGACCATCGCCATCGCGGGCGCGTAGGCGTCCTGGGCCAGCGCGCCGAGCCGGCGCACCAGGTCCTCGCGGCCGCCGAGGTCCAGGCCCGCGGCGGGCTCGTCGAGCAGCAGCAGCTCGGGGTCGATCATCAGGGCGCGGGCGATCAGGGTGCGCTTGCGCTCGCCCTCGGAGAGGGTGCCGAAGCTGCGGTTCTCGTAGCCGCCCATGCCGAGCCGGTCGAGCAGCAGCAGGGCCCGCGAGGTGTCGGTGGTCTCGTAGGTCTCCTGCCAGGTGGCGGTCATGCCGTAGGCGGCGGTCAGCACGGTCTGCAGCACCGTCTGCTGGCGCGGGATGCGCTCCAGCATCGAGGCGCCGGCCAGGCCGATCCGCTGGCGCAGCTCGAAGACGTCGACCGCGCCGAGCTTCTCGCCGAGCACCGCGACCGTGCCGCTGGTGGGGTGCAGGTAGCTGGCGACGACCTGGAGCAGCGTGGTCTTGCCGGCACCGTTGGGCCCGAGGATCACCCAGCGCTCGCCCTCGGCGATGGACCAGGAGACCTGGCTGATCAGCGCCCGGCCATCACGGACCACGGAAACGTCAACCAGCTCCAGCACGTCGCTCATGCCTAACGCCTTCCCCATTACTGATTCTTCGGCCGTCCGGGGCCCTGCGCAGCGGGGTCCTGCGCGTAGGAGACCTCGGGGTGCGGTCCACTCATGTCGACAAGTCGGTGCCGGCGGGCAGCCTACTCCGCCGGCCGGGTGGGCAGGGAGGGAGTGCGGCTGCTCGCAGCACAGGCCAAACCTACGCCACGCGGGTGGCCGCGTTGTCCGTAGGCTGGCGGGATGCCGCTGACTCCTGCCCAGAATCCGTCCGTCGATCCCTTCGCCGAGCCGCGATCCGCGCGGCTGACCGCCTGGGGCAACTCGATGCTGGCCGGTTTCGCGCCGCCCGACCACGTGGTGGAGGAGGTGGTCGGCGAGGACGAGAGACACCGGGTGGTCGGGCTGCCCGGGGACGCCGAGGGCGAGCAGCACGGGCTGACCTGGGCGCTCGGGCGGCTGCGGGTACTCGGCGTCAAGGGGCTGCGGCTGGCGCTGCCGTCCGAGGGGCACCTGCTGGGGCTGACCGGCCCGGCCGCGTTCAACGGCGCGGCGCTGGCGGTGGGCGAGGCGGTGCTGGCGGTCGGGGTGCCGATCGGCTTCGTCCCCGAGATCGAGGTGTACGGGCCGCCCGGCGACCAGTCGGCCATCGTGCTGTGGCGCTGCCACGAGGTGCGCGAGGCGCCACCGGCCGACGTCCCCTCGCTGCACGAGGCCGAGCGCGAGCTGGCGGACGGGCTGCGCGAGGCGACCGTGCTGCTCGCCCGGCTGGACGTGGCCGGGGCCGGTCCGGAGGCCTTGCGGGCCCTGGAGCAGTACCGCGCCCGCGGGCACAGCAAGCTGCTGGCCCCCGGCTACCCGCCGCGCGCGGTACGGGTGCTGGAGTCGGCGCGGCAGGTGTCGGCGCTGCTGGCGATCGCCGCCGGGAGCCACGGCGCGGCGGTGAGCGCCGGGGAGATGGCGGCCCGGGCGACGGTGCTGACGCCGCTGCGGCGGATGGCGCGGCGGGCGCAGGTGGCGGCGTACAACGCGCTGGTGGACGAGCGCGGCTGACCGCGCTGCGCCGGATCGCCGCGCTTAGCCGGATCGCAGCGCTATGCCAGGTCGCCGTGCCGGACCGCCCACAGGGCGGCCTGGGTCCGGTCGGCCAGGTCAAGTTTCATCAGGATGTTGGAGACATGTGTCTTGACCGTCTTCTCGGAGAGGTTGAGGCTGCGGGCGATCTCCCGGTTGGAGCGGCCGTCGGCGATGTGGCCGAGCACCTCGCGCTCGCGCTCCGTCAGGCTCCCGCCCCGGCCCTGCGGAGCACGCGGGGCGTCGTCGGCGAGCAGCGCCCCGGCCAACTCGGGCTGGAGCAGGACGTGGCCGGCGTGCACCGAGCGGATCGCGCCGGCCAGCGCCTCCGGGTCGACGTCCTTGTAGACGTACCCGGCGGCGCCCGCGCGCAGCGCCGGGACCACGGTGCGGTGCTCGGTGAAGCTGGTGACGATCAGCACCCGGGCCGGATTGCCCTCGGCCTTGAGCCGCTTGAGCGCCTCCAGGCCGTCCACGCCGGGCATCTTGAGGTCCATCAGGACCACGTGCGGGGCGAGTTCCTGAGCCTTCGCCACGCCCTCGGCGCCGTCGGCGGCCTCCCCGACCACCTCGATGTCGTCCTGGACCTCCAGGAAGGTGCGCAGGCCGCGGCGGACCACCTGGTGGTCGTCGACCAGCAGGACGCGGATGGGTGTGGAGTGGCTCTCAGGCACCGGGGACCTCCAGTTCGATGACCGTGCCGCGCCCTGCGGACGAGGTCAGGGTGAGTCGGCCGCCGACGCTCTGCGCGCGGTCGCGCATCGAGACCAGGCCGAGGTGGCGCCCGGCCTCGCGGACCGCGTCCGGGTCGAAGCCGCGGCCGTCGTCGGTGACGGTGAGCCGGGCGCCGCGGGTGTCGGTGCCGCACAGCGACACCCGGACGCTGGTCGGCTCGGCGTGCCGCAGCGCGTTGTGCAGCGCCTCCTGGGCGATCCGCAGCACGGCGGCCTCCTGGGCGGGCGGCAGGGTGCGCACGCCGCCGTCGGACTCGAAGGCGACGGCGGCGCTGTGCGCCCGGTCCAGCACCTGCACCTGCGAGGCCAGGGTGGCCACCAGCCCGTCCTCGTCCAGCGCCGCCGGCCGCAGCTCGACGACCACGGCGCGCAGTTCGTCGGCCGCCTCGGCCGCGAGCCGGGCGACTTCGGCGAGTTCGGTGCGGGCCCGGGCCGGATCGCGGTCCAGCAGTTTGGCGGCGGCCTTGGCGGTCAGCCGCAGGCTGAACAGCTTCTGCGAGACGGCGTCGTGCAGGTCGTGCGCGATCCGGGCCCGCTCACCGGCCAGGGTCAGCTCGCGGCTGCGCTCGTAGAGGCGGGCGTTGGCCAGCGCGATCGAGGCGTGCGCGGCCAGGATCCGCAGCAGCCGCTCGTCGTGGTCGGTGAAGCCACCGGCCTTGTTGGCCAGGAAGATCGCGCCGAGGATCTCGTCGTTGTCGATGATCGGCATCCCGAGGAAGTCGGTCAGCTCGGGGTGCGCCTCGGGCCAGCCCTCGAAGGCGGGTGCCTTGCGGACGTCGGCGAGCCGGGTGGGCGCCGCGTCGTGCAGCATCGTGGCGAGCACGCCGTGCTGGCGCGGCAGCGGCCCGATCGCCTGCCACTGCTCGTCGCTCACCCCGTCCACCACGAACTGGGCGAACCCGCCGTGGTCGTCGGGGACCCCGAGGGCGGCGTACTCCGCGCCCAGCAGCGAGCGGGCGGAGGCGGTGATGCGGCGCAGCACCTCGCGCACCTCGAGGTGGGCGCTCATCGCGATGACGGCTTCGCTGACGGCTTCGAGGCCGTCGAGGCAGCCGTCGTCGAGCGAGCCGGTGCTGGTCAGGCCGTCTTCGGTGGGCGGGTGGTGCGAAGTCCCCATGCCGCCCACGCTACCGCCGTGGCCTGCCGTGAGCCTGGGGCCGGGGACGGGGCGGGGGTAGGACGGGAGGCGTAGGTCTGTGGGCCACCGGGCTTCGGGTCCGCCCGGCGTGGTCAGGTCGGCCGGGTCGACTTTCCCGTACTGACGGTTCGTCAGATCAGGGCGGATTATGGCATTCCATCGCAATCCCGGGATGCCGTGCATACCCTGATCAGTACTCGGAGAGGCACGGAGCGTAAGCGGACGTTTACGCAGGCGGGCGGTGGTCGCGGTGACGATGACAGGCCAAGGGGACGAGACGGGGACGGGCGCCGTTCCGCCGATCCCCGAACAGCCGATGCAGCCGGAGGAGGAGGGGCCGGACGAGATCCAGCAGTTCTTCACCACCCTCGGCAAGCAGTTGAAGCTGCTGCGGGAGAGGGCGGGGCTGACCCAGAAGGAGCTGGCCGACCAGCTCGGGTACAGCGAGGACCTGATCTCCTCGGTGGAGCGTGGGCGGCGCAACGTGCAGCCGGAGTTGCTGGAGGCGGCGGACAAACTGCTGAACGCGGGCGGGTTGCTGAAGGCGGCCGTCGAGGACGTGAAGAAGGCCAAGGCGATGGCCAAGGAGCGGGTGAAACACCCGGCGTTCTTCCGGGACTTCACGCTCTTGGAGCCGACGGCGGTGGAGCTGAGCTACTACAGCACCATGGCTGTCCCGGGCCTGTTGCAGACGCCTGAGTACGCCCGCCATGTGTTCTCCGCTGGTAGGCCGTTGCTCGACGAGGCCGCTGTCGAGCAGCGGTTGGCGGCCCGACTGTCGCGCCAGGAGATCCTCACCAAGAAGTGGCCGCCGCCAATGGTCAGTTGCATCGTCGAGGAGTCAGTCGTACGACGGCCGATCGGCGGGAGCTCTGTCCAGAAAGGGCAACTGGAGAGCTTGCTGGCGTTCAGCAAGTTGCGCAACGGCGAGCTACAGGTGATGCCGACAGGCTGTCAGGAGCACGCTGGCCTCGACGGTCCCTTCACCCTGCTGACTCCCAAGGGTGGGCCCCAAGTTGCCTACACGGAGGCCCAGCAAGTCGGGCGCCTGGTCACCGGCTACGAAGAGGTCCGTCTTCTCTCGGCGATTTATGGGACGATGCGATCGCAGGCGCTCACACCTCGGGAATCACAGGCCCTGATCGAGAAGATGCTGGGAGAACTATGAAGAGCGAAGCGTCCGAACTCGCCTGGTTCAAGAGCAGCTACAGCGGTCCCCAGGGCGGCGAATGCATCGAGGTGGCCATCGCCTGGCAGAAGAGCAGCTACAGCGGTAGCGAAGGCGGCGAGTGCATCGAGGTCGCCACCACCCCCAGCACGATCCACATCCGCGACTCCAAGGACAAGACCGGCCCCCAGCTCACCGTCACCCCCCAGAGCTGGGCCGCCTTCCTGGACCTCGCCACCCGCCTCTGACGCGGCGCCCGAGCACACAGCGGCCCAGGCGACCGCCAAGGATCGCCTGGGCCACCGAGACCTGGCCTAGTTGAAGCGACTCGTGGCGTCCCCCAACCAGCGGGCCAGCGCGGCTTCCAGGCCGGCGGGGTCGCCGGCACCGTCGGCCGAGGCCCAGGCCACGAAGCCGTCGGGACGTACCAGCAGGCCGCTCACCCCGGCGCCGTCCGCGCTGCCCCGGAGCAGCTCCAGACGCCCGGGGTACGACTTGGCCAGGGCTGCCAGCTGGTCGTCGCCGGCGAGGTCGACGAGCAGGGCCCGGCCGTGGTGGGTGTGGTCGGCGAGCCGGGTGCCGTCGTCGAGCCGGAGGTCGGGCATGGTCGCGCCGACCAGCGGGTGGCCGTTCCCCAGGTCGTACTGCTGCCACAGGCCGGAGATCCGCTTCACGTAGTAGGTCGCCCCGTCCCGGGTGCCGAGGAAGTCGGTGACCACACTCCTGAGGGCGCTGCTGTTGGCATCGCCGCGCATCACGGCCACCTGCGCGCGGGTCCAGTCGAGCACCCAGGCGCCGATCGGGTGGCGTTCGCTGGTGTAGGTGTCGAGCAGGCCTTCGGGCGCCCACCCCTGGACGGTGGCAGCGAGCTTCCAGCCCAGGTTGACGGCGTCGCCGATGCCCAGGTTCAGGCCCTGGCCGCTGAAGGGCGAGTGCACGTGGGCGGCGTCGCCGCACAGCAGTACCCGACCGCGCCGGTAGGTCGTCGCCTGCCGGGCGTTGTCCGTGAAGCGGGTGCCGAAGGTGACCTCGGGGACGCGGACGTCGGCGCCGCTGACGCGCCGCAGACTGGCCTCCATCTCGGCCGCGGTGACCGGTGCCTCCCGGTCCGCCGGGGGACCGTCCAACTCCACGGTGCGCACCTGGCCCGGCTTGGGCCCGTAGACGTAGACGCCGGTGGGGGTGTGCTGCCAGCCCTGCCCCAGGTGCTCCGCCCCCACCACCGTGCCCGCCGTGTGCCGGACCGTGATCTCCGGGTCCGTGCCGGGGAACTCGAAGCCCGCTTGGCGGCGGACCTGACTGCGACCTCCGTCGCAGCCGACGAGCCAGGTCGCGCGCACGTCGTCCCCGCCGCGCAGGTGAACGGTGACACCGGCCTCGTCCTCGTCGAATCCGCTCACCGCGACTCCGCGCCGGACCTCGACGCCCAGCCGCGCCGCGCGCTGAGCGAGGATTCGCTCCACCTCGACCTGCGGGACCTGCACGTACCAGGCCGGGCCACGGCCGCGCAGGCTGGGATCCTGCTCGTCGACGCAGTCCGCCGGGACCTGGATCCCACCGAAGTGCCCGACGAAGGGCGGCCGCCGCTGCTCGCCCTGGAACGGTTGGTGCCCCCGCACCGCCTCCACCGCGGGGAGCAGACCGCGCCGCTCGAACGCTTCGGCGGAGGCGGTGTTGATCGCTCCCGCCTTGGGGGCGGTGTCGAGCTCCGTCCGCTCTTCGACGACCAGCACCCGGACCCCCGCCAGCTTCAGTTCGGTGGCGAGCATCAGGCCAACCGGCCCGGCGCCTGCCACGAGCACGTCGTAGTCCGTACGGCTGGTGCCGGTGGTCGGCGTGGTGTTGGTGGACATCCGCTCTTCCTCTCTCTGTTGACGGTTCGTTGGTCGGTCCTGCTTGCCGGGGGCGCCGGGATTCATGGTCACGGTAAGCGGCGGAGGTGCGGCACCGGCTGCGCGAAACCCTCTGGGGCGTTTCAGACTTCGGCCGAGGTGTGCAGCTGCCCGGCGAGGCTGTCGATGGCGACGCTCATGATCGTGGTGTCGAAGATGACGGCGAGCGCACCGATGATCAAGGTGAAGGTCAGGCGCCGCAGGGGCGGGTCGATGCGGTCGGGGTCTGCGGCGGCGGATGGTGACTGAGCACCGTTGGCGTGCATGAACGCATCCCTAAGATACAGAGTTCTATCTTACGAGCGCCAGAGTAGTGCGCTAAAATAAGATAGGCAAGTCTATCTAAGGGGTGTGGATGTCCGAGCGACGCCGCGGAGCGGCACTGGAGAAGGCGCTCCTCGACGCGGCCTGGGGAGAACTCGCGGACAACGGCTACGCCCGGTTCACCATGGACGCCGTCGTCAAGCGCGCGGGCACCAGCCCTCCCGTCCTCTACCGCCGCTGGTCCGACCGCGACGAACTCGTCCGGGCGGCCGTCGTCCACATCCTGAAAGAGTCCATCCTGGACATCCCCGACACGGGAAGCCTGCGGTCGGACGTCCTCACCCTCATGCGGGAGATCAACGCCACCCGGCTCCAACTGGTCACCGTCATGAGCGTGCAGCTGGCGGGCTACTACCAGGAGACCGGAACCCACCCTGGCGAACTGTTCGACCCCCTCGCGACGGGGCGCAAGAAAGCGGTCGACGTGCTCTTCGACCGCGCCGTCGACCGCGGCGAGATCAGACCGGAACTCCTCACCGAACGCATCAAGTCCCTCCCCTTCGACCTGCTGCGCCACGAATTCCTCACGACCTTCGCCGCCGCGCCCGACCACGTCCTCGAAGAGATCATCGACACGATCTTCCTCCCCCTGGTGCGGTGACCGCGGCGGCACCGACTCCGCAGGCCCGCACAGCCTGATCGGGCCACGCGGCACGCGGCCCGGGCGAGTTCCTCGAACGCCTCGGGCCGCAGCCGCGGCCGGGGGCCGTCAACTCCCGTCGCTGCCAGCTGCCATCGCCTTCCGCACCCGCTCCGCGATCTCGTCCAGCGGCACCCGCTCCGTCTCCCCCGTCGCCCGGGAGGTCAACTCCACGACGCCCTCGGCGAGTCCGCGCTTGCCGACCGTCACCCGCAGCGGGATGCCGACCAGCTCGACGTCGGCGAACTTCACGCCGAGCCGCTCGTCGCGGTCGTCCACGATCACCTCGACGCCGGCGGCGAGCAGTTCCCGGTAGATCTCCTCGCCCGCCTTGGCCGTCTGCTCGTCCTTGGGCTGGGCGATCACCACCGCCACCGCGAACGGGGCGATCGAGAGCGGCCAGACGATGCCCTTCTCGTCGTGGTGGCACTCGATCGCGGCGGCCATCGCGCGCTCCACGCCGATGCCGTAGCTGCCCATGATGAGGTTGACGGGGGCGCCGGCCGCGTCCTGGACGGTCAGGCCGAACGCCTCGCTGTACTTGTAGCCGAGCTTGAAGATGTGGCCGATCTCGATCGCCTTCTGCACCTGCAAGGCCGAACCGCACGAGACACAGGGTTCGCCGGCAGCCACCTCGCGCAGGTCGGCCCACTGCCCGACCGCGATGTCCCGCTCGACCTCCACGCCCCGCAGGTGCACACCGTCGACGTTCGCACCCGTGAACATCGCCCGCCGCCCGCGCAGCGCCTCGTCGGCGAGCACCGGCAGCGAGGAGGAGAGACCCACAGCGCCGAGGCTCCCGGGCAGCGCGCCGAGCGCCGCCTGGATCTCCTCCGCCCGCGCCGGCCGCACCGCGTTCGCGCCGGTCGCGTCGATCAGCTTCTGCTCGGCCAGCGCGTGGTCGCCGCGCAGCAGCACCAGCGTGAGCCGCTCGTCCAGCAGGTACACCAGCGTCTTGACCTGGCGCTCCGCCGCCGCACCGAAACCCGTCGCCAGGTCCTCGATGGTCCGCACGCCAGGGGTGTCGAAGCGCTCGGGCTCCGCCGCGCCCGAGCCGTCCGCCACCACCGACAGTCGAGAAGTCGCCTTCTCGACGTTCGCCGCGTACCCGCATTCGGGACAGTGGACGACGAAGTCCTCGCCCACCTCCGCCGGGCACATGAACTCCGTCGAGGTCGATCCGCCCATGGTGCCGCTGGAGGCCTCGACCGGGATCGCGGGGATGCCGAGTCGGGCGAAGATCCGCAGGTAGGCGGCACGTTGGCGGTCGAAGGCGGTGTCCAGGCCCTGACTCGCGAGGTCGAAGGAGTAGGCGTCCTTCATGGTGAACTCGCGGGTCCGCATCAGGCCGGCCTTGGGGCGCGGCTCGTCGCGGAACTTGGTCTGGAACTGGTACCAGATCTGGGGCAGTTGGCGGTAGGAGCTGAGGTCGGCGGCGAGCGTGGAGAAGATCTCCTCGTGCGTCATGCCGAGGGCCAGGTCGGCGCCCTTGCGGTCCTTCAGGCGGAACATCTCCTCGCCCATGGTCGCCCAGCGCCCGCTGCGCTGCCAGACCTCCGCCGGGTGCATGGTCGGCAGCAGGAACTCCTGCGCGCCGATCGCGTCCATCTCCTCGCGGATGATCCGGATCACCTTGGCCCGCACCCGCACCGCGAGCGGCAGCAGCGAGTAGTGACCCGCCATCAGCTGCTTGACGTACCCGGCGCGCAGCA
Source organism: Kitasatospora sp. NBC_01266 (assembly GCF_036242395.1). Lineage (NCBI taxonomy): Bacteria > Bacillati > Actinomycetota > Actinomycetes > Kitasatosporales > Streptomycetaceae > Kitasatospora > Kitasatospora sp. NBC_01266. Next base: position 6,248,593 of record NZ_CP108458.1, on the reverse strand, counting down.
GCAGGCGGTGGCTCGGCGCGTCGGCGTCGGCGGGGGTCTCGCGGAGGGTGGGGATGTGCATCTGGGACCAGCGCATGAGCAGTGACCTTCTCGAGGGGGGTGGACTGCGGGCGGGAGCGTCAGCCGGCGGGCGCGGGGCGGGATCCGGCTGCCCTGGCCGCCATGCTGGGCAAGCGTAGGGCCTCTGGCCTGCGCCGCCGCGCGATTTTCCGCGCGCCAACGGCAGTGGCCCGGACGATCGCCAGCGGCGTTCGTCCGGGCCACCCGCCCACCGGCAGCGCCGGTCAGATGTCGCGGAACGTCTCGATCTGCGCCCCGATCGAGTTCAGCCGGTCCGCCAGGTCCTCGTAACCCCGGTTGATCACGTACACGTTGCGCAGCACCGAGGTGCCCTCGGCCGCCAGCATCGCCAGCAGCACCACCACCGCCGGACGCAGCGCGGGCGGGCACATCATCTCGGCGGCGCGCCAGCGGGTGGGGCCCTCGACCAGCACCCGGTGCGGGTCCATCAGCTGGACGTTGGCGCCCAGCCGGGTCAGCTCGGTCAGGTAGATGGCCCGGTTGTCGTAGACCCAGTCGTGGATCAGCGTGGAGCCCTGCGCGGTGGCGGCGATGGCCGCGAAGAACGGGACGTTGTCGATGTTGATGCCGGGGAACGGCATCGGGTGGATCTTGTCGATCGGCGCGTGCAGCTTGGACGGGCGGACCGTCAGGTCGACCAGCCGGGTGCGGCCGTTGTCGGCGAAGTACTCGGGGCTGCGGTCGTAGTCCAGACCCATCTCCTCCAGCACCGCGAGCTCGATCTCCAGGAACTCCACCGGCGCCCGGCGGACCGTCAGCTCGGACTCGGTGACCACGGCGGCGGCCAGCAGGCTCATCGCCTCCACCGGGTCCTCGGACGGCGCGTAGTCGACGTCGCAGTCGATGACGGGCTTGCCGTGCACGGTGAGGGTGGTGGTGCCGATGCCCTCGATCCGGACGCCGAGCCGCTCCAGGAAGAAGCAGAGGTCCTGGACCATGTAGTTGGGGCTGGCGTTGCGGATCACCGAGACGCCGTCGTGCCGGGCGGCGGCCAGCAGCGCGTTCTCGGTCACCGTGTCGCCGCGCTCGGTCAGCACGATCGGGCGGTCGGGGCTGACCGAGCGGTCGACCTCGGCGTGGTAGATGCCGGTGGTGGCGGTGACCTCCAGGCCGAACCGGCGCAGCGCGGCCATGTGCGGCTCGACGGTGCGGGTGCCGAGGTCGCAGCCGCCGGCGTAGGGCAGCTTGAAGCGGTCCACCCGGTGCATCAGCGGGCCGAGGAACATGATGATCGAACGGGTGCGGCGGGCGGCGGCCTGGTCCATCGCGGCCAGGTCCAGCGCGGCCGGCGGGGTGATCTCCAGGTCGGCGCCGTCGTTGATCCAGCGGGTCCGGACGCCGATGCTGTTCAGCACCTCGAGCAGGCGGTAGACCTCCTCGATCCGGGCCACCCGGCGCAGCGTGGTGCGGCCGGTGGTGAGCAGCGAGGCGCAGAGCAGCGCGACGCAGGCGTTCTTGCTGGTCTTGACGTCGATGCTGCCCGACAGGCGGCGCCCGCCGACCACCCGCAGGTGCATCGGGCCGGCGTAGCCGAGAGAGACGATCTCGCTGTCCAGCGCCTCGCTGATCCGGGCGATCATCTCAAGGCTGATGTTCTGTCCGCCGTTCTCGATCCGGTTGACCGCGCTCTGGCTGGTGCCGAGAGCCGTCCCCAGCTCTGCCTGCGTCCAGCCACGGTGCTTGCGGGCGTCACGGATGAGCTTGCCGATGCGCGAGAGGTAGTCATCTGCCATGGCCGAGACGATATCTCATGGATGAGATATGCAAACGGGCGGCTCCCCCAATCGGGGGAACCGCCCGCCTGACCTGCGATGGACCGGAGGTGGACCGGCGATGAAGAACCGTCAGCCCTTCTGCATGACCTCCGGCTCGTGCCGGCGCAGCAGCCGCAGCACCAGGAAGGCCAGCGCGGTGGAGATCAGCACCAGCATGATCGAGTCGATCGACCACTGCAGCGCGCTGTGCTTCCACAGGCCGTCGTGCTCGTTCATGTGCGTGGGGTCGAGCACCATCAGGTGACCGAGGTCCAGCGTGGTGCCGACCACCGCGACGCCCCAGCGGGCCGGCATCAGCCAGGCGAACTGGGCGAGACCGGCCTTGTCGAAGAGCTGGAAGAGGCAGCCGGTGAAGACCACCTGGACGATGGCGAACATCACCAGCAGCGGCATGGTCTTCTCGGCGGTCTTCACCAGGGCCGAGATGACCAGGCCGAACATCATCGAGGCGAAGCTCAGCAGGATGATGCCGATCGCCATCTCGACCGCCGGCGCGTTGCTGAAGATCAGGCCGTGCGCGGGCAGCGCGCGGGTGGAGAAGCCGACGCCCGCGATGATCGCGCCCTGCAGCACGCTGAAGATGCCGAGCACGATGATCTTCGACATCAGGTACGCGGACCGGGACAGGCCGGTGGCGCGTTCTCGTTCGTAGATCGCCCGTTCCTTGATCAACTCACGGACCGAGTTGGCCGCCCCGGAGAAGCAGGCACCGATCGCGAGCACCAGCATGATGGTGCCGGCCGCGTTGTTGGAACCGCCCGCGGGGTTGGGTTGCAGGCCGTGGGTGGCCGGGACCACGATGGAGACCACCCCGAGCACCGCGGGCAGCAGCACCGACAGCGCCAGGAAGCCGCGGTCGGAGGCGATCACCGACAGGTAGCGGCGGATCAGCGTCCACAGCTGGGAGCCCCAACTCTGCTGCTTGGTCGGCTGGATCGGCGTGTGGTTGACCGGAGCCTGCTGCACCGAGACCGCGGCCACGTCGGCCGAGTACTGCTGGAAGTGCACCGATCCGCGGTAGCGGCCGGCCCAGTCGTGGTCGGGGTAGTTCTCGAAGGCCTGGAAGACGTCCGCCCAGGTCTCGTAGCCGAAGAAGTGCAGCGCCTCGTCCGGCGGGCCGAAGTACGCCACCGAACCACCGGGGGCCATCACCAGCAGCCGGTCGCAGAGCGCGAGTTCGGCCACCGAGTGGGTGACCACCAGGATGGTCCGGCCGTCGTCGGCCAGGCCCCGCAGCATCTGCATGACCTCGCGGTCCATGCCCGGGTCCAGGCCCGAGGTGGGCTCGTCCAGGAAGATCAGCGAGGGCTTGGTGAGCAGTTCGAGGGCGACCGACACCCGCTTCTGCTGACCGCCGGAGAGCGCGGTGATCCGGTTGTCGGCGCGCTTGTCCAGCCGCAGCTCGTAGAGCACCTCGTCGATCCGGCGGTCGCGCTCGGCGGCCTCGGTGTCGCCGGGGAAGCGCAGCCGGGCCGCGTACTTCAGGCCGGTGCGGACGGTCAGTTCCTTGTGCAGGATCTCCGACTGCGGCACCAGGCCGATGCGCTGGCGCAGCTCGGCGAACTGCTTGTAGAGGTTGCGGCCGTCGTAGAGCACCTCGCCGCGGTCGGCCGGACGGTAGCCGGTGAGCGCGCGCAGCAGGGTGGACTTGCCGGAGCCGGACGGGCCGATCACCGCGATCAGCGACTTCTCCGGCACGCCGAAGCTGACGTCGTTGAGCAGCACCTTCTTGGCGCCCTTGTGCTCGACCTCGACGGTCAGGTGGTGGGCGGAGAAGGAGACCGGGCCGTTGTCGATGAACTCCTGCAGCTGGTCGCCGACCAGCTGGAAGGAGGAGTGGCCGACCGTCAGGCGGTCCTGCGGGCCGAGCAGCTGACGCTGCGCCGGGATGCCGTTGACGAAGATCCCGTTGTGCGAACCGAGGTCGACGATCTCGTAGCGGCCGTCGGGCAGCTGGCGCAGCTCCGCGTGGTGGCGCGAGACCTGGAGGTCGGAGACGACGATGTCGTTGTCGAGCGCGCGGCCGATCCGGATGGTGCGCATACCCGCGGTGAGGTTGCGGATCATCGTGGGGTTGCGCTCGCCGGTGCCCTGGCCCTGCTGCGGTGCGAACGGCTGCGGGGCGGGTGCCGACTGATGGGGCGTCTGCTGCGGTACCGCGCCCTGCTGGGGGTAGGGCTGCTGAGCCTGCTGCGGCTGCATCTGCTGCGGGAACGGCTGCGGCGGGTAGGGCTGGCCCTGCTGCTGCGGGAACGGCTGCTGAACCTGCTGCGGATAGACGGGCTGCGGCTGGTACGGGGCCTGCTGCTGAAACGGCGTCTGCTGCTGGAACGGCGCCTGCGGCGCGGGCGCGTGCCGGTTGGTCTCGGCCTCGTGCCAGGCCACCGCCGGGCCGGGCTGCATGGCGGCGACCGGCGCGGCCTGCACCGGTGCGGCCTGCGCGGGCACGGTGACCGGCGCGGCGGCCGGCGCCGAGAAGACCAGGCGCGGCCCGTTCTCGGCGTTGCCCAGGTTCAGCACCGTGCCGGGCAGAAGCTGCGCGTGCAGGGTGCGGCCACCACCGAGGTAGGTGCCGTTGGTGCTGCCGTGGTCCTCCAACTGCCAGGCAGCGCCGTTGAACGAGATGGTGGCGTGCCGCCAGGAGACCCTGGCGTCGTCGAACGGGAAGTCCGACTGCGGGTCGCGCCCGATGGTGTAAGCCTGCCCCGGTTCCAGGGTCCGCTGCTGGCCGTTGATCTCTAGTACGAGTTGCGGCACTGTTCCGCCTGCCCCGCTCTCTCGGTCCCCCGATGGCTTCCCCGCAGACGGGGAGTGAGGAATATCGCGTCTGACGGGGGGTAATCATTCCAGCTCGGCCATGATGGCGAAAAGCCAACCCCTCCGACTGTGACCTGGCGGCAACCATCCCACGCCGCCACCGTGACAGCGGCCGCGCCCGGCCCGATCGGGCGGCGGCTCGGACGGCGGCCGGCGCGGCGGTTCCAGCGGTGTTTCGACGGCGTTTCGAGTGGCGAACCGGCGATGAACAGCGGACGTCCAGAGGACGGACGCGACCGAATGCGCCAGGTCGGGCCAGGTAGCGTGGGCAGCACCATGAACAGCACTCCCTCGCAGCCCCGGTCCGTGAACGACGAGCGCACGCTGCTGGTCAAGGTGTTCGGCAAGGACCGCCCGGGCATCACCACCGGACTCTTCGCCACGCTGGCCGCCTTCGACGTCGACGTGATCGACATCGAGCAGGTGGTCACCCGTGGCCGGATAACGCTCTGTGCTCTGGTCACCCCGCCGGCCGACGGGGCGCTGGGGGCCGAGGGCGCGCTGCGCTCCACCGTGCACCGCTGGGCCGAGGACCTGAGACTCCAGGCCGAGATCATCTCCGGCACCGGTGACAACCGGCCGCGCGCCGAGGGCCGTTCGCACGTCACGGTGCTCGGCCATCCGCTCACCGCGGCCGCCGTGTCGGCGCTGACCCGGCAGGTGACCGCCGAGGGCGGCAACATCGACCGGGTCTTCCGGCTGGCCAAGTACCCGGTGACGGCCGTCGAGCTGGCCGTCTCCGGGGTGGCCACCGAGCGGCTGCGGGCCACTCTCGCGCTGGAGGCGGCCGCGCAGCGGGTGGACATCGCGGTGGTCTCGGCGGGTCTGGAGCGGCGGGCCAAGCGCCTGGTGGTGATGGACGTGGACTCCACGCTGATCCAGGACGAGGTGATCGAGCTGTTCGCGGCCCACGCGGGCTGCGAGTCCGAGGTCGCCGAGGTGACGGCGGCGGCGATGCGCGGCGAGCTGGACTTCGCCGAGTCGCTGCGGGCCCGGGTGAAGCTGCTGGCCGGGCTGGACGCGGGGGTGGTGGAGAAGGTCCGCACCGAGGTCCGGCTCACACCGGGGGCGCGCACCCTGATCCGCACGCTGCAGCGCCTGGGCTACCAGGTCGGCATCGTCTCCGGCGGGTTCACCCAGGTCACCGACTACCTGGTGGAGTTGCTCGGGCTGGACTTCGCGGCGGCCAACACCCTGGAGGTCGAGGACGGCCGGTTCACCGGGCGGGTCACCGGGGAGATCGTCGACCGGGCCGGCAAGGCCCACTGGCTGGGCCGCTTCGCCGAGCAGGCCAAGGTGCCGCTGGAGCAGACGGTGGCGATCGGCGACGGCGCCAACGACCTGGACATGCTGAACGCGGCCGGGCTCGGGGTGGCCTTCAACGCCAAGCCGGTGGTCCGCGAGGCCGCCGACACGGCGGTCAACGTGCCGTTCCTGGACACCGTGCTCTACCTGCTGGGGATCACCCGCGACGAGGTGGAGGCGGCCGACGAGCTGCACGGGACGCCGCCGGAGTACGAGCTGTAGCCGGCACAGGCACAGGAAGCGGGCCCGGTACGCACACCGCGTACCGGGCCCGCTGCCTGTGCCGGGGCGCCTACCGTGTCAGTCCTGCGGCGGCGCGAAGTACGAGACCAGCCTGGCCACGCCCGGCTCGACGTTCTTCCAGGACCCCTCGAAGGTGAGCACCACGATCCCGGCCGTCGGGAAACCGCCCTGGCGCAGCCGGGCCAGCTCGTCGCCCATGCTCTCGTCCCCGGCCAGCACCTCGGTCAGGTTCTGCACCCCGGGGTTGTGCCCCACCAGCAGCACATCGACGTACTCGTCCGGGGTCTCCTGGAGCGCCTCGATGAGCTCGCCGGCGGTGGCGTCGTAGATCCGGTCGTCGAAGACCGTCTTCCGGGCCCGCTTGGGCAGCTCGTGCGCGGCCAGCTTCCAGGTCTCCCGGGTGCGCAGGGAGGTGGAGCAGAGCACGTAGTCGGGGTCGACCCCCGAGTCGGCCAGCCACTGGCCGGCGGCCGGCGCCTGATGCCGGCCGCGGTCGGCGAGCGGGCGCTCGTGATCGGTCACCTCCGGCCAGTCGGCCTTGGCGTGTCGGAGCACGATGATCCTGCGGGATGCGTTGACGCTCATTGGAAAAGCTTCGCAGAAAACCCGGCTGGCTTCAGGGCTCGACCGATCGACACCGAGCCCCGCCCGTCAACGCGGGGCGCAACCCATCGCAACGCGGGGCTCGGCCATCGACAACGGGCTCAGCCCATCGACTCGGCGATGGTCGCCACGATCGAGATCAGCACGATGATTCCGATGATCGCCGCGAAGACCAGCAGCAGCTTCTTGCGGCTGTCCGGCGGATTGGGTTCGAGAACGGGCATGGGCCAGAGTCTCGCATCCGTTCCCGATCAGCCGGCAGCCGGGGTCACCGCCACCTCGTCCTCGATGTGCCGGGCCCGGGCCGCGCGCAGCCCGATCAGCAGCTGCGGGACGAGCAGCGCCGCCATGAAGCCGAGCGGCAGGTCCCAGCCGCCGGTGCGCTGGTAGAGGACGCCGACCAGGATCGGGCCCGGGATCGAGATCAGGTAGCCGACCCCCTGGGCGAAGGCGGACAGCTGGGCCACCCCGCCGCTGGTCCTGGCGCGCAGTCCGATCATCGTCAGGGTGAGCGGGAAGGCGCAGTTGGACAGACCGAGCAGCACGGCCCAGAGCCACTGCCCGCCGGCCGGGGCGAGCACCAGCCCGAGGTAGGCGGCGAACCCGCAGCCGGCCAGCGCCACCACGAAGATCCGCTGGTCCCCACGGCGGGCCGCCAAGTTGGGCAGCACGAAGGAGACCGGCACGCCGATCGCCATGGTGAGCGCCAGCAGCACGCCCGAGGTGCCGGCGCTGACGCCCGCGTCCTGGAAGATCTGCGAGAGCCAGCCCATCACGGCGTACGCGCCGGTGGCCTGGCAGCCGAAGAAGACCGCCAGCGCCCAGGCGGTGCGGCTGCGGGTGATCGCCAGCCTTCCGCCGCCGCCGGCCGCGTCCTTGGCCGGCCGTCCGTCGCGGCGCACCGCCAGGGTGACCAGCCAGACCAGCAGCCCGAGCCCGCCGAGCACCGCCCAGATGCCCAGGCCCTGCCGCCAGCTGCCGCCCAGCGCGCTGGTCAGCGGCACGGTGACGGCGGCGGCCAGCGCGGTGCCGGCCGACAGCGCCATCGAGTACACGCCGATCATCGGGCCGACCCGGTCCGGGAAGTAGCGCTTGATGACCACCGGGATCAGCACGTTGGCCACCGCCACCCCGGCCAGCGCGAGCGCGGTGAGCAGCAGGAAGACGGCGGTGCCGCCGGCGAACGAACGGGCGGCGACCCCGGCCGTGATCGCGCCCAGCCCCGCGGTCACCACCACGGTGGGCCCGAACCGGCGGGCCAGCGCCGGGGCGGCGAAGCCGAAGACCGCGAAGCAGAAGGACGGCACGGCGGTCAGCAGCCCGGCCACCGTGGCGCTCATCCCCAGGTCGTCGCGGACCTGGTGGAGCAGCGGGCCCAGGCTGGTCACCACCGGCCGCAGGTTGACGGCGGCCAGCGCGACGGCGGCGGTCAGCAGCCAGCCCAGCCGGGCGGCGGACGGCCCCGGGGGCGTTCGGGCGGCGGTGCCGGTGTCGATGGCGGTGTCAGTGACGGCTGCGGTGTCGGCTGTAGCGGCGGAGTCGGATGTGGAAGACGCGGAGGACGCGGAGAGCATGGGCGCCATCATAGAATGATGGGATGAATTAGCGAGCCATCGTCGAGAGAAGATGGTCCCAGCCGAGCTTCCCAAGGAGCACCATGACGCTGTCCTCGCCCAGGCGTACCCCACTGGCCGATCAGGTGATCGCCCAGCTGCGGGCCCAGATCACCTCGGGCGAGTGGCCGGTCGGCTCACGGATCCCGACCGAGACCGCGCTGGTCGAGCAACTGGGCGTGGCCCGCAACACCGTGCGCGAGGCGGTCCGCGCACTCGCGCACAACGGCCTGCTGGACATCCGTCAGGGCTCGGGCACCTATGTGCTGGCCACCAGCGAGCTGGCCGGGGTGATGCACCGGCGGTTCGCCGACGCCGAGCAGCAGCAGATCGCCGAGCTGCGTTCGGTGCTGGAGGCGGGCGCGGCGGGGCTGGCCGCCACCCGGCGCACCGATCGCGACCTGACGCTGCTGCGCGGCGCGCTGGCCCGGCGCGAGGAGGCCTGGTTCGGCGGCGACCCGGAGGTCTTCGTGCAGGCCGACGCGGCCTTCCACCAGGCGGTGGTGGCCGCCGCGCACAACGACGCACTCGCCGAGCTCTACGCCGACCTCGGCGAGGTGACCCGGGCCCATCTGCGCCACGACATCGGCCCGGTGCTCTCCCCCGAGCGCTACGTGGGTCACGACCGGATCCTCACCGCGATCGCCGGCGGCGACCCGGCGGCGGCCGCGACGGAGTCCTCGGCCGTGATCGGGGCCTGCTCCCGGGTGGACACCGGGGCGTAGCACCCCCGTACCTGCGGCGACCCCCGTCGCGGCCGGTCAACCGGCCGCGACGGGGGTCGCTGTCACAGTGCGATGTTCAGGCGCCGATCGCGTGCAGTCCGCCGTCGACGTGGATGATCTCGCCCGTGGTCTTCGGGAACCAGTCCGAGAGCAGCGCCACCACACCGCGACCGGCCGGCTCCGGGTCGGTGACGTCCCAGCTCAGCGGCGACCGCAGGTTCCAGGTGTCGGCCAGCTGGTCGAAGCCCGGGATCGACTTGGCGGCCATCGACTTGATCGGCCCCGCCGAGACCAGGTTGCAGCGCACGCCCTGCTTGCCCAGGTCGCGGGCCAGGTAGCGGGAGGTGGCCTCCAGTGCCGCCTTGGCCGGACCCATCCAGTCGTACTGCGGCCAGGCGAGCTGGGCGTCGAAGGTCAGGCCGACCACCGCGCCGCCCTCGGCCATCAGCGGCAGGCAGGCCATGGTCAGCGACTTCAGCGAGTACGCCGAGACGTGCATCGCGGTGGCCACCGACTCCCACGGCGTGTTCAGGAAGTTGCCGCCCAGCGCGTCCTGCGGCGCGAAGCCGATCGAGTGCACCACGCCGTCCAGGCTGCCCAGCTGCTCGCGCACCTGGTCCGCCAGCCGGTCCAGGTGCTCGGTGTTGGTGACGTCCAGCTCCAGCACCTTGACGTTCTCGGGCCGAGGCAGCTTCTTGGCGATCCGCTCGGTCAGGCTGGGCCGCGGGAAGGCGGTCAGGATGATCTCGGCACCCTGCTCCTGGGCCAGCTTCGCGGTGTGGAAGGCGATGGACGACTCCATCAGCACACCGGTGATCAAGATCCGCTTGCCGTCGAGAATTCCGCTCATGTCCTCAGTGACCCATGCCCAATCCGCCGTCCACGGGAATGACGGCTCCGGTGATGTACGCGGCCTCGTCGGAGGCGAGGAACCGCACGGTGGAGGCGATCTCGGCGGGTGCGGCGTACCGACCCAGCGGCACCCCCGAGACGATCTCCTTGCGGCGCTCGTCACTGAGCACCGCGGTCATGTCGGTGTCCACGAAGCCCGGGGAGACCACGTTGACGGTGATGCTGCGCGGGCCGTACTCGCGGGCCAGCGAGCGGGCGAAGCCGATCAGGCCGGCCTTGGAGGCCGCGTAGTTGGCCTGGCCCGGCGAGCCCAGCAGGCCCACCACCGAGGAGACCAGCACGATCCGGCCCCTGCGGGCCCGCAGCATCTTGGCCGAGGCGCGCTTGACCACACGGAAGGTGCCGGTGAGGTTGGTCTCGATCACCGAGGTGAAGTCCTCCTCGGTCATCCGCAGCATCAGCACGTCCTTGGTGACGCCGGCGTTGGCCACCAGCACCTCGACGGTGCCGTTCTTCTCCTCCACCTCGGTGAAGGCGGCGTCCACCTGCGCGGCGTCGTTGATGTCGCAGCGCACCGCGAGGACGCCGAGCTTGGCCAGCTGCTCGGGCAGCTCGCCGGAACGGCTGGTGATGGCGACCTTGTCGCCCGCCTCGGCGAAGGCCTGGGCGATGGCGAGGCCGATGCCCCGGTTACCTCCGGTGACGAGAACCGAGCGGCTCAACGATCCACCTCTCCCTTTCGTTGGTGCGCGACGTTCGTTGGTGCGCGACGTTCGTTGGTGCGCGACGTTCGTTGGTGCGCGACGCACGGGCGACGTACGCAGTGTGACGCTATCGGTTGGTTCAGCACCGCGACGAATCAGGGCTCAACAGGTGATCCGGGCCGGAACTGTCGCATTCCGACAATGCGCGCCGCACCCGGACCGGCCCCGACTGTCGGGAACGCCGAACGGCCGACACCCGTTGCCCTGTCGGTGCGGGCGGGTCGAGTCGTAGCCTGTGCCCCGACGACTGCCGAGAACACACCAGTAAAGGGCGGCATCCCGATGAGCGAGGCAAACCCCCAGGGCGGCAGGCGCCGGGGCCGACTGCTCACCCTGACCACCGCGGCCGTCGGGCTCGGCGCCGCGGCCTGGGCCTTGCGCGAGGTCCCCGCCGCCTTCGGGCGCGCCCCCGACGCCGAGCCGGGTGACCGGATCCGCAACTCCCCCCAGTACGAGGGCGGCACCTTCCACAACGCGCCCTCCACGGTGGCCCGCACCCCGCAGCGCTTCGCCCCGACCGACCCGGCCGTGCTGCGGCGCTTCCTGACCGAGCGCGGCGGGGGCGCCCCGCGCCGCCCGGTCCCGCTGGTCCGCGAGCCGGCCCCCGCCGACCGCCCGGCCGCCGAGGGCGTGGCGATCACCTGGTACGGGCACGCCTCCGCGCTGGTGGAGATCGAGGGCGCCCGGGTGCTGCTGGACCCGATCTGGAGCGAGCGCTGCTCGCCCTCCGCGCACGTCGGCCCCAAGCGGCTGCACCCGGTGCCGGTGGAGCTGGAGGAGCTGCCCGCGGTGGACGTGGTGCTGATCTCGCACGATCACTACGACCACCTGGACATGCCCACCGTCAAGCGCCTGCTGCGCAGCCAGTCCGCGCCCTTCGCGGTGCCGCTGGGCATCGGCGGCCACCTGCGCCGCTGGGGCGTGCCGGAGCACCGGATCATCGAACTCGACTGGGACGAGACCTGCACGCTCGGCGAGCTGACCGTCACCCTGACCGCCGCGCACCACTTCTCCGGCCGCGCGCTGACCCGCAACACCACGCTCTGGGGCTCCTGGGTGATCGCCGGGCAGAGCCGCAAGGTCTTCTACACCGGCGACTCGGGCTACTTCGAGGGCTACGCGGCGATCGGCGCCGCGCACGGCCCGTTCGACGCCGCGCTGGTGCAGATCGGCGCCTACGACCGGTACTGGGCGGACATCCACCTGAGCCCGGAGGACGCGGTGCTGGCCCACCGGGAGCTGGACGGCGGGCTGCTGATCCCGGTGCACTGGTGCACCTTCAACCTGGGCCTGCACCCGTGGTCCGAGCCGGTCGAACGGCTGCTCTCCGAGGCCAAGGCGCAGGGCGTGCCGGTCGCGGTGCCGCGCCCGGGCGAGCGGGTGGAGGTGTCCGACCCGCCGGAGCTGGATCCCTGGTGGGCCGATCTGGCCTGACTCCGACCGGATCTGACGGACAGTCAGCCCGGCGAGCCGTAATCTCCTGGCCCCAGGGGCGTTGACAGGCCATGATGCGGTGCGGGACCCCTCGTGAACCGGGCGGCCCCGCACCGCTCGCCGCCCGCCGGCCTGTCACCACCAGGGAGTCCGATGCCGCCGACCGCCAGCAGCCCAGCCGGCCGTCACATCGACCCGCTCTTCCTCGCCCTGCCGCTGCGCCGGCTGGCCGCGGCGGCGCTCGACCGGGCCCGCCAACTCGGCGTCGAGCACGCCGACTTCCGCCTGGAGCGGGTGCGCAGCGCGTCCTGGCGGCTGCGCGACGCCAAACCGGCGGGCAGCTCCGACACCCTCCAGCTGGGCTTCGCGGTGCGGGTGCTACTGGACGGCGCCTGGGGCTTCGCGGCCGGCGTGGACCTGACCGAGCAGGCCGCCGCCCAGGTGGCCGAGCAGGCCGTGGCGGTGGCCAGGCTCTCCGCCCGGATCAGCCGGGCGGCCGGCGGCGGTGACCGGGTGGAGCTGGCCGACGAGCCGGTGCACCAGGACGCCACCTGGATCTCCGCCTACGAGATCAACCCCTTCGACGTGCCGGACGCGGAGAAGACCGGCCTGCTGGCCGACTGGAGCAGCCGCCTGCTGGCCGCCGACGGCGTCTCGCACGTGGACGCCGACCTGCTGACCGTGCAGGAGAACAAGTTCTACGCCGACACCGCCGGCACCATGACCACCCAGCAGCGGATCCGCCTGCACCCCTCGCTGGAGGCCGTCGCGGTGGACGACCGCACCGGCACCTTCGAGTCGATGCGCACCCTGGCCCCGCCGGCCGGGCGCGGCTGGGAGTACCTGAACGGCACCGGGTGGGACTGGGCCGCCGAGCTGGCGCGGCTCCCCGAGTACCTGGCCGAGAAGGTCAAGGCGCCCAGCGTCCAGCCGGGCCTGTACGACCTGGTGATCGACCCCACCAATCTCTGGCTCACCATCCACGAGTCGATCGGGCACGCCACCGAGCTGGACCGCGCGCTCGGCTACGAAGCCGCCTACGCCGGCACCTCGTTCGCCACCTTCGACCAGCTCGGCACGCTGCGCTACGGCTCGCCGCTGCTGCAGGTCACCGGCGACCGCACCGCCGAACACGGCCTGGCCACCATCGGCTACGACGACGAGGGGGTGGCCACCCAGTCCTGGGACCTGATCCGCGACGGCGTCCTGACCGGCTACCAACTCGACCGCCGGATGGCGAAGTCGAAGGACCTCGGCCGGTCCAACGGGTGCGCCTTCGCGGACTCCCCCGGGCACGTCCCGGTGCAGCGGATGGCCAACGTCTCGCTGCGGCCCGCCGCCGACGGGCCGGACACGGCCGGGCTCTGGGCGGGCGTCGAGAACGGCCTCTACCTGGTCGGCGACCGGTCCTGGTCGATCGACATGCAGCGGTACAACTTCCAGTTCACCGCGCAGCGCGCCTACGCCATCAAGAACGGCCAACTGGCGGGCCAGGTCAAGGACTTCGCCTACCAGGCCAGCACCACCGAGTTCTGGGGGTCGATGACGGCGGTGGGCGGCCCGCAGACCTACCTGCTGGCCGGCGCCTTCAACTGCGGCAAGGCCCAGCCGGGCCAGGTCGCGGCGGTCAGCCACGGCTGCCCGTCCGCCCTCTTCGAGCAGGTCAGGATCCTCAACACGCAGCAGGAGGCGGCGCACTGATGGCCGGTCAGCAGAACTCCCCGCACGAGCTGGTCGAGCGGGCCCTGGAGCTCTCCCGGGCCGACGGCTGCGTGGTCCTGGTCGACGAGGAGACCACCGCCAACCTGCGCTGGGCCGCCGCCGACGGCAGGCCGGGCAGCGCCCTGACCACCAACGGCGTCACCCGGGGCCGCCGGCTGACGGTGATCTCCACCGTGCACGGCGCCGAGGGCACCGCCTGCGGCGTGCTGGCCCGCGAGGCGGTCACCACCGCCGACCTGGCGGACCTGGTGCGGGCCGCCGAGGCCGCCGCCCGCGCGGCCGGCCCGGCCGAGGACGCCGGGCCGCTGCTCGGCCCCGAGGCGGCGCCCGCCGCCGCCACCGGCTTCACCGAGCCGCCCGCCGAGACCTCGATCGACGTCTTCACCGACTTCGCCCCGCAGCTCGGCACCGCCTTCGCCCGGGCCCGGGCAGCGGGCCAGGCGCTCTACGGCTTCGCCCGGCACGAGCTGACCAGCAGCTACCTCGGCAGCTCCACCGGCCTGCGGCTGCGCCACGACCAGCCCACCGGCACCGTGGAGTTGAACGCCAAGGCGGGCGCCGCCTCGGCCTGGACCGGCGCCGCCACCCGCGACTTCGCCGACGTGGACGTGGCCGGGCTGCAGTCCGCCCTCGACGAGCGGCTCGGCTGGGGCAAGCGCCGGATCGACCTGCCGGCCGGCCGCTACGAGACGCTGCTGCCGCCCAGCGCGCTGGCCGACCTGATGATCTCGCTGAGCTGGTCGATGAACGCCCGGGACGCCGTCGAGGGCCGCACCGTCTTCAGCCGGCCCGGCGGCGGCACCCGGCTGGGCGAACGGCTGGCGCGGCTGCCGCTGACGCTCCGTTCGGATCCGGCCGCCCCGGGCCTGCAGAGCGCGCCGTTCGTGCTGGCCCGCTCCTCCACCGACGAGCACTCGGTCTTCGACAACGGCCTGCCGGTGGGGGCCACCGAGTGGATCAGGAACGGCGAGCTGGCCGAACTGCAGACCACCCGGCACAGCGCCGCCCTCACCGGGCTGCCGGTCCGCCCGGCCGGCGACAACCTGGTGCTGGAGCTGGCCGACCAGAGCGCGGCGCCGAGCCTGGCCGAGATGGTCGCCCGCACCGAGCGCGGGCTGCTGCTCACCTGCCTCTGGTACATCCGCGAGGTGGACCCGGCCACCCTGCTGCTCACCGGCCTCACCCGGGACGGCGTCTACCTGGTCGAGGACGGCCAGGTGGTCGGCGAGGTCAACAACTTCCGCTTCAACGAGTCGCCGGTCGACCTGCTCGGCCGGATCACCGAGGCCGGCCGCACCGAGCGCTGCCTGCCGCGCGAGTGGAGCGACTGGTTCAGCCGCGCCGCGATGCCGCCGGTGCGGGTCGCGGACTTCAACATGAGCTCGGTCAGCCAAGCATCCTAGGAAGGAACCTCATTGGACGAAAAACGCATGGTCAAGACCTCCAAACGCCTCTCCCGCATACTGCGGCACGACCCGGGCGCCTTCGGCCTGACCCTCGACGAGGCCGGCTGGGTCCCGGTCGGCGCCCTGCTCAACGCCTTCGCCGAGCAAGGGAGTTCGCTCAGCCGCGCGGAGCTGGACCAGGTGGTGGCGACCAACGACAAGCAGCGCTTCGCCTACTCGGCGGACGGCGAGCGGATCCGGGCCAGCCAGGGCCACACGGTGGCGGTCGACCTCGGCCTGGCCGCCGCCGAGCCACCCGCCGCGCTCTTCCACGGCACCGCCGAGCGCACCCTGCCGGCCATCCTCGCCGAAGGCCTGCGCCCGATGAGCCGCCAGGACGTGCACTTGTCGGCCGAGGTCGCGACGGCGCTCAAGGTCGGCGCCCGGCACGGCCGCCCGGTGGTACTGCGGGTGGACGCGGCGGCTCTGGCCGCGACCGGCCACGCGTTCCGGGTCAGCGACAACGGCGTCTGGCTCACCGACACCGTGCCGCCCGGCTACCTCACCCGGCACACCGCCGCCTGACACGTCGCTCCCCCACTCTCCAGGTGGCGACCGGGGGAGCGTACGGTGGAGCAAACCGGGCGGAATCGGTGTCGCACGGGTGGGAGCTAAGGCGGCGATGCAGATGGGCAGGAAGTCGGACGACGGTCGGGTCTTCCGCATCACCGGAGCCCGGACCGGCCTCTCCGAGGACGTTCGCGGGCGGCAGCGCCGCTACGTGGTCTCGATGCTGATCCGCACGGCCTGCGTGCTCTTGGCGGTGGCGCTGTGGCACGTCCAGCGCTATGTCGCCATCGGCGCGCTGGCCGGCGGCGTGCTGCTGCCGTACTTCGCGGTGATCATCGCCAACGCCGGCCGGGAGAAGGCCCCGGGTCTGCCGAGCTCCTTCGACGTGCCGGCCGACACCCCGCTGATGCTCGGCCCCGGCGGCACGGGCGGCGGCGGCCGGGGCGGGGCGACCCCCGGGACGCCGGAGACGCCGGAAGCATCGGAAAAAATCTGACTCTCCGTACACGGGCAAGTCCGGGCGACAGCTGAGGTTCCCGATCAGCTGTGACCGGATTGCCCGCTTTTCGCACCCTATGCCACCCCTAAACCTCAGGAGAAGCTCAAATAAATCTTGGAAGCTCTAGCCAAGAGGCCATCTGTCCGTGACATACTGCGTACGCGCTCCGCATCCCCCGTCGGAGCGACGGACCGACGCCGGGCGGCTCCCCCCGTGGCTGCCCGGCGTCGCCATGTCCGCATCAGGTCGGGCCCCCGGTACGGATCCTGCTCCGCCAGCCGCCGGAAGAAACCGCCCCGGGTGAGAAACTGTCGATCATGAGCATCGACTTCTTCGGCGCGGCAGGCAACACCCCGCAGGGCCCCGCCGGCCCCCCCAAGTGCTCGGCCAAGGGCTGCAAGGCGGCCGCCGACTGGGTGCTGGTCTGGAACAACCCGAAGCTGCACACCCCGGACCGCCGCAAGACCTGGCTGGCCTGCACCGAGCACCGCGAGCAGCTGAGCCAGTTCCTGAGCGTGCGCGGCTTCCTGCGCGAGACGGTGACACTGGCCGACTGGACGCGGCAGCAGGAGTCGGACGGCGCCTGAGGGTCCGTCAGCCGCCGATCGCGGACATCGGGCGGTCGGGCTGGTTGAACTGCGGACCGTCTATCCCCGCGCCCGCCTTCTTGCCCCACATCGCCACCCGCCACAGCGCGCCCAGCTCGGCATCCGAGGCACCGGAGCGCAGGGCGGTGCGCAGATCGGTCTCGCCGGTCGCGAAGA
Source organism: Kitasatospora sp. NBC_01266 (assembly GCF_036242395.1). Classification (NCBI taxonomy): domain Bacteria; kingdom Bacillati; phylum Actinomycetota; class Actinomycetes; order Kitasatosporales; family Streptomycetaceae; genus Kitasatospora; species Kitasatospora sp. NBC_01266. Next base: position 6,231,441 of record NZ_CP108458.1, on the reverse strand, counting down.
GGCAGTTGCGGACCTGGCCGTCGGCGGTCAGCCGGGTGCGGTCGCAGGCGCGGCAGAACGGCCGGGTGACCGAGGCGATCACCCCGACCGTCGCGGGACCGCCGTCCACCAGCCAGCGCTCGGCGGGAGCCGCCCCGCGCACGGCGGCGGGCTCGGGCGTGAGGGTGAAGCGGGCCGCGAGCAGCTCCAGGATCTCCTCGGCGGTGATCATCCGCGAACGGTCCCAGCCGTGCTGGGCGTCCAACGGCATCTGCTCGATGAACCGCAGCTGGTAGCCGCGCTCCAGGCACCAGGCGAGCAGCTCGGGCGCCTCGTGGTCGTTGACGCCGCGCATCAGCACCGCGTTGAGCTTCACCGGGGTCAGCCCCGCCCGCTCGGCGGCGGCCAGCCCGTCGAGCACGTCCTGGTGGCGCCGGCGGCGGGTCAGGGTGTGGAAGGTCTGCTCGTCCAAGGTGTCCAGCGACACGTTGACCCGGTCCAGACCCGCCTCGCGCAGCGCCCGCGCGGTGCGCGCCAGCCCCACACCGTTGGTGGTGAGCGAGAGCTCGGGGCGCGGTGCCAGCTCGGCGCAGGCCGCGACGATCGACACCAGGCCCGGGCGCAGCAGCGGCTCGCCGCCGGTGAACCGCACCTCGCGCACGCCCAGGTCGCGCACCGCCAGGGCGACCAGGCGCACGATCTCCTCGTCGGTCAGCAGTTCGGGCTTGGCCAGCCACTGCAGGCCCTGCTCGGGCATGCAGTAGGTGCAGCGCAGATTGCACCGGTCGGTGAGCGAGACCCGCAGATCGACGGCCTGTCGGCCGAAGCCGTCCAGCAGCACGGTGCCCACCTCTTTCCTGTCGCGAACCGGCGCCCGACCCAGCACAGGCGGACCGAGCGCCAGCTTAGCTTGGCCACGAACCCCACCAAGATCATGTCCTGGTGGGGTTCGTGCTCGCCGGACAGGCCTGAGGCTTGTTCTAGAAGGCGATCCGCACCTTGAGCGCGGTGCGGTCGTTCATCGCCTGGTAGCCGTCCGGCACGCCGTCCAGGCCCACCGTGCGGTCGAAGACCAGCCCCGGGTTGATGTCGCCGGCCAGCACATCGGCCAGCAGCTCCGGGATGTACGCGCGAGCCGGCGCCACGCCGCCGCCGAGCTGCACGTTGCGGCCGAACATCTGGCCGATGTCCACGCCCGCGCTGCCGCCGTGCGGCACGCCGACGTAGCCGACCGCGCCGCCGTCCCGGGCGATCGAGATCGCGGTGCGCATCGACTCCTCGGTGCCCACCGCCTCCAGCACCGCGTGTGCGCCCTGACCGCCGGTCAGCTCACGCACCGCCTCGATCGCCGCCTCGCCGCGTGCGGGCACCACGTCGGTGGCACCGAACTTCCGGGCGATCTCGGTGCGCGCCTCGTGCCGCCCCAGCGCGATGATCCGGCCGGCGCCCAGCCGGTGGGCGGCCAGCACCCCGCAGAGCCCGACCGCGCCGTCACCGACCACGGCGACCGTCGAGCCGGGCCGGACCCGGGCGGCGACGGCCGCGTGGTGCCCGGTGGCCATCACGTCGGAGAGCGCGAGCAGGCTGGGCAGCAGCGCCTCGTCGGTGGCCGCCTCCTTGGGCAGCTTGACCAGCGTGCCGTCGGCGAACGGCACCCGGACCGCCTCGCCCTGCCCGCCGTCCGAGCCGACGCTGCCCCAGAAGCCGCCGTGCGGGCAGGAGGTCTGCAGGCCGTCCCGGCAGTAGTCGCAGGTGCCGTCCGACCAGACGAACGGGGCCACCACGAAGTCGCCAACCCGGAAGCCGTCGACCGCCGCGCCCACCTCCTCGACGATGCCGAGGAACTCGTGTCCGATCCGCTGGCCGGCCACCCGGTCCGCCACGCCCCGGTAGGCCCACAGGTCGCTGCCGCAGATGCAGGCGTTCACCACCCGCACCACGGCATCGGTCGGCTGCTGGATCACCGGGTCGGGGACCTCTTCGATGCGGATGTCATTGGGGCCGTGAATCACGGTGGCGCGCATGGTGATGCCCTTCGGGTACCTGAATGAAATTCGTCCAGCAGTACGACCCGCCCCACCTGCCACTCTATTCCGCAGTCCCCCGCCAACGTGATCCACGCCGCATCGCCCGGCGTGCCGAGGAGTTCCGTCATCCGTCGAGGGCGCCGCCCCTTAAGCTGGTGCACCATGCATGCGCTCCAGCCCACGGCTAGCCCGATCCCCACGCAGCGCACCGGTGCATCCGAAGGCCCCGCGGGCTACGCGGTGGTCGACGTGGAGACCACGGGCCTGGGCCGCACCGACCGGGTGATCTCGGCAGGCGTCTACCGGCTCGACGCCGAGGGCGAGGTGGTCGACCACTGGTACACCCTGGTCAACCCCGAGCGCGATCCGGGCCCCGTCTGGATCCACGGCCTGACCAACGCGATGCTGGCCGACGCGCCGACCTTCCCGCAGATCGCCGAGGAGCTGTCCGAGTGGCTGCGCGACCGGGTGATGGTGGCCCACAACGCGCTCTTCGACTGGAACATGATCTCCCGTGAGTTCTCCCGGGCCGGGCTGCGCGCACCGGTGCAGCAGCGGCTCTGCACCATGGTCCTCTCCCGCGACCTGGGCCTGCCGCTGGCCAACGGCAAGCTCTCCACCCTGGCCGACTACTTCGGCGTCCAGCAGCGCCACGCGCACAACGCGCTGGACGACGCCCGGGTGCTCGCCGAGGCGTTCCGCCCCAGCCTGCACCTGGCCCGCAGCGGCGGCGTGCCGCTCCCGCTGACCACCTGCGTGGCCGTCACCGACCTCGGCGAGGACAGCCAGACCGCGAGTGCCTCGCCGGCTCGCGGCTCCTGGGGCGCCACCTCTTACCGGCCCGCCCGCAAGCGCCCGGCCTGCCCGTACCCGAACCCCGGGCGCTGGCAGCAGGACGGCCCGCTGATCCAGGGCATGCGGGTGGCGATCACCGGCGACACCGCCACCGACCGCGAGCTGCTGGAGGACCGCGCGATCGCGGCCGGCCTGCACATCGCGACCTCGGTGAGCCGGCTCACCAGCCTGCTGGTCACCAACGAGCCGGGCAGCTGGAGCGGCAAGGCCCGCAAGGCCCGCGAACTGGGCACCCCGACGATGGGCGAGGACGCGTTCCTGCAGCTGCTCGCCGATGTGGCAGCGCACCCGGGCAGCTGAGCCGCCCCGCCCGCCGCTGCGGCAGGATGGCCCCATGGATCTCGGATTGCACGACAAGGTGTACGTGGTCACCGGTGCCAGCCGCGGACTCGGCTTCGCCGCCGCCCGTGAGCTGGCCGCCGACGGCGCCAAGGTGCTGCTGACCGGCCGTCAGCAGCAGGCCCTGGACGCCGCCGTCGACTCCCTCGGCGGTGAGCCCACCGCCGCCGGCCTGGTCAGCGACAATGCCGACCCCGCGGCCGCCGAACGGATCGTCGCCACCGCGCTGGCGCGCTTCGGCCGGCTGGACGGCATCCTGATCAGCGTCGGCGGCCCGCCCGCCGGCTCGGTGCTCGACACGGCCGACCAGACCTGGCGCGACTCCTTCGAGACGGTCTTCCTCGGCGCGCTGCGGCTGGCCCGCGCGGCGGCCGCAGCGCTCGGCGAGGGCGGGGCGATCGCCTTCGTGCTCTCCAGCTCGGTGCGCGAGCCGCTCCCCAACCTGGGCGTCTCCAACGGCCTGCGGCCCGGCCTCGCGATGGCCGCCAAGGCCCTGGCCGGCGAACTCGGCCCGCGCGGCATCCGGGTGCTGGGCCTGCTGCCCGCCCGGATCGACACCGACCGGGTCCGCGAACTCGACGCGCTCGCCGCTGACCCCGACGCCGCCCGGAAGGCCGCCAGTGCCGGGATCCCGCTGGGGCGCTACGGCACCCCCGAGGAGTTCGGCAGGGTCGCCGCCTTCGCCCTCTCACCGGCCGCCTCCTACCTCACCGGCCTGATGATCCCGGTCGACGGCGGCGCGCTGCACACCTTCTGACCGCGCATCGCGAGGCCCGGGTCAGCTGACCCGGGCCTCGCGGCGGCCACGGCGGCGCTTCCGGGGGTGCGGCGGCGCGGGTGTCGGGGCAACCTGGATCCGCAGGTCCAGCGGCAGCTCGCCGGTACGACCCAGGGCCGCCGCCGCGTGCGCGGCCGGGCCGGCCCGGAAGGCGTCGACCACGGCCGGCACCCCCGCACCCGGCTCCAGCAGCAGGATCACCCGCAGCCGCAGCCGCCGACCCCGGCCGACCGGCGCCACCCGGGCCGCCGTGACCTGGGCCAGCTCCAGCGAGGCACCCTGCACGGCCTCGGCCAGCGCCTCCGCGCGCAGCCGCAACCGCAGGCCCGGCACGCCGGCCGTGGGCAGCTCCAGCTCCGCCGGGGTCGGCCGGCGCAGCTGGGCGAGCAGCCACCAGAGCGCGAGCAGCGCCAGCGCCACCAGCCCGGCGACGACCGCCGGCCACCACCAGCCCCGATCCCGCCACCGGGTGCGCTCAGCAGTGCTCAGCACGGGCCGGCCGGGCCGGGTCAGTGGCCACCAGCTCGGCGGTGTGACGCCCAGATGCCGGTACAGGCTGAGCCCGCCGGCCAGCACCAGCAGCGCGCCCAGCACCAGCAGCACCCCGATCACCCCGAGCAGCAGCCGGTTGACGGTGGCTCGACTCACCGCTGCACCACGTCCTCTCAGCCTCGGTCCAGTAGTTCGTCGGTCGGTGGTTCATCGGTCGCTGGTTCATCGGTCGGTCGGTGCCCCGCCGGTCAGTGCATCGCAGGCCGGTGCTTCGCCGGCCGCCCGCGCAGCCGCAGCGCCGGTTCCGGCAGCAGTCCCAGCCGGGACAGCTCGTGCCGCAGCACCACCTCGGCCCGCTCCAGATCCGCGCTGCCGTGGATGGTCACCCGCACCCGCCGCCGCCGCACTCGCACCCGGGCGGACGCCACCATCGGCAGCTCCAGCGCCCGGGTCTCCAGCAGCGCGGCCACCCCGAGCCGGTCAATCACCACTCCCGGGGCCTGCCGGAGCACCAGCCAGCGCCGGCCGCCCGAGGCGAAGGCCAGCCAGCACAACCAGCACCCGAGCAGCCCCACCAGCACCGCCCCGAGCAGCACCCAGCCGGAGTCCAGCTGCCGCGAGTCGAGCTGACCGGCCAGCCAGCGGCGCCAACTACCGGTCCGGTGCCCGGCCCAGCGCGAGGCGGCGTCATAGAGCAGCAGCCCCGCCCCGGCCAGCAGCGCGATCGCGACCAGCGCCGCCGCCCGGGTCCGCGGCGAGCGCGGCACCCGGAAGCCGGGTCCGCCGGCGCCCGCCGGTCCGGCCTCAGCCATCGGCGGCTCCATCCGACGAGGACCGGCCGCTGCTCCCCACCGGGTGCAGCCGCTCCACCACCACGACCACCTCGCGCGTCGGGATCCCGGTCAGCGTGCCAACCCGCTCGGCCACCTCCGCCCGCACCGCCGCCGCCCACCGGCCGAGGTCGGCCGGGAACGGCAGCTCCACCCCGACCCGCACCCGCGCGACCCCTTCGGCGACGGCCACCGTCACCCGGGGCGGATCGCCGACCCGGTCGGGGCCCAGCGCGTCGCGCGCCGCCAGCTCGGCGATCCGACTCAGCACCCGATCGGCGATCCGCAACTGCCCGCGCTGCGCGGGCGGGGTGCCGCGCCCGGTGTCACGCCCCCAGCCGGGCTCCATCGCGAACCCTCGGGCCGCGCCGGCGCCCGTCACCGGCGCCGGTCGCGGCCGCGCAGCAGGTCGCCGAGGTCCCCCAGGTCGATATCGCCCTCCAGGATCCGGCCGACCACGAAGCCGACCGCGCCGAGCGCGGCGACCAGCAGGAAGGCCGCGAATCCGCCGAAGTAGCCGGCGAAGCCCAGGGCCATGCCGACCACCGTGCCGATCAGGGCGAGATTCATCGTTGGGCTCCCAAGCCGAGTAGCTCCAGGCGGAGTGCGATGCGGGCTGCGATGCGATGCGAACTACGGTGTCGACCGGGCGGGGACTACTGGACCCGGGTGCGCCGGTCCGAGGGCGGCGGCTCCTCGTCCTCGTCCAGTTCGTCCGGCAGGTGCACGTCGTTGACCGCGATGTTCACCTCGACCACCTCCAGGCCGGTCATCCGCTCGACCGAGACGATGATGTTGCGCCGCACCGCCGCCGCCAGCTCCGGGATCACCACCCCGTACTCGACCACCAGCGCGATGTCGATCGCGGTCTGCCGCTCCCCCACCTCGGCCTTGATCCCGCGCGAGACGCTGGCCCGGCCGCCGGGCACCCGGTCGCGCATCGCGCCGAAGGTCCTGGCCAGTCCGGAACCGAGCGCGTAGATGCCGGGGACCTCGCGGGCCGCCATCCCGGCGATCTTCTCCACCACGCCGTCGGCCAGCACGGTGCGCCCGCGCTCCTCGGCGGGCGAACCGCCGTGCGCGGCGCCGTGCGGGGCACCATGCGGCAGGCCGGGCTTGGTCAGGTCGGACGGCTTGGGGGTCTCGGGCATGGGGGGTGCCTCCTGAAGGACGTCTCCAGCTATACCGCAATCTGCCCTAACTGTGACATTCCGCCACGGAACTCGCCCCTGGAGTCCCCCTGCGAACAGGGCATGGAAAAGGGCGGGGTCCGGCTCTCCCCCTCCGAGAGCCGGGCCCCGCCCAGTACCGTGCTGCCGACGCGGTGTCAGTCCCCGATGCCCGCCAGGTCCCGCAGCCGGCGTGCCTGCGCGGCCCGCTCGGCGGCCCGCTGCTCCTCGTAGGAACGGCCACCGGCGCCGAGCAGCAGCGCCTTGGTCTCGATCACCGCGGCGCGCGGCGCGGCGAGCAGTGCGGCGGCCAGGTCGCGGCCCGCCTCCTCCAACTGCTCGGCGCTCGGCACCACCAGGTTGGCCAGCCCGGTCGCGGCCGCCTCCGCCGCGTGCACCCAGCGGCCGGTGGCGCAGATCTCCAGCGCGCGGGCGTAGCCGACCAGGTCGGTCAGCGGCTTGGTGCCGGTCAGGTCGGGGACCAGGCCGAGCGAGGTCTCGCGCATCGAGAACTGGACGTCCTCGGCGCAGATCCGCAGGTCGCAGGAGAGCGCCAGCTGGAACCCGGCGCCGACCGCGTGGCCCTGCACCAACGCGATGCTGACCAGGTCCGGACGCCGCCACCAGCTGAACGCCTCCTGGAAGCCGGCGATCTGCGCGTCCAGCTCCTGGTCCGAACCGGCGGCCAGCGCCAGGAAGTTCGGCTCCCCGGGGATCCCCTCAGGGGTGAACATGGCCCGGTCCAGCCCGGCCGAGAAGGAGACGCCCTCGGCCCGCAGGACCACCACCCGGACCGTCGCGGGCAGCTCGCGGCCGATGGCGGCCAGCGCGCGCCACATCGCGGGCGTCTGCGCGTTGCGGCGCTTGGGGTGGCAGAGCGTGACCGTCGCGAACTCGCCCTCGACGTCGAGTCGGACGCCGGCCTCCTGCCACGCGGTCGAGTCGGCAGGGGTGGGGACGGGCGCGGTCATGGGCACCTCCGGCGAGGATCGGGGCAAGGCTCCAGCGCACTGCCCACTAGGTCTACCGGAGAGTAACTTATTGTCCGGGCCTTGGGTACCGCCCGGTGCTCAAGGGGCGTTCGTCCTGCGTCCGGACATGACGATCGGCGGCCGGACGAGTACTTGTCGCGGTCGCCGATACGTCGGGACGTGCTGACGGACTGTCGGAACCCGGTGTCGCCCGGTCACCGGCCGATCCACGGGGCGGATCAACACCCCGATCTGATGACCTGTCAGGAACCGGCTGCCGCAGCAGCCTTGGCCTTTCCACGCGTGGCGCCACCGCGACCCCGAAGGTTCACTCCGGACTCGCTCAGCATCCGGTGCACGAAGCCGTACGAGCGGCCGGTCTCCTCGGCCAGCGCACGAATGCTCGCCCCGGAGTCGTACTTCTTCTTCAGTTCGGCCGCGAGCTTCTCACGCGCGGCACCAGTCACCCGGCTGCCCTTTTTCAGAGTCTCGGCCACCCGTGCCTCCTCGTAGCTGTGCTCGGTCAGATTCCCATGATCACCCATCCCCAGCGTCCTGGCCACCCATTCGACAAGGTCTGTCCAGCGAAAAGGACGGCGCCCCGGAGTGATCTGATCGCGTCAGGGCGCTCACCCTGGGTGTGCGCGCCCCCGGCGAAATCCGGCCTGGTGGGCGAAAGAGCTGATCAGCAGGGTTGGCGGAGCGATGCCGCGAGCGGATCCGGATAAAACGGAATCTCTCCTGCCGACATTCCCGTTTGGGTCCGCTTGATGAGATGGCATCGGCCGGATGCATCAGCGCGCGTCTACTCAAACCGCACAGCCCGCGATCGGCGAACCGATCGCGGGCTGCGGAAGAAAGGGGCCCGATCAGCCCGGATCAGGGCCGTGAGCCGAATCAGCGCGGCAAGCCGGCTCAGGCCAGCGAGACCAGGTCGTGGTAGGCCGGGCTCCACAGGTCCTCGACGCCGTCCGGCAGCAGGATGATCCGCTCCGGCTGCAGCGCCTCGACCGCGCCCTCATCGTGGGTGACCAGCACCACCGCGCCGCTGAAGGAGTGCAGCGCGCCCAGGATCTCCTCGCGGCTGGCCGGGTCGAGGTTGTTGGTGGGCTCGTCGAGCAGCAGCACGTTGGCGCTGGAGACCACCAGGGAGGCCAGCGCGAGCCGGGTCTTCTCCCCGCCGGAGAGCACCCCGGCCGGCTTGTCGACATCGTCGCCGGAGAAGAGGAACGAACCCAGGATCTTGCGGATCTGCACCAGATCGGTGTCCGGTGCGGCGGAGCGCATGTTCTCCAGCACGGTGCGCTCGGGGTCGAGCGTCTCGTGCTCCTGGGCGTAGTAGCCGATCTTCAGGCCGTGGCCGGGGATCACCTCGCCGGTGTCCGGCTTCTCCACGCCCGCGAGCATCCGCAGCAGGGTGGTCTTGCCCGCGCCGTTGAGGCCGAGCACCACGACCCGCGAGCCGCGGTCGATCGCCAGGTCCACGCCCGCGAAGATCTCCAACGAGCCGTAGGACTTGGAGAGGTCGCTGGCCGTCAGCGGGGTCTTGCCGCACGGGGCCGGGTCCGGGAAGCGCAGCTTGGCGACCTTGTCCGACATCCGGACCTGCTCCAGACCGGAGAGCAGCTTCTCGGCGCGGCGGGCCATGTTCTGCGCGGCGACCGTCTTGGTGGCCTTGGCGCGCATCTTGTCGGCCTGCGCGTTGAGGGTCGCGGCCTTCTTCTCGGCGTTCGCCCGCTCGCGCTTGCGGCGCTTCTCGTCGTCCTCGCGCTGCTGCTGGTACTGCCGCCAGCCCATGTTGTAGATGTCGATGGCGGAGCGGTTGGCGTCCAGGTAGAAGACCTTGTTGACGACCGTCTCGACCAGCTCGACATCGTGCGAGATGACGATGAAGCCGCCCTTGTAGGTCTTCAGGAAGTCGCGCAGCCAGGCGATCGAGTCGGCGTCCAGGTGGTTGGTCGGCTCGTCGAGCAGCAGGATGTCGGAGTCCGAGAAGAGGATCCGGGCCAGCTCGACCCGGCGGCGCTGACCACCGGAGAGGGTGTGCAGCTCCTGGCCGAGGATCCGGTCGGGCAGACCGAGCGCGGCGGCGATGGTGGCGGCCTCGGCCTCGGCAGCGTAACCGCCCTTGGTGAGGAACTCGGTCTCCAGGCGGGCGTACTTCTTCATCGCGTTGTCGCGGGTGGCGCCCTTGCCGTTGGCCATCCGCTCCTCGTTCTCGCGCATCTTCTTCAGCACGCTGTCGAGGCCGCGGGCGGAGAGGATCCGGTCGCGGGCGAGCACGTCCAAGTCGCCGGTGCGCGGGTCCTGCGGCAGGTAGCCGACCTCGCCGGAGCGGGTGACGGTGCCACCGGCCGGGATGCCCTCACCGGCCAGCACCTTGGTCAGCGTGGTCTTGCCGGCACCGTTGCGGCCGACCAGGCCGATCCGGTCACCGGGGGCGACCCGGAAGCTGGCGGACTCGATCAGAACCCGGGCGCCGGCGCGCAGTTCGAGGGCGTTGGCGGAAATCATGGCTGGAAGTACTCCTGAAGCTGGGCGGCCCGTGGCGCGCGGAGCGCGGCGCGGCCGGGCACGGGGGTGCGGCGGGGGTCAGGGCGTGCTGGACGGTCCGGCGCGGCAGCCGACCGCACATGCTGGCGCGGGCCGGGAGCCTCACCGGCTGCCGCCGCTAATGCCCGAGGAGAACAGCCATGGGCGCCAGTCTACCGGGCGCCCCGAGCATGCTCGGCGAAATATCCGCGGGCGCCCGACCGGTCAGGGCCGATGGGCCCGACCCGTCAGTGGTCGGCGGGGGCCGGCACCGCCACCGGGCAGCCGTCCTGCGGCTGGACCGCGGCGAACGGTGCCTCGGGGCTGTCGCACGGGATCGCCGAGGCGCCCTGCTCGGTGTCGAAGACCCGGCTGCCGACCAGCGGTCCGTCGTCGATCAGCACCCGCTTGGCGTCCAGCCTGGTGATCTTCACCTTCGGGCCGGCGTTGAGCACGTAGCCGTGGCCGTCCAGCCGGAAGCCGGTGATCGAGCCGGGCAGCGGGTGACCCGAGCCGGTGGTGCCGGTGCAGGCGCGCGGGACCAGCACCGCGATGTCGGTGTCCACCGCGCGCAGCGGGTCGTAGACGCAGCCGCTCTGCGGCTGGGCGTTGAACCTGAGATCTCCGTCACGGTCGCGGAAGCCCATGGTCAGGCTCGGGGTGAGCACCTGGACCCAGGGCTCGGGCTCGCTGGCGACCTGCACCGCCGCGGCGGCGCGCTGCAGTTCGAGCTGCTTGCGCTGGGCCTCGGTGCGCTGGTCGGCGCCGGGCTCGCCGTTGCCCTGCAGCCAGTCGGACAGGCCCGGCACCGAGCGGTGCCAGCGGACCTGGTGGTCGTCGATCTCCACCGAGGTGACCATGCCGTCGTCCCAGACCACCACGGCGCTCTGGTCCAGCAGCGTGACGTGCAGGGCGGTGGCACCGTCGCGGCGGTAGGACCAGAGCAGCGCGCCGCTGGACGGGTCGTACGCCTCCAGCCCCGGGCCCACCCGGAAGTCCGGGACGGCCGGAGCGGCGGACTGCGCGCCCACCGGGCTGGCCTGGGCGTTGCCGGGCGCCGAGACCTGGTCGCCGAACGGAACCGGGCGGTTGGCGTGCGCGGCGGCGCCGACGCCGAGCACCAGCAGCACGGCCATGGCGGGCAGGGCCGACCGGGGGGTCAGAGTACGAAACGGCTTCCAGGACACCTCGGGAGGGTACCTGGTGGGCGCTCGGCCGTCAGCATGGTGGTGCCGCCCGACGGGTCCGCGGGCGGATTACCGGACACTCGGCGGGGGTCATTCGGGTGGGCCCGGCGCAGGTCACCGCGGGTCGCGGCCGGTCGCGGTGGGCCGAGGCGGGCCGGGCGGCGGGGGCCATCGACGCGGCAGAACCGGCTGACAATCGGTCAGGACGGCAACCGGAGCCAGTCGAGATCGGCCAGGCTCGCGATAAGTGTCCACTTTGGGGTGACATTCGGCTTTTCTGACGGCAGATCAGCTTACTGTCGGTAGGCGGATGCGTGCGACACGCATCCGAGTCCGGCGTCCCGCTGGACCAGTTCCGTGCTGGAGGAGAGACCATGCGAATCGGCCGTCCGGCGCTGGCCGCCGCCGCGCTGCTGCTGCTCACCACGGCCGGACTCACCTCCGGCGGCACCCCGCTGAGCACGGCCGACCGCGGCCCCGCCGCCGTCGACGGTGCTGACGCGTCCGCGATGCGACCGCGCGCCGCCGCACCCAGGCCGAACACCCGGCGGGCCGACCACGAAGTGCCGTTCGGCGCCTTCGTCGGCTCCTGGGACGAGTACATTCCGCAGATCGCCAGGTTCTCCGCCTGGCTGAACGGCGCCAACCTCCAGGTCGGCCACACCTATCTGGCCGGAAACAGCTGGAGCGACATCGAGGGCGACACCAAGATGCTGGCCTTCTGGTCGCAGTGGCGGCTCGCCCAGCACGGCCGGACCCTGGTGCTCAACGTGCCGATGCTGGTCCCCAACGAGGGCGACCTGCCCGACGACCAGGTCGCCCAACTGCTCGACCAGGGCGCACAGGGCGCCTACGACCAGCACTTCCACAAGCTCGCCCGGAAGCTGGTGGCGCTCGGCGGCGGCGACACGGTGATCGTGCTCGGCTGGGAGATGAACGGCATCACCTACACCAGCCGCTGCAAGCCCGACCCGACCGCGTGGAAGGCGTACTGGCGGCGGATCGTCGACGTGATGCGCTCGGTGCCCGGGCAGCGGTTCCGGTTCGACTTCACCCCCAACCGGGGGCGGGACGCGATCGCCTGGACCAAGTGCTACCCCGGTGACGACGTGGTGGACGTGATCGGCACCGACAGCTACGACCAGCCGGCCGGCGCGACCTTCGACCAGTACGTGCACGAGCCCTACGGCCTCGAGGATCAGGTGGAGTTCGCCGCCAAGCGCGGCAAGCCGGTCTCGTACCCGGAGTGGGGGCTGTTCCGGAACGGGGACAACCCGGAGTTCGTGCGCCGGATGGTCGAGTGGATGCGCACCCACGACACGCTGTACCAGACCGTCACCGACTACTGTCCGCACGGCTTCTGGGAGTGCCGCAGCAACCCGCGCTCGAGTTCCGTCTACCGGCAGCTGATGAGCGGATCCCAGAGCGCGGCGACGCCCACTCCGACGCCGGCCCCGACCGAGGCGCCGTGCTTCCAGCTGCCGCCGGGGCTGTTCGGCAACCTGCCAGGCCTGCGCCCGCCGCTGCTGCCGCACTTCTGCCAGGGGCTGAGGATGGCTCCGTCGGCGACCGATCAGGCGAGCGACCCGGCGAGCGCCCCGGGGACCGCGTCCGAGGCGGCGGCCCTCCCTTCCCCGTCGGCCGCCGACTCCGACTCCGCTTCGGCGGCCCCGTCACCGTCGGTGTCCCCGGCGCCGTCCGCGAGCGGGTCGGCGTCGGCCTCAACGTCGGCGTCGGCGTCCGCTTCGGCCTCGGCCTCGGTCAGCGGCGGCCGAGCAGCGCGCGCAGCCGGGTGACCGGTCCGCGCAGGTGCGGGACGGCCGCCGCGCGGGCCCGGACCAGGGCCAGCCGCAGGCTCAGCGCGCCGGCGAGGTGGGCGGGCCCGAGCAGCAGGCGGTGGTTGCGTTCGCGCTCCGGGCGCCAGCGCTCCTTGTACGGCTCCTCGCCGCGCATCAGGCTCAGCTCCGGGATGCCCGCGCGGACCGCCTCCTCCAGCGAGGTGCCGAAGAGCAGGCCCGCGATGTCGATCCGCTCCCGCAGCCCCGGGTGCGCGCCGTAGAGATAGAGACCGGCGAAGGAGGGGCAGAGCAGCAGCAGGTCGACCGCCATCAGCTCGTCGTCCAGGTAGTAGCGGTAGACCACCGCCTGCCCGAGCCGGGCGAGCCCCGCGGTGGACTCGCACAGGTGGGCCGCGAAGCGTTCGCTGACGTGCTCGGCGGTGACCGTGCGGCTCTCCCACTGCAGGGCGTGCAGCCGCAGCAGGTCGCCCATCGCGGCCCCGACCTGGTCGACCGGCACCCGCCGGGCCACCACCCCGGCCTCCAGCAGCTTGCGCTGCTTGGCCCGGCTGCGCTGCGCGGTGCGGCCCGGCAGCCGGCCGAGCAGCTGGTCCATCGGGACGGCGGGCAGGTGCTGGCAGACCGAGTCGAGCAGCTGGTGGCGCCGCCCGTCCCAGTGCGCGTAGACCTGGTGCGCCGCCGAGCCGGGCCGCACCTCCCGCAGCTCCAGGGCCTGCCAGGGGCGGCGCAGCGGCAGCGCGCGGGCCAGCTCGGCGGCGGCCTGGGCGGCACAGGAGTCGTCCAGCAGGACGTCGGTGAAGTCGATCAGCCGACCGCCGAGCGCGGTGAGGCTGCCGGTGCGGCCGGCGGCGAACGCGGCGGCGGCCACCAGCTCGCCGTCCCGGCGGACCAGCAGCACGCGCAGCCGACCGGGGTGGCCGTAGGCACGCCACCAGGACGCCTGCCAGGCGGCGGCCTGGAACGGGGTGGCGGTGCGGCAGCGGGCGGCGAGCGCGTCCCACTCCCCGGCGACACGGGTCAGGGTGTCGTCCGCGCGGTGCAGCTCGGTGGTCCAGCGCGGGGCGGGCGAGCGCGCCTCGCCCGGCTCGGCCGGGGTCCGCGGCGCCGGGGGGCCGGCCGGCCCGGCTGCCGAAGGCTCCGGGGACTCCGGGGGCTCCGGGGATGAGGTCGGTTCCCGGATCGGTTGCGGCGACGTCACTTGGCACTCCCGGCGGGCTCGGCCTGCTGCACGGCACCCGCGCCGGTGCCGTCCGTGGCGGACGCCGGCGCGGGCACGGTCGCGACGGGCGCTGACGATGATGCCGCCCCGCCCGTCCTGCGGCGCGGCATCATCGCCAGCGCCCCCACCAGCACGCCCGCCGCGCCACCGACCGCGACGTCGAGTCGGCGGCTCGGGGTGGTCGGCTTGTCCGGCTCCGCGGCGGCGGCCAGCGGGACCAGCTTCACCCCGGTCTCCTTGCTGCTGGTGTTCGCGAACGAGATCAGGGCCTTGGCCACCGCGTCGGCCGCCTTCACCGCGTCACCCGGGCGTCCGCCGTTTCCGGCGATCTCGATCACCGGGGCGTCCGGCGAGGTGGTCCCGGCGACCAGGCCGGCGAGTTCGGCGCTGCTGCGGCCCGCGTCGGGGGCGGCCAGCTCCAGGACCTGGGGCTGGGCCGCCAGCCGGCCGTACGCCTGGGCGAAGTTGACCGCGAGCCCGGCCTCGGCGGTGCTGTCCGGGACCACCACCACATAGGAGTTGGCCGTGTAGACCGCCGGTGCGACCAGCGCGTAGCCGGCCCCGGCGATCGCGCCCAGCGGGACGGCGGCGGCCAGCGGCCACCAGCGGCGGGCCAGCGTGCGCAGGCCGGGCGCGCGATCGGTACCCGGGTTGCCGCCTCGGTCGGTTCCTCGTTCCGTGCCGTTCATTCTCAGGACTCCATCCCGGCCGGGACCGGCCCCGCGGCCCGTCCCAACCGCTCGTACAGCTCGCCCAGTTGGCCGGCTGTTCGGACAATGTCGTAGTGCGCCACGGCGGGTGGCCTGGGCAGCGGGACGGCGAGCGGTGCCGGGCCGAGGGCCAGCAGCGCCTCCTGGTAGGCGGCCACCGTGGAGGGCAGCTTGCGGGCGCCGGGGGCGGCTTCGGCGGGCAGCTCCTCCAGCGCCGGGCAGCCGCTGTGCAGCACCGGCAGTCCCGCTGCCAGGCCTTCCAGCACCGCCAGGCCGAAGGTCTCCTCGACGGAGGGTGCGGCCAGCACGTCCATCGCGCTCAACAGCTCCGGCACGTCGGTCCGTTCGCCGATCAGCAGGACCCGCGAGCCGATCCCGAGGGTGCGGGCCAGCTCGGTCAGCGCCGCCCGCTCGGGCCCCTCGCCCACCAGCAGCAGCACCGCGCCCGGCAGCACGGTCAGCGCCGAGACCAGCACGTCGAACCGCTTCCCGGGTACCAGGCGGCCCACCGCGCCGACCACGAAGGCCTCCGCCGAGAGCCCCAACTTCCGCCGGATCTCGACGCGTTGCTCCCAGGGCACGGCGAACCCGGCCGCCTCGATGCCGTTCGGCAGCACCGCCACCCGCTGCCCCGGCACACCCCAGGCGGCCAGCGTCCCGGCCACCCGGCCGGAGACCGCCACCGTGGTGACCCCCAGCCGTTCGGCCGCCAGGTAGAGGGACTTGACGCCGGCGCCGACCGGGCGTCCCTCGATCGTCCCGGCGTGCAGCGAGTGCTCGGTGGCCAGCACCGCGCGCACCCCGGCCAGCCGGGCCGCCAACCGCCCGTAGAGGCCGGCCCGGTAGAGATGGGTGTGCACCACGTCGTAGCGCCCGCGCCGGATCAGCCGCACCAGCCGGGGCAGTACCGCCAGGTCCCGGTTGCCGCGCATCGCCAGGTCGTGCACCGTGACGCCGTCCGCGCGCAGCGCCGCCGCCACGCTGCCCGGGTTGGTCAGGGTCGCCACCTCGCAGTCGACGGACGACGGCAGGTGACGGATCGTCAGCAGCAGCTGCTGTTCGGCGCCGCCCGCGGCCAGGCCGGTGATCACGTGCAGCACCCTCATCGCGCCGTCCCCCGGCGCCGCAGCTCGGTGACCAGGTCCCGCAGGCCGTGCCGGCCGCGTTTGGCGCGCAACCGCCAGGCGCCGTCACGGTCGCCGACGTAGCAGCGGGGCAGCGCGAAGCGGCCGGCCAGCGCGCTGTGGCCGATCGCCACCGCGTAGTCGTAGCCGGCCTCCCGGACGGCCCGGGTGGCGCGCTCGTCCACCGCCCCGTACGGGTAGCAGAAGCCGTCGACCGGACCGCCGAGCAGCTCGGCCAGCGCCTGCCGGCTGTTCCGGACCTCGGCGGCCAGCAGCTCGGCGGGCAGCCCCGGCAGCGCCAGGTGGCTCATCCCGTGCGAGCCGATCTCCCATCCGGTGTCGGCGAGTTCGCGCACCTGCTCGACGGTGAGCAGCGCCTTGCGCGGGCCCTTGACGTCCCAGAAGTTGTCGCCACCCAGGCGGTCGGCCACCACGTAGGCGGTCGCGGTGAACCCGTAGCCGCGCAGCACCGGGACCACGTGGCGGGCGAAGTCGGCGTAGCCGTCGTCGAAGGTCAGGCCGACCAGCCGGTCCCGCCGGCCGGCGGCCCGCGCGGCCAGCAGTTCGCGCATGCTGACGCCGCGCCAGCCCCGGGCGGCCAGCCAGCGCATCTGGGCGGCGAACCGGTCGGGGCTGACCGTGAGCAGGTACGGATCCTCCTCCTCCTCGGCCACCGAGTGGTACATCAGGATCCACGGCCGACCGGACCGGCGGCCGGGAGCGGTCGCCTGCCGAGGCGGATGGGGACGGCGAGTGAGTTCAACGACCATCGGGCAAGGTTCCTTCCTCCAACGGGTCATCCCCCACCGCCGAACCGCTGATCGGCGTGCTCGTCCCCCGGAGTGCGGCCGCCGACCGGCGGACCGGGCCGCTCAGCTCACGGGCGCCGAGCAGCGTGCCGAGCGCCAGGTAGACCGCGAGCACGCTCGCGCCCCCCGCGATCAGCGACAGCGCCGCCGGGTGCACCGCGCGGGCCACGCAGCCGCCGGTCAGCGCCGCGCCCGCCGCGGCCAGCAGCAACCTGGCCTGGCCGCCAAGCACTTGCGGCATCCGCAGCGCGATGCCGCGCAGCGCGAGTCCGCGCAGCAGCAGCACGGCGGTGGTGGTGATGCCCGCCGCGTTGCCGGCCGCCAGCCCCAGTTCGCCGAAGTGATGGATCGTCAGCAGCCCGACCAGGGTGGTGACCAGCAGCCCGACCGTCATCGCGGCGACCGGGTACCAGTCGAGCAGCCACCGCCCCGCGGCCGTGGCCGTGCGCCGGTCGTCGGCCCGGCGGACGGCCGGCCGCATCGAGAAGAACGGCCGCACCATGACCCCGATCAGCGCCTGGGCGAGCAGCCCGAAGCTGTAGACCTGGATCACCTGTGCGGTGGCGGCGGCGTCGGCCGCGCCGAAGGCGCCGCGCTGGAAGAGCAGCGAGACCACGGCGGGCGCGCAGGCGATCAGGAAGGCGGTGCCGGCCAGCACCACCGCCGCCGCCTGGCCGAGGTCCTTCTCCACCCGGTCCCGGGCGGCCGGCAGGTCGCCGGCCGCCAGCGCCCGGGCGACCAGCGGGAAGGTGACCGTGCAGATCAGGATCGCGGTGGTCATCGCCAACTGGGAGACCTTGGCCGCGTAGTTGAGGTGCGAGATGGTCCCGGCCGGCAGGGTCGAGCCGAGGTAGCGCTCGATGAAGACCTGGGACTGCCGGGTCAGCGTGAAGGCGGCCACCGGCAGCAGCGCGAGCGGGTTGAGCAGCAGTCCGCGTCCGCCGGCGGCGGCCCGCCCCCGGCCGCCGGGGCCGCGGCGCAGGGCGCGGACGAACGGACCGACCAGCACCCCGGCCAGCAGCAGGCTGCCGAAGGCCACCCCGAGCGCCGCCGCCCGCACGCCGAGCAGCAGGTGGCAGGTGGTCAGCACGGCGAGGATGCCCAGGTTGTAGGCCACGTAGATGGCCGCCGGGGCGGTGAACCGGTGGTGCGCGCGCAGTGCGGCGCCCAGGTAGCCGGCCACGCCGAACGGCAGGATGGTCACGGCGGTGATCCGGGTGCAGGTGATCGCGAGCGCCGGGTCGGCCAGGCCGGGGGCCAGCGTGTGCACCACCTCGGGCGCCCAGAGCATGGTGGCCCCGGAGAGCGCGCACAGCCCGGCGAGCAGCCAGGGCAGCGTGTCGACGGTCAACTGCCTTACCGGGTCCGGCCCGTCGGGCCGCTCCTCGCGCAGCACCAGGGCCAGACTGAAGGCCGGGACCATCAGGAACGCCATCGCGTCCTCGATCAGCAGCGGCGCGGCCGTCTCGGGCACGGTCCAGGAGACCAGGAAGGCGTCCGTGCCCTCGTCCGCCCCGAAGTAGCGGGCCAGCAGCAGATCGCGCAGCAGTCCGAGCGCCGAGCCGGCCGCGCTGAGCAGCGCGGTGATGCCGAAGGCCTTGGCGACGAAGGACGGGCCGCGCTCCACCGGCGCCGGTGCCACCGGCGGCGCGGGGCGCACTTCCTGACTGAGTGTCATACCTGCTGCTCTCGCTCGGCCGGCAGCGCCCACCAGGCCGCCACGCCCAGGATCACCGAGGTCAGCACGGTGGTGGTGCCGCCGATGTCGGCATAGAGGAAGTCGACCAGCACCCAGCAGAGCAGGCCGAGCGCCGCCGGGCCGGCGCCGCCCCGGCGGCGCAGGCAGCCGAGCAGCAGGGCGAGGAAGAGCCCGCCGTAGGCGATGATGCCGACCAGGCCCTGCTCGCAGAGCACCAGGAAGTACATGTTGTGCGGCGAGAGCAGCGGTTCGCGCTCGAAGCCGATGGTGGAGTCGGCCGCGTCGCTGCCGGAGGAGAGCCGCAGCGGGGCGTGCGAGTCGCGCAGCTGCGGGAAGCTCTTCGGGCCGGCGCCGGTGACCGGGTGGTCGGCCCAGATCGAGCGGGCGGTGGCCCACAGGTCGTAGCGGTCGCTGACCGAGTGGTCCTCGTTGCCGCCGGAGACCGTGCCGATGCTGTCCAGCCGCTCGGTCACCCCGCCGCCGCCCACGCCGAGCCCGCCGACCGCCACGATCGCCGCCGCCAGGCCCAGCACCGCCCAGCGCAGCGCGAGCCGGGCATCGGCCTTGAGCAGCAGCACGGTGACCGCGACCGCCGTGGCGATCCAGCTGCCCCGGCTGAACGAGACCGCGAGCGGGAACACCAGGAAGGCCGTCGAGGCGAGCAGACAGCGCCGTGCCAAGCTGCCCTGACGCATCGTCAGTCCGAGGGCCAGGGCCGCCAGCAGGCCGAAGCTGACCACCCCGGACATCGCCATGATGTCGAGCGCGCCGAAGGTGCCGACCGCCCGGATCGGCTCCCCGGTGTAGGAGGCGCCGGTCTTGGTGAGGTACTGCTCCGCCCCGACCCCGCCCTCGATCAGCGCGGCCAGCACGAAGGCGCCGAGCACCAGGTGCAGATCGGTGCGGTCGCGCAGCGCGGCCAGCACGGCGGCCGGCACCAGGACGAAGATCTGCACCAGCCGGACGAAGCCGGTCAGGCTGGCGGACGGGTCGATCGAGGTCACGGTGGCGGCGGCAGCGGCGCAGACCACCCCGGCGAAGACCAGGCAGGCCGGCCTGCTCAGGCCCAGCTCGCGGCCGCGCAGCAGGTCGAGGGCGAGCAGCGCGACCAGGGCCAGCGAGGCGAGGTCGGCGGGGGTGATGTGGACGGCCGCCGTCACGTTCTCCTCGCCGGTCGGCACGCAGACCAGCAGGACGGTCGCGGCGGCCAGCAGGCTAGGGCGGCGCAGCGGCGCGGTGACCAGGGCGCGCAGCAGCTCGGGCCAGGGCCGATCCAGGCGTAACGCGGGTCCGCTCGGCAGGGTCAGGGCCACGGTGGGTCAGCTCCCGTCCGGACGGAGCATCAGCGCGGCGGTGCGCAGCAGGATCTTGACGTCCTGCCAGAGGCTCCAGCTCTCGATGTAGTGGTTGTCGAAGCGGGCCCGGTCCTCGATCGAGGTGTCCCCGCGCAGCCCGTTCACCTGGGCCAGGCCGGTCAGCCCGACCGGGACCCGGTGCCGGTCGGCGTACTCCGGGTAGGCCTGGCTGAACCGCATGACGAAGTAAGGGCGTTCGGGGCGCGGGCCGACCAGGGTCATGTCGCCGCGCAGCACGTTCCACAGCTGCGGCAGCTCGTCCAGCGAGCTGCGGCGCAGCAGCCGGCCGACCGGGCTCATCCGGTGGTCCTGGGCGATGTTCCAGTGGGTGGCCGACTCGTGCTCGTTGCTCGGGCGCAGGGTGCGGAACTTGAGCAGGGTGAAGACCCGGCCGTCCAGCCCGGTGCGCTGCTGGCGGAAGAGCACGCCGGGGCCGGTGTCCAGGCGCACCGCGAGCGCGCACAGGGCCAGCAGCGGGGAGATGGCGAGCAGTCCGAGGGCGGCGGCGGCGATGTCCACCGCCCGCTTGAGCAGCCAGCCGGGGCGGCGCGGCGGTGTCCGGGACAGCCGCAGGCAGGGGTAGCCCCAGAGGTGGTCGGCCGGCCGGCCCGCCGCACCGAATCCGCCGTGCTCGCGCAGGCCGGGGACCAGCCAGACCTGGCAGCCGAGCCGGACCGCCTCGCGCATCGCGCCGGCCGTCTCCTGCTCGTCGGCGGCGCCGGCGGTGGCGATCAGCCGCACCACCCCGTGCCGGCGCAGCTCGCGCTCCAGCGCCTCGGGGCCGCCGAGGACGGGCAGCGGGGAGTCGCCGGGCAGCAGCACCGGGTCCTGGTCCAGGTAGCCGACCGGGCGCATCCCGTACTCGGGGTGCTCGCGCAGGGTGCTCGCGATCCGCTGACCGAGCGGTCCGGCGCCGAGCACCAGGACCGGCACCGGGCGGCGGCGGCGCAGTCGGCGCAGCAGTCCGTAGACCACCGCCCGGCCAAGTGCGGCCAGCGTCACCAGGGCGGTGAGCAGGGCCAGCAGCCGGGCCCAGCAGGCCGGGCCGCCGGACGGCCAGCCGGCGCCCAGGCAGTCGCAGAGGGTGATCGCGAAGGCGAGCGCCACGGCGGCCCGGCCGATCAGCGCGGGCAGCTCGTCGAGTGCGGAGGGGCTCATCCGGGTGCGGTAGAGCCCGCCGGCCAGGTACAGCGGCAGCAGGATCGGCAGCAGCGCGGCGGCGGCGCCCAGCGGGTGGGCCCGCGCGGAGGCGCAGCCGATCGAACTCGCGCACAGGGCCAGCAGGTCGACCACGCCCAGCGCCACGGGGAGCAGCCCGGCCGAGCGCAGGCCCCGCCGGTGCCGGCCGAGCTGACCGGCACTGCGAGCCTGCGGCGGTCGCCGGGCGGGCCGGTCGAGCAGTTCGGTCGCGAGCCGCCGACCGCCGACCGCGGGTCGCCCAGGCCGCGGCACACTCTCGTGGTCAATGGTCATCGCGCACGAACTCCCCTGCAGTGTGCCCTTGGTGGCGGATTTCGCGGTACCGTTCGTCCTCAGTCGCCCGAATTCGCACAACTCGCACAGGAACTCGATGGAAGTTCTCGTACTTTTGGAACGAAGTGGGCAAAATCAGACATTACCGAGCGACGGCTAAATTCCCGGAAGTTGATGGGGAGTTGACTCGCCGGTTCATTCCACCCGCCCATTAATCGGAATTTCCGACTTGGCCGCTGGGCACGGCCCGAACGAGTGATCGACCACGTCGCCCCTACCGAACAACCTGCACGTCACTGCCTGAGAAACGATCAGATCCGCGCGGAGACACGGGGAGTCGGCTGGCCCTCGGTGATCGACTTCTGATACAGCTCCGACACCCGGGTGATCATGGTGCGCACGTCATGCCGGCCCGCCACCCAAGCGCGCGCCGCCATCCCGCGCCGGGCGCACTCCAGCGGATCCGCCAGCGCTTCGGCCAACGCGTTCGTCAGCGCCGCCGGGTCCTCGGCCGGCAGCAGCGAGACCTCCCGCTGCTCCGGCGGCAGCTGCTCGCGGGCCCCTGGGACGTCGGTCAGGATGACCGGGCGGGCCATCGCCATCGCCTCCAGCGGCGCCAGCGCCATCCCCTCCCAGCGCGAGGGCAGCACCACCAGGTCGGCTGCCGCCAGCCACGGGCGCGGATCCGCCACCTCGCCCGCCAGCCGCACCCGGTACGGCTCCGGCAGTGCTCGGGCCTGCGCGGCCAGCGCCTGCGCGTCCGGCCCGCCGCCGACCAGCGCCAGCCGCGCGCCCGGCACCCGGCGCAGCACTGCCGGCCAGCTGGCGAGCAGCAGGTCCTGGCCCTTCTGCCGGCACAGTCGCCCGACGCAGACCGCCAGCGGCTCGGACAGGTCCAGCCCCAGCGAGAGCCGCGCGGCCCGGCGCTCGGCGGGTGTGTGGTGCTCCAGGTCGACCCCGTTGGGGACCACGGTGAACGGGGCGCTGATCCCGGCCGCCTCGCCGTCCAGCCGCTCCTGCTCGCTGACGCAGAGCACGGCCGCCGCCCAGCGGGTGGCGTACCGCTCCCAGCGGGTACTGGCGGTGGCGAGCGCGCCGGTGGCGGCGGCGAAGGACCAGGCGTGCGGCTGGAAGACGGTCGGCAGCCGGCCGCGCAGGGCGAGACGGCCGGCCAGGCCGGCCTTGGCGCTGTGCAGGTGGACCAGGTCGGGCGCCGCCGTGTGCACCAGCCGGCGCAGCCGGGCGGCCTCGCCCGGCACGCTCGCCCCGGGCGAACGGCGGGCCGGCCACTCCAGCAGCTCGGCCCCGGCGGCGGCGGCCCGGGGCCCGAGCCGGCCGCCGGGCGGGCAGGCGACCAGCACCCGGTGGCCGGCCACGCGCTGACCCCGGACCAGATCGGTGACCACCTGGGCCACCCCGCCGTCCACCGGCTGGGAAACGTGAAGGATCGTCAGATTCACGGCCGCGAGCCTAGGGTGGCGCGGCACGCCGGTTCGCGCAGCATCACTCCCCCGGGGGCGCGGTCCACCCGTACGAGCTGTAAGTCGTACGGATGTCCGGCCCGCTGGTCCCAGCTGAGCCGGGGGTGCTGCTCCAGGTGGCCGACGAGGCTGCTTCAGGCGGCTGCTTCAGGTGGCTACTTCAGGTGGTCGGCGAGCCGGTTCAGCACCTCGTCGTGGATCCGGTTCAGGCCCTTGGGAGCGAAGGTGCGCTCGAAGAAGCCGCCGATGCCGCCGGCGCCCTGCCAGGTGGTGTCGATCGCCACGGTGGTCTGACCGGCGCCCGCCGAGGAGACCGTCCAGGTGATCGCCATCGAGGAGTTGGCGTCCTTCTCCACCAGCTTCCCGGCGGACGGCGCGGAGACGGTGAAGAGGCAGTCGCGGACCCGCTTCTCGGTGGCCTGCAGCCGCCAGTGCACCTGGGTACCGGCGCCGACGCCGCCCGCGCGGACCTCGTACTCGCTGTACTGCGCGGGCAGCAACGTGGGCCGGACCGTGCTGTAGTCGGCGATCGCCTCGTACACCTGCTCGGGGGTGGCGGGGTAGGTCCGCTCAGTGTGGGCGTGGACCTCGGCCATGGCGGGGCTCCTTCGGGGGTTTGGGGGCGTGGGCGATTCGTCGCGGGACAGCCAACCACACGCGGCCGGTGGGCTCGGCGCGGACCTCGGCCACCGCCGGAGACCCGGGCGGGAAATTCGGGCCGGGCCGCGCGGCGGCCGGTCTAGGCTGAGCGGGTGTCTGCTGACCTGCCCCGGGTGACCGCCCTGCACTACCTCGCCCCGCTGCGGGCCGGCGGTTCGGTGCCCGCCATCGTCGAGACCGACGACCTGGGCACCTACGTGGTCAAGTTCACCGGCGCCGCGCAGGGCCGCAAGGCGCTGGTGGCCGAGGTGATCGTGGGCGAGCTGGCCCGGCGGCTGGGCCTGCGTGTGCCCGAGCTGGTGCTGGTCGACTTCGACCCGGCGGTGGCCGAGCACGAGCCCGACGCCGAGATCCAGGACCTGCTGCGGGCCAGCGCCGGCCTCAACCTCGGGATGGACTACCTGCCGGGGGCGCACGACTTCAAGCCCGGCGCGGCCAAGCCCGGCATGGCCAAGCCCGGCACCGCCGGCGCGGCCGACGCGCTCGCCGTCGGTCCGCTGGAGGCCGGGCGGCTGGTCTGGCTGGACGCGTTGACCGCCAACGTCGACCGCACCCGGGCCAACCCCAACCTGATGGTCTGGCACCACCGCCTCTGGCTGATCGACAACGGCGCCGCCCTGGTCTTCCACCACCGCTGGTCCGGCGCGGCCTCGGCCGTGGACCGCGCCTACGACCTGAGCGGCCACGCACTGGGCGACTACCACCCCGACGTCGCGGCGGCCGACGCCGAGCTGGCCCCGCAGGTGACCGAGGAGCTGCTGCGCGAGGTGCTGGCCCTGGTGCCGGACCAGTGGCTGGAGATCGAGGAGGGCTTCGCCGACGTGGCCGAGCTGCGCGAGGCCTACGTCCGGCAGCTGGCCGCGCGGGCCGCCGTCTCCGAGCGCTGGCTGCCGCGCACTTTCGCGACCGAGGCGGAGCTGGCAGCCACCGAGGCCGCTCGGGCCAAGCGCACGGCGGCCGGGCGGCCCGCCTGGCTGCAGCAGGTGCCGGACCTGCACGGGAAGTAGCGCTCAGGACACCCTGGCCGCGATCAGCCGCGCGCACGCCATCGACTCGGCGTGCGCGGTGTCCACCTCCAGGTCGTACCGCACCCCGCGATGCACCAGCTCGGCCTGCGCCGCCGCCATCCCGACGGCCCGGTCCCCACGGGCCACCTCGCGCTCCGCCGCCACCGCCGCCGCGCAGCGCACGCCGACCCAGAGCACCCCCAGCCCCTCGGCCGCCCGCTCCCACCGCTGCTGCGACTGCGCGCCACCGAGGAACACCTCGTCCACGATCACCGGCGAACCGGCGCGCGCCATCGCGGTGATCCCGGTGATCCAGGCGGCCTCCAGCTCCCGGAACACCGGTCCGACCGTCACCGTGCCGTCGTCGGCGAACTCGATCCCCGCGTCCGAGGGACTGTCCGAGGGGCTGGAGGATGAGGGGCTGGAGGATGAGGGGCTGGCGGACGAGGGGCTGGGGGAACTGGGGGAACGCAGGCTCGCGGGGAGCCCCTCGACGAAGGTGTCGGTCCCGAACGTCAGCCACGGCCGCGGCAGCACCGCCTGCAGGCAGCGAGCCAGGACGGACTTACCGGAGCTGGAGCCACCGTTGAGAATGATCAGCTGCGTGGTCATCGCGCCACCGTAGGGGACGGCCTCGGATCGGTGCATCCGATATCCCGACACCCAACTGTTCGCCCAGCTCGCGTACCCTCACAGCATGCTGCTTGCCGCCATCCCCTCACCATCGGTGAACGGCTTCCACCTGGGCCCGCTGTTCATCCACTTCTACGCCTTGATGTACATCGTGGGCATCACGCTCGCCGTGATCATCGGCCGCCGCCGCTGGGCGGCCAAGGGCGGCAACCCGGAACTGGTGGACGACATGGCCACCTGGGGCGTGCCGTTCGGCATCCTCGGCGGGCGGCTCTACTTCGACATCACCACCCCGGCCGGCATGCCGCACCACTGGTGGGGCCCGCTGGCGGTCTGGGACGGCGGCCTCGGGATCTGGGGCGGTGTGGCGCTGGCCACACTGGTCTGCGTCTGGCGGCTGCGCAAGGCCGGCGCCAGCGTCACCGGCATGATGGACGCGCTGGCGCCCTGCCTGCTGGTGGCGCAGGCGATCGGGCGGATCGGCAACTACTTCAACCAGGAGCTCTTCGGCGGCCCGACCAAGCTGCCCTGGGGCCTGGAGATCGCTCCCGCCTTCCGTCCCCCGGGCTACCTGCAGGACGCCACCTTCCACCCCACCTTCCTCTACGAGCTCATCTGGGACCTGGCGCTGGCCGGCTTCCTGATCTGGCTCGGCCGGCGCGGCAAGGTCAAGCCGGGCAGCCTGTTCGCGCTCTACGTGGCCGGGTACTCGGCGTTCCGGATCTTCGAGGAGTCGCTGCGGGTCGACTACTCGCAGTACATCTTCGGGCTCCGGCTGAACTTCTACATCGCCTCGCTGGTGGCGCTGGCCGGGCTGGTCTGGTTCGCGATGCTGAACCGGAAGGGACGGGTGGTGGCGCCGGCTGTCCTTGCTGCGGCTGCGACTGCGGCTGACACCGAGGTTGCTGGTACCGGGGCTGCTGACTCTGATGCTGCTGCTGGGCCTGTCGAGCAGGGCACTGCTGCTGCCGACACTGCCGAGCAGGACGCCAGCGCGGTCTGAGACGACCGGGCAGCTCGACCGGGCAGGGCCTTTGGCCCTGCCCGGTCGCGTTATGCGGCGTGTTCGGTGCGATGGCGCTGGAAGAGGTCGGGGCGCCGACGAAGGTCGGGAACCGGGCGGGTCGGCGCGGCCGTCCGGTCTTCCGGAGACCGGAGAGTGGGGGCAATGGCGCAATCACCGAACGCGGAGTCGCCGAGCGCGGAGTCGGGTGGCTGCGCGCTGGGGTGCCTGACGGTCGTCGTGGGTGCGGTTGTCGGAGTGGTCGCCGACGGGGAGTCTGAACGCGTCATCTCCGAGGCCTGGGGCTACTGCACGAACCAGGACTGGTATCCCGCCAGGATGGAGGCTCCGGACGACTGGCGGTTCGGCCTGGTCCTGTACGTGTTCATCCTGCTGTACGCCGCCTGCCTCCCGGTCGGCTTCGCCGTCGCCTGGCGGCTACTGCGCGGCCGCGGCCGCTGGGTGCGGACCGCCGTCGGCGTGCTGGCCGGGGTGCTGCTCCTCGGCGCCCTGTTCGGCGCGGACCTGGCGGGGAACGTCGCCCCGAAGGACGGCTACTACCTCCCGCAGCGCTGCCCGCTCGGCCATCCCCCGTGGTGGCCGAGCCTGCTGCCGATCAGCGACTCCGGCTCGGTTCCACCGATCGACTTCAACCACGTCGGCTGAGCGGGCGCGCGCCCACGGACGATCTGACCGATGTGGTGCGGGAGATGCAGCATGAGCCTCTCTACAACCCCTGCCAACTGATCTACGATCCCGGGCTGTTGCGGGATCACCCGGTCGCGTCGTCCTCGATCCGGGGCGGCAGGGATTTGCCACCCACCTCGATACCGTTGCCGCGCGCCCTTTCCAGCAACTGGTCGACTCGGTCCCGGAACCAGCCGCTGCCGTACGTGTCGGCCCACGGATGGCGGTTCGCGTATTCCGTGCCGACCGCCACCATGATCACATCCTCCAGCCGCGTGAGCTGCCCCTTGCTGGTTCCGTGCACGGCGCGACTGATCTCATAGGAATCGAACCCGGAAAGAAACTCGTCCAGCGTGTCGAGCTGGTCGAATCCCAGGTCCTTGAGCAGGCCGACCGTCCAGGAGTAGGAGTAGGAGGACATGCGCTTGTCCTCGCCCAGCCGCTTGTCCAGATAAGCCCTCAGCGTGTCAGCCGTCAGCTCGACGCCGACCAGCTTGTTCTGCGCGACTGAAGCGAGGTTCGTCTCCCGCAGCCGCCGGTCCTCCTTCTCGATCGCCTGGAACTCCCGGTCGGCGATCTCCAGGAGGCCGGCCAGCGCCATGAACCGGCGCCGGGTCTGCGTCGGGATCTCGTAGATCGCCTTGTACTGGATGTCGTGCTCTATCTCCGCCCAGGCGTGCTGGAGGATGGTCCGCACCTGGATCTCGGCCGTCAGCCCCGCGTACTTGGCGTACTCGGGGAGCTCGCAGCGGTTCTTCCGCAACTGGACGAGATAGTGGACGCTCTGATAGCCCAGGCGTCGCTCACGCTCGAGCAGCTGAGATTTGTCCACCCTTTCGGTGATCTCGAACTCGCGTTCCACGACCTGCTCGACGTCCTTGATGGTGGTCAGAAAATAGGTGATCACCCGGACTCCGGCCAGGTCCTTGATCTGCCTCAGCGGATCCGTATAGCGCGGCAGCGCGGGATCTTCGGACGAGGCTTTCGCCGCCTTCTTCGCGAAGCCCTCGGGGGCCTTGGCGCGGCTGGTGATCGAGTGGACCGCTATCTCGGAGTCGGCGAGACAGGTGCTCAGTATCTTCTTGACGGAGTCCGAGAACTCCTCGTAGAGCGGCAGCTGGGACTCGTACTGTGCTTTGGCCCGGGCGGCATGCGCTGCGAAGTCGAATTCTTCGGGTGCGCTGCCGCCGGGCCGTTCAGCCGGATCCCCGCCGAGCACGTCATTGACTGCCGTCTGCGGCACATCGGAGGTCATCGGGCAAGCGTAGGGGCGTCACTCGGCCGGGGCGGCTCGAATCGGCAAACCAGCGGCGCCGATCCAGCCGTGGCCCGGGTAGGGCCCGTGCACCAGGAGCCCGGTCCCCGGTCCAACTGCACTCCGGGAGCAGGCTCCTGGCCTTGCCCTCGTCCCCGGCGCGGACGCGCCGCCGCAGCCGCGCGTGATCGTCTTGGGGCCGGCCCGGGAGTCGCCCGGCGCCTTACCCACCACAGGAGTTGTCCCGTGCACGAGCAGGCCTCCCACCGGTCGCGGTTCCCCCGGCGGCAGCGCGACGGTCGACCCGGAGCCATCGCGGCCGCGGTCGCCGTGGCCGCCGGCGCGCTGCTGATC
Organism: Kitasatospora sp. NBC_01266; assembly: GCF_036242395.1. Taxonomy (NCBI): domain Bacteria; kingdom Bacillati; phylum Actinomycetota; class Actinomycetes; order Kitasatosporales; family Streptomycetaceae; genus Kitasatospora; species Kitasatospora sp. NBC_01266. The sequence goes on along the minus strand of NZ_CP108458.1, from coordinate 6,203,014 downwards.
GGCACCGCCGCCCCGCTGCCGGCCTTCGCCGCCGCCCGACCCGACAGCGTCCAACTGCGCCTGGACGCGCTGGTGCGCGACGACGGGATGCCGGCCGCCCTCGCCACCGTCAAGGACCGCGACGGCCACACCCGCAGCTACACCGCCGGCGTCGCCGACCTGACCACCAAGGCGAAGGTGCCCACCGACGGGGAGGTACGGATCGGCAGCAACACCAAGACCTTCACCGCCGTGGTCATGCTGCAACTGGTCGGCGAGGGAAAGGTCGACCTGGAAGCGCCCGTCGACACCTACCTGCCGGGCCTGCTGCGCGGGGACGGCATCGACGGACGCCGGATCACCGTCCACGAGTTGCTCCAGCACACCAGCGGCCTGCCCGACTACCTGGACGCCCCGGAGTTCGCGAACCTGGCCACCGTCCAGGACCGGTACTTCGAGCCCCGCGACCTGCTCGACCAGGCCCTGACGCAGAAGGCGCACTTCGCCCCGGGCGCGCAGTTCGAGTACAGCAACACCAACTACGTGGTCGCCGGGCTGATCATCCAGCAGGTCACCGGACGGCCCGTCGGCGAGGAGATCACCCAGCGCGTCATCAACCGCATCGGGCTGCGCCACACCTCCTTCCCCGCCGCCGGGGACCTGACCATCCCCGGCCCCCATCCCCATGGCTACTCCACGGCCCCGGCCGGCCAGGGCCCGCACGACTTCACGGACATGGACTCGTCCATGGCCTGGGCGGCGGGCGCGATGGTCTCCACCAACTCCGATCTCAACCAGTTCTTCGCGGCGCTGCTGGCCGGACGCCTGCTGCCCCCGGCGCAGTTGGCCCAGATGCGTACCACCGTTCCCGCCGACATGCTCGGCCCCGGCGTCCGCTACGGACTGGGCCTGACCAGCACGCCGCTGTCGTGCGGCGGCGTGTACTGGGGGCATGGCGGCACCACGCCGGGCTACCGGACCCGTGGCGGGGTCACCGAGGACGGCCGCGCCGCCGCGATCGCGGTGACCACCCTGCCGACCGGCGCGCCCTCTCAGCACGTGGAGGATGCCGTGGACGCGGCGCTGTGCCGGTGAGGTGGCCACAGCTCATGGGCCGGAAGAGCGCCAGTGCGTGGCGCGTTACCCGCTCGGGTCGTCCGGGGTAGCGTCGAGTGCCCGTATGACGACGAATGAGAGGTGCAGGCACCCATGGCCGAGCAGCTGTACGCGACGCTGAAGACCAACCAGGGCGACATCGAGATCCGGCTGTTCCCGAACCACGCGCCGAAGACGGTCCGGAACTTCGTGGAACTCGCCAAGGGCGAGCGGGAGTGGGTCAACCCGGAGACCGGTAGGAAGTCGACGGATCCGCTCTACGACGGGACCGTCTTCCACCGGGTGATCGAGGACTTCATGATCCAGGGCGGCGACCCGCTGGGCAACGGCACCGGCGGCCCCGGCTACAAGTTCGCCGACGAGTTCCACCCCGACCTGGCGTTCACCAAGCCCTACCTGCTCGCGATGGCCAACGCCGGTCCGGGCACCAACGGTTCGCAGTTCTTCATCACGGTGGCGCCGACCGCCTGGCTGACCGGCAAGCACACCATCTTCGGCGAGGTGACGAACGAGGCCGGCCAGAAGGTGGTCGACGCCATCGCGGCGGCGGAGACGGGGCGCAACGACCGGCCGGTCAACGACGTGGTCATCGAGTCGGTCGTGATCGAGACCCGCTGACACCGTCGGCGAAACAGCACGAGCGGGGTAGCGCCACCGCGTTGGTCGCGGCGGCGGTACCCCGCTCAGCGGGTCAGACCTGCGGGCCGGCCGGGTCCTGGCGTCCCACGGTCGAGGGCGCCGTGGTGGCCGGGGCCTGCGGGGTGGCCGTGCGCGGGGTGACGGCCAGCTTCTGCATGGCGCTCTTCGGCGCGGTGAGCTGCGTGTCGCTCGGCAGGAAGCCGGTCAGCAGGCCCAGCGGCTCGATCCGCACCAGGTGCGAGGGCGCGTAGAAGTGGTAGCCGTAGTGCGAGCGCGCCCGGTTGTGGGCGTCGACGGTCGGCTCGTTCGAGCCGTCGGCGGCGGTGACCACCAGGCCGGTGTGGCTCTTGGTCACGCCGGGGCCGGCGTAGGTGACCACGACGTCGCCGGGGCGGGCGTCCTCGGGGTGGTCGCCGATGTCGGTGCCCAGGCCGCTGTCCATCAGGTAGTCGTACAGGTTGTGGTACTGCGGCAGGTCACTGATCAGCAGCAGGTCGTAGGTCTTGCCGTTGGGCGCCGTGTAGTTGAAGTAGGAGTCCTGCGGGTCGTCCGGGCCGAGGCCGGGGACCAGGCCGGCCGCCGCCAGCGCGCGAGCGACGTACTCGGCGCACTGGTAGTTCGGCTGGTCGGAGCCGTCGGTGACCGGGGTGCTGTCGTTCCAGGCGGTCCAGCTCCAGTGGCTCTCGGCCCAGTTGACCTCGACGCCGCGCAGCAGGTCGCTGAACGAGGGTATGCCCTGGCCGTCCTGGACCTGGGTGGTGCCGGTGGACGAGTCCGCGAAGGCGGGAGCCGCGAGGACGGGGGCACTGGCCCCGAGCAGGCCGACGACCAGGGCGGCCCCGGCGATCCGGCGGCCGACGATCTTACGCACTATCACAGTCCCCTTGCATTGGGAAGCAGCGCTCCATGAGAGTCGCGCCCTTGAGAATCTTGATCCAAAACTAGAGGATCTCCCGGGCCGGCCCAACTCGGCGGGTCGAGGCACGGCAACTCGGGGAGGCCCCTCCATGAGTTGGACGGCCGGGCAACTGATCATGGTTCAGGAGCGGTGCGGGAACCGGGTGGCCATCGATCCGGCCCTCAGTACCGCCAGCGGGTCGCCGCCGCCAGCTCCTCGGGCGACCGCCCCTCGAAGAGCGCCAGCTCACCCAGCCGCACCGCCAGCACCGCCTCGTAGAGCGGGTCGCCGAGCGCCTCACGCAGCACGCCGGAGGTGCGGTACTCGGCGACCGCCTGCGCCAGGCTGCTCGGCAGCCGGGGGATCTCGCCCTCGGGCAGCGCGGCCGGATCGCCGGGGACCTCGGCGGGCAGCGAGCGGTGGGCGTCCAGACCGGCGAGGCCGGCCGCGAGCACGCCGCCGACCAGGAGGTAGGGGTTGGCGGCGGCGTCGAAGCACTTGAGCTCGGCGTTGGCGCTGGCCGGGCCCTCACCGGGCGGACCGGGGATCAGGCGCAGCGCGGCCTCGCGGTTCTCCAGGCCCCAGCACTGGTAGGCGCCGGCCCACTGCTGCGGGACCAGGCGCAGATAGCTCGCGGGGCTGGGCGCGCCGAGGGCGAGCAGGGCGGGCAGTTCGGCCAGCACACCGGCCAGGAAGGACTCGGCCTCGCCGGTCAGGCCGTAGCGCCCGGGACCGCCCTGGCCGAGGTTGCGCCCGCCGCGCCAGAGCGAGAGGTGCAGATGGCCGCCGTTGCCGACGCTGCCGGGCTCGATCGCGGGGGCGTAGGAGGTGCGCAGGCCGTGCCGGGCACCGACCGCGCGGATGGTCTGGCGGGCCAGCACGGTGGTGTCGGCGGCGCCGAGCGGGCTCTCGGGGGCCAGCGAGACCTCGAACTGACCGGGGGCGTACTCGGGGTGGAGCTGGAGGACGGCCAGGCCCTGCTCGTCCAACGCGTGCAGCAGGTCGCGCAGGTAGTCGGAGAGGTCGACCAGGCGGTGCAGGCCGTAGGCGGGGCCGTGGGTGGGATAGACGGGCGGCTCACTCGGGGCGCCGGCCAGCGCCACCACCCACTCGATCTCGATCCCGGCCCGCAGCTCGATGCCGCGCAGCGCGGCCGCGTCGGTCAGCCGGCGGGCGAACCGGCGCTGGCAGCCGGGGTGCACCGAACCGTCCTGGGCGTAGCGGTCGGCCGGGGCCCAGGCCCAACCGGGCTGGGCGGACAGCCGGGTGAGCCGACCCAGGTCGGGGATCAGTCGCAGGTCGCCGACCGGGCCGCCGATGTGGCGGCTGGTGGTGACCGAGTCGTCGACCAGGAAGACGTCGAAGCAGGGGGCGGCGCCGACGCCCCAGGCAGCCGCCTGCTCCAGGCGGCGGACCGGGACGGTCTTCACCCGGGCGACCCCGGCGTTGTCCACCCAGCTGAGGATCACGCCCTCGACGCCCTCGGCGGCGAGCCGGGCGGCCACCACCCGGGCCCGGGAGGCGCGCTCGGCCCGCAGCTCGGCGCAGAGCGGTTCGTCGCCGAGCGGCTCGCCCGGCGACCCGGCCGGTGATCCGCTCGGCGAACCGACCGGGAAACCGACCGGCGATCCGTCCTGATCAGCCATGGTGGTACTCATACGACCCATGCTCCCGCGCAGGTGATCGGCCCGGTATTACCCGGACGAGTGGTTCGGACACCCGGAAGCTGACGGTCCGTCGGATGCCATGTTCTGCCCTCGCCCACCCCCTTCCTACCTGGCGGTAACTTCGCTACAGTGACCGCACGCACCACCGCCGGGCATCGGGAGCCGCACCGGCGAGGCGCCGCGCGTCACACGTGCGGCCGGGGTGCCGCTTCCTTCACTTCACCTGGCTTTTCACCTGGTTCGGGGACACCTGTCCCTGGCGCGGACATCTCGCGGCACGGCCCGGAGCGGACCGGCCCGGCCACGAGAGCCGCGACCACCACCAGCTGACGCCACCGGCCGGCACCCCCGCCCGGCACCAGTGACTGACATCAGTGTCTGACAGCCCCCTCGCCTGACGCCCAGCGCTGCCGCCCCGCGCATCCGTACGCGTGCCCGCACCCGGCCCCGTACCCAGCGCCGCGCGGCAGCCCCACCCATGGGCCGCCCCACCCCTCCCCCGGCCGCGCCTCGGCAGCCCGGTCGGGCCTCCCGAAAGGACCAGCAACGATGCAGGCTCCCGACAGCACCACCACCGCCGCCACGTCGCCGCACCCCTTCCCCACCGTCGCCGTGGTGGGCCTCGGCACCATGGGCGCGGGCATTGCCGTCGCGATCGCCCGCAGCGGGCGCCGGGTGATCGGCATCGAGGCCGACGGCTCGTCCGCCGCCCGGGCGCTGGCCCGGATCGAGGAGGCCACCGCGCACGCCGTCGAGCGCGAGCGGCTCACCACCCAGGAGCGCACCGCGCTGCTCGCGCTGATCAGTGTCGGCGAGCGGCTGGACGCCGCCGCCACGGCCGACCTGGTGATCGAGGAGGTCCCCGAGCAGCTCGAACTCAAGCGGGAGATCTTCGCCGAGCTGGACCGGATCTGCCCGCCCGCCACGGTGCTGGCCACCGGCACCACCTCGCTCTCGGTGACCCGGATCGCCGCCGCCACCGCCCGCCCGGAACGGGTGCTCGGCCTGCACTTCTTCAACCCGGTGCACGCGATGAAGCTGGTCGAGGTGGTCCGCACCGTCCTGACGACCCCTCAGGTCGCCGACCAGGCCGCCGAGTTCGCCCGCTCGCTGGGCAAGGAGCCGGTGGCGGCCGGCGACCGGGCCGGCTTCGTGGTCAACGGCCTGCTCTTCGCCTACCTCAACCAGGCCGCGGCGATGTTCGAGTCCAGGTACGCCACCCGGGAGGACATCGACGCCGCGATGCGGCTGGGCTGCGGCCTGCCGATGGGCCCGCTGGCGCTGCTCGACCTGATCGGCGTGGATACCGCGCGCACCGTCCTGGAGGCGATGTACGAGCAGTCCAGGGACCGGCTGCACGCCCCCGCCCCGATCCTCGGCCAGCTGGTCGCCGCCGGGCTGCTCGGCCGCAAGACCGGTCGCGGCTTCTACACCTACGAGGCGCCCGGCTCCTCCAAGGTGGTGGCCGAGACCGGCGCCACCGCCGGCGCGCGGGCGGCGGGCCGTCCGATCGGCAGCGTCGGTGTCTGCGGCTCGGGCACCATGGCCACCGGTATCGCCGAGGTCTTCGCCAAGGCCGGCTACCCGGTGACGCTGGTCGCCCGCAGCCAGGAGAAGGCGGAGCAGGCCAAGGCGCAGCTCACCCGCTCGCTGAACCGCTCGGTGGAGAAGGGCCGGCTCACCGCCGAGCAGCGGGACGCGACCCTCGCCCTGGTCACCCCGAGCGGGCAGCAGAGCGAGCTGGCCGGCGTCGACCTGGTGCTGGAGGCGGTGGCCGAGGACCTGGCGGTCAAGCGCGAGCTGTTCGCCGCACTGGACAAGATCTGCAAGCCGGGCGCGGTGCTGGCCACCACCACCTCCTCGCTGCCGGTGATCAGCTGCGCGACGGCCACCGGCCGGCCGCGCGACGTGATCGGGATGCACTTCTTCAACCCGGCGCCCGCGATGAAGCTGGTCGAGGTGGTCTCCACGGTGCTGACCGACCCCGAGGTCACCGCGACCGTCCTGGAGGTCTGCGCCAAGGTGCGCAAGCACCCGGTGGAGTGCGGCGACCGGGCCGGGTTCATCGTCAACGCGCTGCTCTTCCCGTACTTGAACGACGCCGTGCGGATGCTGGAGGAGCACTACGCGACGGTGGACGACATCGACACCGCGATGAAGCTGGGCTGCGGCTACCCGATGGGCCCCTTCGAACTGCTCGACGTGGTGGGCCTGGACGTCTCGCTGACCATCGAGCGGGTGCTGCACCAGGAGTTCCGCGAGCCGGGTCTGGCCGCCGCACCGCTGCTGGAGCACCTGGTGGCGGCCGGCTGCCTGGGCCGCAAGACCGGCCGCGGCTTCCGCGACCACGCGCGCCGATGACCGCCGGCCAGCCGCCCGGCGGCCCAGCCACCGGCGGCCAGCAGTCCGGCGGTCGGCAGCCCGCGCTGCGCCCGGTCTGGGGCGACGGCGAGGTCTCGGCCCGCTGGCCGCGCCCGGCGGTCAGCCCGCAGGCGCCTGCGGTTCGCCGCCCGTTGCCGCGAACGGCACCGGGGCAGCTCACCCGGGCGTGTAGCGTTCCAGCCATGGATCGGGAACAGTCATCCGCCGAACAGGACGTGCGTACGGTCGCGGAGCAGGGGCCCGGCAGCCGCCGGGCCGCGGCACAGCGGTTGCAGATGCGCCAGGACCTGGCGGCAGCCGCGATGGAGCTGTTCGCCACCCAGGGGTACGAGGAGACGACGGTCGATCAGATCGCCGCCGCCGCCGGCGTGGCCCGGCGGACCTTCTTCCGCTACTTCCGCTCCAAGGAGGAGGCGATCTTCCCGGACCACGACGACACCCTGGTCCGGGTGGCCGACCTGCTGGCCAGCGCCGAGCCGGACGAGCATCCGCTGGACGTGGTCTGCCGGGGGATCAAGGAGGTGCTGCACATGTACGCCTCCACCCCCGGCGTCTCGGTGGCCCGCTACCAGCTGATCCGTCAGGTCCCGGCGCTGCGCGAGCGGGAGATCGCGGTGGTGGCCCGCTACGAGCGCCTCTTCACCCGCTACCTGCTCGGCCGGTTCGACGCGGCGGTCGACACCGGGACGCCGGGTGCCGCCATCCCGGCGGGCTGGCAGCACGGCGGGGACGACGACTCGATGCTCGCCGAGGTCTCGGCGGCGGCGGTGGTCGCGGCGCACAACCACGTGCTGCGGCGCTGGCTGCGGGCCGGCGGCCACGGGGACGTGGAGGCGCAGCTCGACCACTCCTTCGAGGTCATCCGCGGCACCTTCTGGGCCACCCCGCCGCGCGGGGTGAGACGCCGTGGCACGGTCGTGACACCGGGTGCCACAGATGACCTGGCGGCACCGATGGAGCTGTCAGCAACGAGTGCACTGAGTGCCACGCCGGGCGGTGAGGTGCTCATCACAGTGGCCCGCACCGACGCCCCCCTGGACCTGGTACTCGACAGCATCAGGGCTGCACTCAGCCGCTGAGGCGCCTTGAAATCGCAGGCCAGAAGGCCCATCCCGACCATCAAGGGGTGGGCCTTCGGCCGTTTTCGGCTGCCGTTCCCGGCCCCCTGAAGGCGCCCCGGAGTGGGCCGAAAATCATGGCACCCAGTGTCTTTACGAGTGGCACAGGGTGCCAGTAGCTTGTTACTCACCAGTCGCGGCGCCGCGGCTCCCCACCTCGGCGCGCCGTCGTCCGGCGTCCCCACACCCAGGGGGCGACCCACGTCAATCCACCCAAAGACCCTGCGAAGCCGGTGTCCGCTCCCGGCTCCCCCAGACGCCCTGTGCGCCCTCACACAGGTACGCCTTCGGAGGCAGCCATGAAGGAAATCCTCGACGCCATCCTCAGCGCCGACAGCACCACGGCGGACTTCGCCGCCCTGAAGCTGCCGGAGTCCTACCGAGCGGTCACGCTCCACAAGGACGAGGAGCAGATGTTCGCCGGCCTCGACAGCCGCGACAAGGACCCCCGCCAGTCACTCCACCTCGAGGACGTGGCACTGCCCGAACTCGGCCCGGGCGAAGCCCTGGTGGCCGTGATGGCCAGCGCCGTCAACTACAACACCGTCTGGTCCTCGATCTTCGAGCCGGTCTCCACCTTCGGCTTCCTGGAGCGCTACGGCCGACTGTCGCCGCTGACCAAGCGGCACGACCTGCCCTACCACGTGGTCGGCTCCGACCTGGCGGGCGTGGTGCTGCGCACCGGCGTCGGCGTCAACGCCTGGAAGCCGGGCGACGAGGTCGTCGCACACTGCCTGTCGGTGGAGCTGGAGAGCTCGGACGGCCACAACGACACGATGATGGACCCGGAGCAGCGGATCTGGGGCTTCGAGACCAACTTCGGCGGCCTGGCCCAGCTGGCCCTGGTGAAGACCAATCAGCTGATGCCCAAGCCCGCCCACCTGACCTGGGAGGAGGCCGCCTCCCCCGGCCTGGTCAACTCCACCGCCTACCGCCAACTGGTCAGCCAGAACGGCGCGGGCATGAAGCAGGGCGACAACGTGCTGATCTGGGGCGCCAGCGGGGGCCTGGGCTCCTACGCGACCCAGTACGCGCTGGCCGGCGGCGCCACCCCGATCTGCGTGGTCTCCAGCGACCAGAAGGCCGAGATCTGCCGGAAGATGGGCGCCGAGGCGATCATCGACCGCAGCGCCGAAGGCTACAAGTTCTGGAAGGACGAGCAGAACCAGGACCCGCGCGAGTGGAAGCGCCTGGGCGGGAAGATCCGCGAGCTGACCGGCGGCGAGGACGTGGACATCGTCTTCGAGCACCCGGGCCGCGAGACCTTCGGCGCCAGCGTCTACGTCACCCGCAAGGGCGGCACCATCGTCACCTGCGCCTCCACCTCCGGCTACATGCACCAGTACGACAACCGCTACCTGTGGATGTCGCTCAAGCGGATCGTCGGCTCGCACTTCGCCAACTACCGCGAGGCCTGGGAGGCCAACCGCCTGATCGCCAAGGGCAAGATCCACCCGACCGTCTCCAAGGTCTACTCGCTGGACCAGACCGGCCAGGCCGCCCTCGACGTGCACCACAACAAGCACCAGGGCAAGGTCGGCGTGCTCTGCCTGGCCCCCGAGGAGGGTCTGGGCGTGCGGAACGCGGAGTTCCGCGCCAAGCACCTCGACGCGATCAACCGCTTCCGGGACATCTGATGACCGACCGGCAGACGCCTGACAGCCGTCAGGCACCCGAGGGCCGTGGGACAGCCGGGGGCGAGCGCCGCAAGGACCGTCCGTGGCTGATGCGGACGTACGCCGGCCACTCCACCGCGAGCGACTCCAACGCCCTCTACCGGCGCAACCGCGCCAAGGGCCAGACCGGCCTCTCGGTCGCCTTCGACCTGCCCACCCAGACCGGCTACGACGCGGACCACATCCTGGCCCGCGGCGAGGTCGGCCGGGTCGGCGTGCCGGTCGGGCACCTGGGCGACATGCGGACCCTGTTCGAGGGCATCCCGCTGGAGCGCACCAACACCTCGATGACCATCAACGCCACCGCGATGTGGCTGCTGGCCATGTACCAGGTGGTCGCCGAGGAGCAGGGCGCCGACATCACCAAGCTCACCGGCACCACCCAGAACGACATCGTCAAGGAGTACCTGTCGCGCGGGACGCACGTCTTCCCGCCCGGCCCGTCCGTCCGGCTGATCACCGACATGATCGCCTACACGGTCTCCAACATCCCCAAGTGGAACCCGATCAACATCTGCAGCTACCACCTGCAGGAGGCCGGGGCCACGCCGGTGCAGGAGATCGCGTTCGCGATGTGCACCGCGATCGCCGTGCTCGACGCGGTGCGCGACTCCGGCCAGGTGCCGGCCGAGCGGATGGGCGAGGTGGTCGGGCGGATCTCCTTCTTCGTCAACGCGGGTGTCCGGTTCATCGAGGAGATGTGCAAGCTGCGCGCCTTCGGGCGGCTCTGGGAGAAGATCACCCTGGAGCGCTACGGCATCGAGGACGCCAAGCAGCGCCGGTTCCGCTACGGCGTGCAGGTCAACTCGCTGGGCCTGACCGAGGCGCAGCCGGAGAACAACGTCCAGCGGATCGTGCTGGAGATGCTCGCCGTCACGCTCTCCAAGGACGCCCGCGCGCGGGCGGTCCAACTGCCCGCCTGGAACGAGGCGCTGGGCCTGCCCCGGCCCTGGGACCAGCAGTGGTCGCTGCGCATCCAGCAGGTGCTCGCCTACGAGTCGGACCTGTTGGAGTACGGCGACCTGTTCGACGGCTCGCACGTGGTCGAGGCGAAGACCGCCGAGCTGCTGGCCGGCGCCGAGGCGGAGATCGCCAAGGTGCTGGGGATGGGCGGGGTGATCCCGGCCGTCGAGTCCGGCTACCTCAAGTCCGCGCTGGTCGCCTCGCACGCCGAGCGGCGGGCCCGGATCGAGGCCGGCGAGGACAAGATCGTCGGGGTGAACTGCTTCGACACCACCGAGCCGAGCCCGCTCACCGCCGACCTGGACGCCGCGATCATGGTGGTCGACCCGGCCGCCGAGCAGGCCGTGCTCGACGGCCTGGCGGCCTGGAAGGCGCAGCGCGACGAGTCGGCGGCGCGGGCCGCGCTGGCCGAGCTCAAGGCCGTCGCCACCACCGAGGCCAACCTGATGGCCGCCACCGCGGCCTGCGTGCGGGCCGGGGTGACCACCGGCGAGTGGGCCTTCGCGCTGCGCGAGGTGTTCGGCGAGTACCGGGCCCCGACCGGGGTCGGCGGCGCGCCGGTGGCGGTGGCGGCCGAGCCGGGCGGCGAGCTGGCCGCGGTGCGCGCGGCGGCGGCGGCCACGGCCGCCGAGCTGGGCGTGGGCAAGCTGCGGCTGCTGGTCGGCAAGCCGGGGCTGGACGGGCACTCCAACGGCGCCGAGCAGATCGCGGTGCGCGCGCGGGACGCCGGCTTCGAAGTGGTCTACCAGGGTATCCGGCTGACGCCGGAGCAGATCGTCGCGGCGGCGGTCGCCGAGGACGTGCACTGCGTGGGTCTGTCGATCCTCTCCGGTGCGCACCCCGAGCTGGTCCCGGACGTGCTGCGGCGGCTGCGGCGGGCCGGGGTGGAGGATGTGCCCGTGATCGTGGGTGGCATCATCCCGGCAGCGGACGGCGAGGCTCTCAAGGCCGCCGGCGTCGCTGCCGTGTTCACCCCGAAGGACTTCGGCATCACCACCATCATCGGCCGGATCGTGGACGAGATCCGGCTGGCCAACCGGCTGGACCCGATCCTCGCCCCGGCCCTGGATCCGATCGACGGCCCGACCAAGGAAGAGACTCTCGCCTGATGACTGCCAACCCCATCGAGCACAGCCGGCTGCGCCCGCGGCGCTCCTGCCTGGCCGTACCCGGCAGCAACCCGCGGTTCCTGGAGAAGGCCCAGGGCCTGCCGGCCGACCAGGTCTTCCTCGACCTGGAGGACGCCTGCGCCCCGCTGGTCAAGGAGAGCGCGCGGCACACCGTCGTCGACGCCCTGAACAACGGCGACTGGGGCAGCAAGACCAAGGTGGTCCGGGTCAACGACTGGACCACGCACTGGACCTACCGTGACGTGATCACGGTGGTCGAGGGCGCCGGCCAGAACCTGGACTGCATCATGCTGCCCAAGGTGCAGGACGCCGAGCAGGTGCGGGCGCTGGACCTGCTGCTCACCCAGATCGAGAAGACGATGGGCTTCGAGGTCGGCCGGATCGGCATCGAGGCGCAGATCGAGAACGCCAAGGGCCTGATCAACGTCGACGCGATCGCCACCGCCTCGCCGCGCCTGGAGACCATCATCTTCGGCCCGGCCGACTTCATGGCCTCGATCAACATGAAGTCCCTGGTGGTCGGCGAGCAGCCGAGCGGCTACCCGGCCGACGCCTACCACTACATCCTGATGCGCATCCTGATGGCGGCCCGCGCCAACGATCTGCAGGCGATCGACGGCCCCTACCTTCAGATCCGCAACCAGGAGGGCTACCGCGAGGTGGCCGGCCGGTCCGCCGCGCTGGGCTTCGACGGCAAGTGGGTGCTGCACCCGGACCAGGTCGCCGCCGCGAACGAGATCTACTCGCCCTCGCAGGAGGACTACGACCACTCCGAGCTGATCCTGGACGCCTACACCTGGTGCACCTCGGAGGCCGGCGGCTTCAAGGGCTCGGCGATGCTCGGCGACGAGATGATCGACGAGGCCAGCCGCAAGATGGCGCTGGTCATCTCCGGCAAGGGCCGGGCGGCGGGTATGCAGCGCACCTCGAAGTTCGAACCCCCGCAGGGCTGAGGAGAGTACTGACATGCAGTTCGGACGCACCTACGAGGAGTTCGAGGTCGGCGCGGTCTACAAGCACTGGCCGGGGAAGACCGTCACCGAGTACGACGACCACCTCTTCTGCCTGCTGACCATGAACCACCACCCGCTCCACATGGACACCAACTATGCGGAGAAGACGACGGACTTCGGCAAGAACGTCGTGGTCGGCAACTACATCTACTCGCTGCTGCTCGGCATGTCCGTCCCGGACGTCTCCGGCAAGGCGATCGCCAACCTGGAGATCGAGTCGCTGCGGCACATCGCGCCGACCTTCCACGGCGACACGCTCTACGGCGAGACCACGGTGCTCGACAAGTGGCCGTCCAAGTCCAAGGACGACCGCGGCATCGTCCACGTCGAGACCAAGGGCTACAAGCAGGACGGCACGGTCGTCTGCATCTTCCGCCGCAAGGTGATGGTGCCGACCGCGACGTACATCAAGGAGCGCGGCGGAGAGCAGCCCGGCCGCCCCACGCCGCTCTCCTGATCCCCCCGTCCCCCGATAGCCCGTCCCCCGATACCCCCGGAGAGCGACCGCCGTCATCGGCCGCTCTCCGGCCCCGGGGCCCCGCGGATGTCACGCTCCGCGGGGTCCCGGACCCCCCACCCTCAGCGCACTGCTTGTACAGATACGGAGCCGCACGATGGGACGCCTCGCACAGACCGACGGCCTCACCGAGATCCAGCGGGACATCCTCGCCACCGTGCGGGACTTTGTCGACAAGGAGATCATCCCGGTCGCCACCGAGCTGGAGCACCGGGACGAGTACCCGACCGCGATCGTCGAGGGCATGAAGCAGCTCGGCCTCTTCGGCCTGACCATCCCCGAGGAGTACGGCGGCCTCGGCGAGTCGCTGCTCACCTACGCCCTGGTGGTCGAGGAGATCGCCCGCGGCTGGATGTCGGTCTCCGGCATCGTCAACACCCACTTCATCGTGGCGCACATGATCAACGCGCACGGCACCCAGGAGCAGAAGGACTACTTCCTGCCCAGGATGGCGGCCGGCGAGATCCGCGGCGCCTTCTCGATGTCCGAGCCGGGGCTGGGCTCGGACGTGTCGGCGATCACCACCAAGGGCGTTCCGGACGGGGACTGCTACGTCGTCAACGGCCAGAAGATGTGGCTGACCAACGGCGGCACCTCCACCCTGGTCGCGGTGCTCTGCAAGACCGACGAGGGTGCGAGCACCCCGTACCGCAACATGACCACCTTCCTGATCGAGAAGACCCCGGGCTTCGGCCCGAACCCGACCGTGCCCGGCCTGACCGTGCCCGGCAAGATCGAGAAGATGGGCTACAAGGGCGTCGACACCACCGAACTGGTGCTCCAGGACGTCCGGATCCCGGCGAACCGGATCCTCGGCGGTGTGCCCGGCAAGGGCTTCTACCAGATGATGGACGGCGTCGAGGTCGGCCGGGTCAACGTGGCCGCGCGCGGCTGCGGAGTGGCCCGTCGCGCCTTCGAGCTCGGCATCTCCTACGCCCAGCAGCGCTCGACCTTCGGCAAGAAGATCTCCGAGCACCAGGCGATCCAGTTCAAGCTGGCCGAGATGGCCACCAAGGTCGAGGCCGCGCACCAGATGATGGTGATGGCCGCCCGCAAGAAGGACAGCGGCGAGCGCAACGACCTGGAGGCCGGGATGGCCAAGTACCTCGCCTCCGAGTACTGCAAGGAGGTCGTCGAGGACGCGTTCCGGATCCACGGCGGCTACGGCTTCTCCAAGGAGTACGAGATCGAGCGCCTCTACCGGGAGGCCCCGATGCTGCTCATCGGTGAAGGCACTGCGGAGATCCAGAAGATGATCGTCGGACGGCGGTTGCTGGAGGAGTACAAGATCGCCGAATAGCCGCCCACCGTGACCGGAGGTGGCGCGCGCGACGGGAGCGCGAGGGTGGGGCCGGTGAGCGTTTCCGGGCCCACCCACCGGGCTGAGAGATGACTCACGGATCTTGACCAGGCCCTTGGGAACCGGAGATGCGCCCGCTACGGTCGTACACATAGCGCGTGCGCTCCGGCACGGTTGGAGACAGTTGAACGAGCAGGCGGGTTGCCCACCTACCGCCTGCTCCCGATAGCATCCACCGGGACAGCAGCTGTCCCCTTTATCACCCGATCCCCGCGGTTGGCCCCCGTGCAGGCCAAGATCCCCCGCGACAAAGGTCTTCGATGCCCATCAGCCCGTCCCCTCACACCTCCGTCACGGAGCGCGATGCCCTCGCTCCCGAGACGGCCGGCCGGCGACCCCGCGTGACCATCGCGCGCGGAGCCACCCCCTGGTTCGTCCCGACCCTGGCCACCGCGGCCCTGACCACCGCTCTCACCAAGCGGAACGGCAAGTGGGCTCTGGCGGCGGTACCGGCCTGCGCGCTCAGCGCGGGCATGCTGTGGTTCTTCCGCGACCCCGAGCGTGAGATCGGCGCCGGCAGAGTGATCTCGCCGGCCGACGGCGTGGTGCAGAGCATCGACGCCTGGCCGGACGGCCGGACCCGCGTCGCGATCTTCATGAGCCCGCTCAATGTGCACGTCAACCGGGCTCCGCTGCCGGGCACCGTCACCTCCGTCGAGCACATCGCCGGCGGCTTCGTGCCCGCCTTCAACAAGGACAGCGACCGCAACGAGCGCGTCGTCTGGCACTTCGACACCGAGCTCGGCGACATCGAGATGGTGCAGATCGCCGGCGCCGTCGCGCGCCGCATCGTGCCGTACGTGCCCGCCGGCACCAAGGTCGAGCAGGGCGAGCGGATCGGCCTGATCCGGTTCGGCTCCCGCGTCGACACCTACCTGCCGCCCGGCGTCGAGGTCGGCGTCGAGGTCGGCCAGAAGACGACCGCGGGGGTGACACGCCTTGACCGTGACTGATCCCGAGACCCTGGTGGGCCTCGGCGACTCGGAGGAGACCGAGTTGCGCCGACGCCGATGGGCCCGCGACCGCGAACTACGCGCGCCGCGTTCACCGCAGACCCTGTCCACGGCGGACTTCCTGACCCTGGGCAACGCCGTCTGCGGCTTTCTGGCGATCTACTCGATCACCACCAACATGCTCATCCCGCACATCAGCGGCAGCGGTGACGGCACCGGCGGCATGATCCGGCACGGCGCGGCCACCGCGGTGACCCTGCTGCTGCTCGGCTCGATGTGCGACCTCTTCGACGGCCTGGTGGCCCGCAAGCTGCGCTCCTCGGCGCTGGGCGCGGAGCTGGACAACCTGGCCGACCTGATCAGCTTCGGCATCGCGCCCGCCTACTTCGTCGCCGTCTGGGGCATCGTCGGCGGCCCGGGCACCAGCCAGGGGCTCTCCGCCTTCATCGCGCTCACCGTGCTGCTGGCGGTGGTGCTGCGGCTCGCCCGGTTCTCCGCCGTCAAGATGCGACCCGGGGTCTTCCAGGGCATGCCCTGCCCGATGGGCGCGATGACGGTGATCGCCATCGTGCTGCTCGACCCGCCGTTCCTGGTCGGCCTGCTGGCCATCTTCGGCGTCGCCTACCTGATGGTCAGCCGGGTCGAGTACCCCAAGCCGCAGGGCCTGCTGGCCACCGCCACCCTCGGCTGGATCGTCGTCTCCATCGGCTGCCTCGCCGCCTGGGCGGCCGGCCTGCCCGGCGGTGACGTCCTGATGCACATCGGCGCCGTCGCCCAGATCGCGCTGGCCGCCATGGCCCCGCTGCTGGTCATCCGCCGCAAGGTCGGCGAGAAGGTCGGCGACGTCCGTGCCCGCCGCGCGGAGTCGCGCGGCTGCTGAGCAACGGCTCGACCGCAGAACGCCGGTGGCCCCCAGATCCCAGGATCTGGGGGCCACCGGCGTTCTGGCGGCTGTTGGGGGCCCGTCAGGCCCCGCCGGTGTGCACGCTGAACGCCGAGCGGCGGGCCGCCCGCGCGACCGCCGGGTCGGGGTGCACGCCGGCCACCGCGGTGAGCACGGAGGCGGCGCGGGCGTGGCCGGACTGGCGGGCGCGGGCGAAGAGGCGGACCGGGTCGCCGGCGCAGGCGCCCTCGACGTGGCCGACCAGCAGTTCGGTCTCGCCGTGGTCCAGCACGGCGGCGGCGGTGTCCACCCAGAGCCAGGCGGCGTCCTCGGCGCTCAGCACGTCGGACGGGACCACGCCGCCCTCGTCCGACTGCTCGGCCAGCCAGAGCAGGGCGTAGGGGCGCAGCACCGGGTTGTCGACGGCCGCCCGCACCGCTTGCTCGGCGGTGCCGCCGGCCACCCGCAGCGCCTCGAAGGCGAGCCCGCGCAGCAGCGCGTCCTCGCCCTGTGCGGCCTCCAGGAGTTCGGCGACCGCGCGGTCGACCGGGCGGGCGGCGACCCAGGCCCGGTACTCGGCGCGGGCCGGGCCGGGCGAGTAGTTGGCGCAGGCGTCGAGCAGTTCGAGGGCGCTCTGCTCGATGTGCCCTGCCTCGGTCTGCGCGACCGTGCAGATGTCCTCCAGCTTGGCGCGCACCGCCCAGTGGCCGAGCGGCGAGAGCTCGGCGGCGGCGTCCGCGCGGACCACGGCTCCGACGGCGGCCAGGCCGTCGAGCATCCAGTCCAGCACGGCGGCGATGTCCGAGGGCGCGGGCGGGGTGTCGATCTGCGGCTCGCGGCAGGTCCCGCGCACGGCCGAGACGGCGGAGGCCGCGTGCGGGACCGGCGACAGGGTCGCGAAGCCCGTACCGGAGCCGTGCCGGCGCTCGTCCAGGCCGCGGCGGAGCAGTTCCATCAGCTCGCTCTCGGCGACCGGGCCGTCCACCAGGTGCAGGAAGGAGAGCAGCTGCGGCGCCTGGTCGACGGCCTGGCCGGCCAGCACCGCGAAGACCCCGCGCAGGGCTGCGGGCGGCACGGGGGCGAGCAGCGTCCAGGCGTCGAAGAGCGCGGACCAGCCGCGCAGCACGGCCTCGTCGTCGTGCTCCCAGGCGTGCAGCCGCCAGCCTGGGGCCGCGCCGCCGTCGCGGGGCTCGACCAGGCCGACCAGCAGCGCCTGGCCCCAGGCCTTGGCGGCGGCGCCGACCGTCATGGCGAGTGCGCGGCCGGCCGCGCGGGCGTCCTCGGGGAGGAGTTCGCCGCGCTTGTCGACGGCCGCCAGCTCGCCGGCCCAGCGCGCGATGCGGACCGCGTCGGCGAGCATCCGGCGGGCCGGCGGGGCCAGCTGGGCGGGTCCGGGGAAGCCGTCGGGCAGCGGGACGCGACCGCGTCCCGGGGCCGGCTTGGGGGTGCGTCGACGGGCGGGGGCGGGGCGGCCCGGCTGCGCGGCGTCGGCGCGGCGGGTCGTACCGGGTAGACGGGTCACCGTCGCGCCGGTACCCGTGGTCGGCGGGAGCGGGGCATCACGGTCGCGCGGATTCCGAGACGTCACGCCGTGCAGTCTTCCCCGTGTACGGGGCTTCTGTCACATCGAGTTCGGCGCGTCTTCGGCGAATTGGGGTGGCCAAGGTGACCGACTCGGGGCAAGAACGGCCAAACCGGGCCCAGCGGAGGCCCGGTGACCTGTGCACGACATTAGTGGGGGCCACGGACCGTGGTCAAGAGGTGACCGAAAGCGCCCTACCGGGGCGGGTTCAGAGCAGCGGGGTGAGGAAGCGGCGCAGCGCCTCCTCGTAGCCGCGCGGGTCGGCGTTCCACAGCGCCGCGTGCCCGGCGTCGGGGATGCCGCGCAGGCTCACCAGGTCCGGGCGGAGGTCGGCCAGCCGGCGGGCGGCGGCGAACGGGGCCACCGTGTCCTGGGGGCTGTGCAGCAGCAGGGTCGGGACGTCCAGCTCGGCGCCGTCCGCGAGCCGGGCGAAGTCGGCCGGGTCCACGCCGGTGCGGCCCTCGGCGGCCAGCGAGCCCAGCCGCCCGGCCAGCGCGCCCGGCAGCCCGGCCCGCGCCGCGACCCCGCGCACCGAGGCCGACCAGTCGAGCACCGGCGAGTCCAGGATCAGCCCGGCCAACTGGTCGCGGTAGTGCGACTCGGCGGCGGTGCGCAGCACGGTGGCGGCGCCGACCGACCAGCCGTAGAGCACGATCCGCCCGGCGCCGGCCTCCTTGGCGAACCGGATCGCCGCCTCGACGTCGTGCCACTCGGTCTCGCCGAAGTGCCCGATCCCGTCCGGCGAGGGCGGCGCGCCCTGGTCGCCCCGGTAGCTGACCACCAGCGCGGGCAGGTTGAGCCGGCGCAGCACCGGGAGCGCCGGCAGCGCCTGGCGGCGGTCGGCCAGCCGCCCGTGCACCGCGATCACCCAGGTGCCGCGCACCGCCGGGACGTACCAGGCGGGCAGCGCGCCGAGTTCGCCGTCGACCAGCACGTCCATGTAGTCCAGGCCGCAGGCCGAGCCCGGGTCGCCGCGCAGCACCCGGGGGCTCAGCTCGACCTCGGTGCCCGCCGTCAGCGGGCCGCCGGCGGTCAGCTCCAGGCGGCGGGTGACGGTCTGCTGGCCGGTGCGCAGGACCTCGCCGACCACCGCGTGGCCGCCGGGCCAGTCCAGCGCGTAGCGGCCGCGCCGGGCGGCGGCCACGGTCCGGGTCAGGGTGACCTCCCGGGTGTCGACCTCGTGCACCCGCAGCACGGGCTCGCCCCTGAGCTCACCGTCCTCGGCGGGGTCGGGGCGCAGGCTCAGGTCGGAGACCCGGCGCCCGATCAGCAGGGCGGCCAGGCCCGCTCCGGCGGCGACGGCGGTGGCTGCGGCGACGGCGGTTCCCCAACGCATGGCTCTCCCTGGAGTGGTGGCGGCGCTGACACGGCCTTTCCAGTCCACCGCGAGCCGTGCGGCGCGGCCACCGCAACGCCGCCGTCCGGGCTCGGCGGAAGCGGCAGGGGAGCCGACCGGGCCGGGCTGCTCAGACCGGCAGGGGAGCCGACCGGGCCGGGCTGCTCAGACCGGCAGGCCGCCGGTGTCCCGGCCGGCCAGCAGGCTCCAGAACCGGTCGACCGGCGCCTGCTCGGGCTCCGGTGGGCGCGGTCCCGGCTCGGCCGCGGGCGCGGCACCCCAGCTGCCCGCGCCCCAGTGCGAGGGCACCTGGTACTCGCCGCACAGCCCCGCCAGCACCGTGCCCAGGGTCTGCCGGGGCACCGGGACCAGCGCGCCGATCGCCGCCAGCTGGGCCCGCCAGCGCCCGTCCACGCACTGGCGCAGCCGCTGCTCCAGCTCGGGGCCGGCGCCCCGGACCCGGACCAGGTCGCGCAGGGTCAGCCCGAGCACCTCGGCCAGCGCGGCGCTGCACTCCTCGTCCCAGCTCCAGCGCCCGGTCGACTCGGCGTCGGTGTAGCTGCGCAGGCCCACCCCGATCCGGTTCGCGGCCTGCTCCCGGGACAGCTCGCGGGCCACCCGGAAGTCGCGCAGCGTGCCGGGCGCCGCGCCCATCAGCTGGTCCGCCGGACACCACAGCACCCGGGCCAGCGCGATCAGTTCCGTCTCGTCGGGGCGCAGTTCGCCGCTCTCCCAGCCGGTCACATGGGTGGGCAGCAGGCGCACGCCGTGCGCGGCCAGCGCCTTGGTCACCTGCTCGGCGGTCAGGCCGAGGGCCTCGCGGTGCGCGCGAGCGGCCTGCGGGGAGAACGGGACCGGGGTGGGGGCCGGTGGCCGGCTTCTTCGCATGCGCCGACGCTAGGGGCGGGACGGGCGCGGCCGCAGCCGCCGAACGCACGAAGTCGGGTGGTGGGCCGCCGAGGGCCGTTGGCGATCCACCTGGTTGACTCCCCCTTGACAGGCGTGATGGGATCCTCGGGCCAAACGGAGGCAAGGAGAGGAAGCCGGTGCGAATCCGGCGCGGTCCCGCCACTGTCACCGGGGAGCACGCCCGACGTACGGTCACGGCGGCCCGCCACAGGGTTGTTGGAAGGCCCGGGTGTGTGTCAGCCACCCGGGAGCCAGGAGACTCTCGCCGCCGGTACGTCGATCCAGGGCGCGGACCCTGAGTGAGGACACACGACACATGGCGGGGGTTTTCCACCGCGCGCTTCCGTACGCCCTGGGCGCCGTGGCCGGCTACGCGGCCGACGCCCGGTTCGGCGACCCTCGGCGCGGCCACCCGGTGGCCGCCTTCGGCCGCGCGGCCACCTTGCTCGAACGCGCGCTCTGGCGCGACCACCGGGGCGCCGGGGCGCTGCACACCGCCCTGTGCGTGGGTGCGGTGGCGGGCGGCGCGGCGGTGCTGGGCCGGGCGCTGCACCCGGACCGCCGGGACGGCGCGGCGCTCACCGCCGCCGCCACCTGGACCGTGCTCGGCGGCAGCTCGCTCACCCGCGAGGCGCGCACCATCGGCGCCGCGCTGACGGCCGGTGACCTGGCCGCCGCCCGGCGGCGCCTGCCGCACCTGTGCGGTCGCGACCCGAGCGCGCTGGACGAGCAGCAGATCGCCCGCGCCGTGGTCGAGTCGGTGGCCGAGAACACCGCCGACGCCGTGGTCAACGCCCTGGTCTGGGGCGCGCTCGCGGGCGCGCCGGGCCTGCTCGGCTTTCGCGCCGTCAACACGCTGGACGCGATGGTCGGCCACAAGTCGCCGAAGTACCGCCGGTTCGGCTGGGCGGCGGCCCGCCTGGACGACGTGGCCGGCTGGCCCGGCGCCCGGCTGACCGCGCTGCTCACGGTGGCGGCGGCCGAGCGGCCGAGCACCGCCTGGCGCGTCTGGCGGCGCGACGGCGGCGCGCACCCGAGCCCGAACGCCGGGCAGGCCGAGTCGGCCTTCGCGGGCGCGCTCGGCGTGCGGCTGGGCGGGACGCTGCGCTACGGCACCCGCGAAGAGCACCGCCCGGTGCTGGGCGCCGAGCTGCGCCCGGTGGCGGCGGCGGACATCGAACGGGCCTGCCGGCTGTCGCGCCGGGTCGGGCTGCTGGCGTTGGGGACCACGGTGGCACTGCGCGCCGCGGTACTGCGGAGGGGACGGATATGAGCAACGCGCTGCTGGTGGCGGGCACCACCTCGGACGCCGGGAAGAGCGTGGTGACCGCCGGGATCTGCCGCTGGCTGGTCCGCCGGGGCGTCAAGGTGGCCCCGTTCAAGGCGCAGAACATGTCGCTCAACTCGATGGTCACCCTGGACGGCGCGGAGATCGGCCGGGCCCAGGTGATGCAGGCGCAGGCGGCCCGGGTGGAGCCGGAGGCCGCGATGAACCCGGTGCTGCTCAAGCCCGGTGCGGACGGCCGCAGCCAGGTGGTGCTGCTGGGCCGGGCGGTCGCGGAGGTCGGCGCGCTGGACTACCGCGAGCGCAAGCCCTACCTGCTGGAGCGCTCGCTGGAGTGCCTGGCCGACCTGCGCCGCCGGTTCGACGTGGTGATCTGCGAGGGGGCCGGCTCGCCCGCCGAGATCAACCTGCGTGATCGCGACATCGCCAACATGGGCCTGGCGCGGGCCGCCGAGCTGCCGGTGGTGGTGGTCGGCGACATCGACCGCGGCGGGGTCTTCGCCGCGATGTTCGGCACCCTGGCCCTGCTCTCGCCCGAGGACCAGCGGCTGGTGGCGGGCTGGCTGGTGAACAAGTTCCGGGGCGACGCGCGGCTGCTCGGGCCCGGCCTGGACATGCTGCACGAGCTGACCGGGCGTCCGGTGCTCGGCACCCTGCCGATGCTGCCCGGCCTGTGGCTGGACGCCGAGGACTCGCTGGACCTGGGTGCGGTGGTGGACCGCTGCTCGGCGGGGCCGTTCGGCGCCGACGTGCTGCGGGTGGCCGTGCTGCGGCTGCCCCGGCTCTCCAACTTCACCGACCTGGACGCGCTGGCCCAGGAGCCCGGGGTGCTGGTCCGCTGGGCCACCCGGCCCGAGGAGCTGGCCGACGCCGACCTGGTGGTGCTGCCCGGCACCCGGGCGACCGTCGCCGACCTGGCCTGGCTGCGCGAGCGCGGTCTGGAGCAGCCGCTGCGCGAGCGGGCGGCGGCCGGGCGCCCGGTGCTCGGGATCTGCGGCGGCTACCAGATGCTGGGGCGGCGGATCGTGGACGCCGTCGAGTCCGGCGCGGGCGCGGTGGCCGGGCTCGGGCTGCTGCCCACCTCGGTGGAGTTCGGGCGCGAGAAGGTGCTCGGCCGACCGGTCGGCGAGGCCTACGGCGAGCGGGTCGTGGGCTACGAGATCCACCACGGGGTGGTGGCCGTGGAGGGCGGCAATGCCTTCCTCGACGGCTGCCGCGAGGGCGCGGTCTGGGGCACCACCTGGCACGGGGCGCTGGAGAACGACGGCTTCCGCCGGGCGTTCCTGCGCGAGGTGGCGGCGGTGGCGGGGCGGGCCTTCGTCCCGGCGCCCGACACCTCGTTCGCCGCCGCCCGCGAGGAGCGGCTGGACCGGCTCGGGGACCTGATCGAGGAGCACGCCGACACGGACGCGCTGTGGCGGCTGATCGAGGGCGGGGTGGACGGCGGGCTGCCGTTCGTGCCGCCGGGAGCGCCTGCGGCGCGCGCTATGGAGGAGAGCCTGTGAGTGACGTCCGATACCCGTTCACCGCGATCGTCGGGATGGCGGACCTGCGGCTCGGTCTGCTGCTCAACGCGGTCTCGCCGGCCGTCGGCGGGGTGCTGGTGCGCGGCGAGAAGGGCACCGCGAAGTCGACCATGGTGCGCGCGCTGGCCGGGCTGCTGCCCTCGATCACGGTGGTCGAGGGGTGCCGGTTCGCCTGCGACCCGGGCGCGCCGGATCCGCAGTGCCCGGATGGGCCGCACACCGCCGGGTCCCACACCGCCGGGTCGCAGGCTGCCGGGCCGCAAGCCGGTGTTCCCTCGGTGGACCGGGCGGCGCGCCTGGTCGAGCTGCCGGTCGGGGTGACCGAGGACCGGATCGTCGGTTCGCTGGACCTGGAGCGGGCGCTGGCCGAGGGCGTCAAGGCCTACGAGCCCGGCCTGCTGGCCCAGGCGCACCGGGGCGTGCTCTACATCGACGAGGTCAACCTGCTCCAGGACCACGTGGTCGACCTGCTGCTGGACGCGGCGGCGATGGGGCGCTCCTACGTGGAGCGCGAGGGTGTGTCGGTGCGGCACGCGGCGCGCTTCCTGCTGGTCGGGACGATGAACCCGGAGGAGGGCGAGCTGCGGCCGCAGCTGCTGGACCGGTTCGGGCTGACGGTGGAGATCGCGGCCACCCGGGACCCGGCGGAGCGGGCCGAGGTGGTGCGGCGGCGGCTGGCCTACGACGCGGACCCGGCCGGCTTCGCGACGGCGTACCAGGCCGACGAGCGGGCGCTGGCCGAGCGGATCACCACCGCGCGGGCGCTGCTGCCGTCGGTGCTGCTGGGGGATGCGGCGCTGCGTCAGATCACCGCCGTCTGCGCGGCCTTCGAGGTGGACGGGCTGCGCGCGGACATCGTGATGGCGCGTACGGCGGTCGCGCTGGCCGCCTGGGACGGGCGCACCGCGGTGGGCGAGGAGGACGTGCGGCAGGCCGCGCGCCTGGCGCTGCCGCACCGGCGGCGGCGCAACCCGTTCGACGCGCCGGGGCTGGACGAGGAGCAGCTGGAGCGGACGCTGAGCGAGCACGCCGAGCAGCCCGAGGACGAGGGTCCGGACGGTGGCGGCGACGGCGGCCCGCAGGACGACCCGGACGGTGACGGCGGTGGCGGTGGCGGCGGTGGCGGCGCTCCTGAGCCGTCCGACCCGGCCGAGCCCGCCGGCTCCGGCGCCGGCCAGGACGCGCCCGCCGGGGACGCGCCCGCTGAGGCCTCCCCTGCCGACAGCGCCCCGCCGCAGCTGCCCCGGCCCGGCGGTGCGCCCGCCCGCGAGTCCGCCCCCGTGGCGGCCGGGGAGCCCTACCGGACCCGGCTCTTCAAGGTGCCCGGCACCGGTCAGGGCACCCAGGGCCGCCGCTCCCCCGCCGAGACCGACGGCGGACACACCATCAGGTCGCGCCGCCCGCAGGGCCGGCTGAGCCGGCTGCACCTGTCCGCCACCCTGCAGGCCGCCGCTCCGCACCAGCTGGCCCGGGGCCGCAGCGGGCGGGCGCTGCAGCTGCGCACCGACGACTTCCGCGAGCAGGTGCGCCGGGGCCGGGAGTCCAACCTGGTGCTCTTCGTGGTCGACGCCTCCGGCTCGATGGCGGCCCGGCAGCGGATGACCGCCGTCAAGGGCGCGGTGCTGTCGCTGCTGATGGACGCCTACCAGCGCCGGGACAAGATCGGCATGATCACCTTCCGGGGCGCGGGCGCCGAGCTGGCGCTGCCGCCCACCTCCTCGGTCGAGGTCGGCGCGGCCCGCCTGGAGCAGTTGCCCACCGGTGGCCGCACGCCGCTGGCGGCGGGCCTGCTGCGGGCGCACGAGGTGCTGCGCCTGGAGCGGCTGCGCGACCCGCTGCGCCGCCCGCTGCTGGTGCTGGTCACCGACGGGCGGGCCACCGGCGGGCGCGGCGCGCTGGCCGAGGCCGGGCAGGCCGCCGCGCTGCTGGCCGCGCAGGGCACCGCCGCCGTGGTGCTGGACTGCGAGTCGGGCCCGGTGCGGCTCGGCCTGGCCCGCACCCTGGCCGCCCAACTGCGCGCCACCACCGTCACCCTGGACGAACTCCGCGCCGAGGGCGTGGCCGCCCTGGTGCACGCCCACCGTTCCACCGCTACGCGAAAGGCAGCGTGACCCGATGCCGCAGGGTAAGCCCGAGTCCGTCCCCGACGACGGTCTGACGACCCGTCAGCGCCGCACCCAGCCGATCACCGCCGTGCACACCGGCCCCGGCAAGGGCAAGTCCACGGCCGCCTTCGGGCTGGCGCTGCGGGCCTGGAACCAGGGTTGGCCGATCGGGGTGTTCCAGTTCGTCAAGTCCGCCAAGTGGAAGGTGGGCGAGGAGAACGCGCTCAAGGTGCTGGGCGCCTCCGGCGAGGGTGGCAGCGTCACCTGGCACAAGATGGGCGAGGGCTGGTCCTGGGTGCAGCGGGATCTGGAGTCCAGCGAGGAGGCCGCCAAGGAGGGTTGGCAGCAGGTCAAGCGCGACCTGGCCGCCGAGACCTACCGGCTGTACGTGCTGGACGAGTTCACCTACCCCATGCACTGGGGCTGGGTGGACGTCGCCGAGGTGGTCGAGGTGCTGCGGGAGCGTCCCGGCTCGCAGCACGTGGTGATCACCGGCCGGTACGCGCCCGAGCCGCTGCTCGAACTCGCCGATCTGGTCACCGAGATGACCAAGGTGAAGCACCCCATGGACGCCGGCCGCAAGGGCCAGCGCGGGATCGAGTGGTAGGCGCCTGAACTCATGCAGCTGCCCCGCCTGGTGATCGCCGCGCCCTCCTCGGGCGCGGGCAAGACCACCGTCGCCACCGGCCTGATGGCCGCGCTCACCGCGCGCGGCCTGAAGGTATCCCCGCACAAGGTCGGCCCGGACTACATCGACCCGGGCTACCACGGCCTGGCCACCGGCCGGCCCGGACGCAACCTGGACGCCTTCATGTGCGGACCCGAGCGGATCGAGCCGCTGCTGCGGCACGGCGCCGCCGGAGCCGACCTGGCGGTGGTCGAGGGTGTGATGGGGATGTTCGACGGGGCCTCCGGGCGGGGCGAGCTGGCCTCCACCGCGCATGTGGCCAAGCTGCTGCGCGCGCCGGTGGTGCTGGTGGTGGACGGCTCCTCGCAGTCGCGCTCGGTGGCCGCGCTGGTGCACGGCTTCGCCTCCTGGGATCCGCAGGTGCGCCTGGCCGGGGTGATCCTCAACCGGGTCGCCTCCGACCGGCACGAGCAGCTGCTGCGCGAGGCGCTGGAGGAGGGCGCGGGCGTGCCGGTGCTGGGCGCGGTGCGGCGCACCGCCTCGGTCGCCACGCCCTCGCGCCACCTGGGCCTGGTGCCGGTGGTGGAGCGTTCGGCGCAGGCCGTGCGGGCGGTCGCCGACATGGGCGAGCTGATCGCCGCCTCGGTGGACCTGGACGCGGTGCTGGCGCTGGCCCGCTCGGCCCCGCCGCTGACGGCCGCGCCCTGGGATCCGGCCGCCGAGGTCGCCGCCGTGCCCTCCCGCCCCCGGATCGCGCTGGCCGCCGGCGCCGCGTTCTCCTTCTCGTACGCCGAGAACGCCGAACTGCTCACCGCCGCCGGCGCCGAGGTCCTCCCGTTCGACCCGCTGCACGACAGCTCTCTTCCTGATGGTGCGTCAGGCCTGGTGATCGGCGGCGGCTTTCCGGAGGTCTACGGCGCCGAGCTGAGCGAGAACGCCCCGCTGCGCGCCGCGATCGCCGAACTCGCCGCCACCGGCGCCCCGATCGCCGCCGAGTGCGCCGGACTGCTCTACCTGGGGCGCGAGTTGGACGGCCGCCCGATGTGCGGGGTGCTCGACACCACCGCCCGGATGACCGAACGCCTCACCCTGGGCTACCGCGAGGCCGTCGCGCTGCACGACAGCCCGCTGGCGGCGACCGGCACCCGGGTGCGCGGCCACGAGTTCCACCGCACCAACTGCGACCCGGCCGCCGCCCCCACCCCCGCCTGGGGCTGGCGCACCCCGACCGGCGCCGCGCACACCGAGGGCTTCGTGACGGGCAACGTGCACGCGAGCTACCTGCACCTGCACTGGGCGGGGGCGCCGGGTTTGGCGCAGCGGTTCACCGAGGCGGCGGCCGGGCGCTGACGGCCGACTGCCGTACGGTGGCAGGGCACCCCTTGGAGGACACCGTGAGCTTCTACGAGCAGCACCGCGAGTTCGTCGAGGAACTGCGGCGAACCGCCCCCGAAGGCGTCCGGATCGAGTGGTCCGGCGACGCCCTGATCGTGCAGGCCGCGCCGTCCAGCATCCACCAGCTGAACATCGGACTCGTCCAGCGCCAGTTCGAACAGCACGCACCGGCGGGCTACCTGTTCAGCAACAACAGCGCGCTCGCCGGCCCGGACATGAGTATGGAGCGGACCCCGGACCTGACGTACCTCCCGGTCATCGTGCTCGCACGGGAGGGCAACAGCGTGCCGGCCGACGAAGCGATCATCGCGGTCGAAGTCGTCTCGAAATCGAACCCGGGAAACGACTGGATGGACAAGCCGCGGGACTACGCGCTGATGCGCATCCCGCTGTATCTCATCATCGACCCGCGCCAGCAGACGGTGACGCTCTTCTCCGAGCCCGACCACGACGAGTACCACACCCGCAGCGACCGGAAGTTCGGCGACCGCATCCGGATCCCGGAGCCGTTCGGCTTCGAGCTGGACCTGGCCGGCCTGACACCCTACGCCGACTGAAGGCGGCCTTCCGCCTGCGGGGCGCAGGGCGGAGAATCGCACGACCGTCCGCCATCGGCCGTGCGATCGTCCCCGCTCCCCCACCCAGGAGGACCCCCGTGCGCTTCCCCGTCTTACTCCCGCCGCGCGCCGCCAGGGCCGCCGTTGCCGTCGCCGCCACGTTGGCCGCCGCGACCGGCGCGCTGCTGGCGGCGCCCGTGCCCGCCTCCGCGCAGCCGACCTCGTCCTCGGACGCCTTCAACAGCCTGACCGGGCAGAGCCACCCGGACTGGATGGCCCAGGTGCCGGACGGCACCGGTCTGGGCGCCATGTCCATCCCCGGCACCCATGACACCCTGGCCATCCACGGCGGGCTCGCGCCCTGGGCCTACGAGGCGCAGGAGGACCACGGCGACAGCGCCGCCACCCTCACCGCGCAGTTGGACGCGGGGATCCGCGCCATCGACATCCGGGTGCGGGTGATCAGCGGCGCGTTCGCCATCCACCACACCGACGTGTACCAGAACGCCAACTTCGACGATGTGCTGACGCACGCCCAGGCCTTCCTGAGCGCGCACCCCAGCGAGACGATCATGATGGACCTGCACGGCGAGTGCGACGCGGACACCACCGAGGGCGGCAGCGGCACGACCTCGATCGGCCACTGCGCCGACGACCCGTCGAACACCACTGAGGCCGACCGGATCAACATCTTCGACGGCTACCTGGCCCGCTACCCGGGGCTGTTCTACGCGCCCACGGTCACCGGCGGCAGCACCGCCGCCGTACCGACGCTCGGCCAGGTGCGCGGTCACATCGTGCTGACCGACTTCACCGGCCCCGACGGCGAGATCTACCCGGGCTTCGGGCTGACCCAGCTGACCAGTGGCAACACCGGCAGCACGGTGGAGAACGACTGGACCCAGTGCGACCTCGGCAAGAAGTGGAGCGAGGCGCAGGGCAACCTGGCGAACGCCGCCGCCGACCAGTCCGGCGCCCTGTACGTCACCTACACCTCGTCCAACTGCGCTCCGTTCGGCGCGGATCCGGCCGACATGGCGGGCGGCTACCTCGGTGGCGAGGGCGAGAACCAGCACCTGCTCGACTACCTGAACGCGGCCGGCCCGGGGAAGACCGGCCTGCTGCGGATGGACTTCCCCGGGTGGGCGGTGATCGCCGGCCTGATCGACCGCAACCCGGGCATCTGGCAGACCGGGCAGGTGAGTTCGGGCATCGCGAGCAAGTGCCTGGACGACTACGGCGACTCGAGCGCCAACGGCGCGGCGGTCGACCTGTACAGCTGCAACGGCAGCGCCGCCCAGCAGTGGCGCCCGGCCACCGACGGCACGCTGCGGATCAACGGCCAGTGCCTGGACGTCACCGGCGCGGCCACCAGCCCGGGCACCCTGGTCGAGCTGTGGCCCTGCAACGGCGGCGCGAACCAGCAGTGGACGGCGAGTTCGGGCGGCGCGCTGGTGAGCGGGCAGTCGGGGCTCTGCCTTGACGATCCGTCATCCAGCGCAACGGACGGCACCCGCCTGCAGCTCTGGTCCTGCAACGGGACCGCCGCGCAGCGCTGGGCACTGCCGTAGCCGTCAACGCCCGCTGAGGGTACCCCCGTTGAGGTGCAGCGTCTGGCCGGTCAGGTGCCCGGCGGCGGGCGAGGCCAGGTAGAGCGCCGTGCCGGCGATGTCGGCGGGGGTACCGGCGCGGCGGTTGAGGGCGTTCGCGATGTTCCAGGCGCGACGCTCGGGCGAGATGCCCGCACCGAAGAACTCGGTGTCCTCGATGTACCCGGGGGCGATCACGTTGGCGGTGATCCCCTCGGGGCCGAGCTGCTGGGCCAGCGTGAGGTTCCAGGCCTCGACGGCGGCCTTGGCGGCGCCGTAGGAGCCGGAGCCGCCGCGGTGGGCGGCGATCGAGCTGAGGTTGATCACGGTGCCGCCGGGGCGCAGCCGCTCGCGCAGCGCGCTGGTGAGCAGCACGGCGGAGAGCAGGTTGGCGTTGAGGTTGGCCTGCCAGGCGGCGGCCAGCGCGGCCAGGCCGGCCGGGTCCTCGGTGTCCTCAGCGGCCTCAGCGGCCCCAGCGGCCTCGGCGTTCTCGGCGACCTCGGCCGGCGCGGCGCCGAGGTCGGTGTTGCCGCCGGCGTTGTTGACCAGGACGTGGACCTGGTCCGGGAGTTCGGCCAGCGCGGCGGTGACCTGCGCCGGGTCGGCGGCGTCGAAGGCGACCGGGCGCACGGCGGGCCCGAGCTCCGCGGCGGTCCGCTCCAGCACGTCCTTGCGGCGCCCGGTGATCACCACCTGCTCGCCCTGCTCGGCGAAGGCGGCGGCGACCGCCCGCCCGATCCCGGTCCCGCCCCCGCTGACGACGATCTGTCGCATCATGCGATGCCCCCTCGTTTAGACCTAAACGTTGCTGGCACACTAGCACCATGACCGATCCCGAGGACGACCTCGCCGCCGCGATCGCGCGGGCCTGGCAGCGTGAGCAGCCGGACCTGCCGGTCGGTTCGATCCCGGTCCTGACCCGGATCCGGCAGGCCGCCAAGCTGCTCACCGACGACCGGCGGCGCACCCTGACCCGGGTGGCGATGGACGACGCCACCCTCGACCTGCTCAGCACGCTGCGCCGGGCCGGTGCGCCCTACCGCCTCACCACGCGCGAGCTGGCCGCCCGCTCGCTGATCACCGCGGGCGCCGTCACCCAGCGGGTGGACCGGGCCGAACGGGCCGGCCAGGTCCGCCGGCTGCCCGCCGAGCCGGGCAGCCGGGCGGTCGCGGTGGAGCTGACCGGGGCCGGGCATGCGGCGGTCGAGGCGGCGGTGGGCGACCTGCTGCGGCACGAGCAGGGCCTGGTCGACGCGGCCCTGGACGGCCCGGAACAGGCCGAGCTGGCCCGGCTGCTGGCCAAGCTGCTGGCCGCCCTGCCCCGGCCGTAGCGGATGGCGCGGGTGGCTGCCGCACTGCCCGTGACATGATTCCGGGGCGCGAAATCCGGCGCGCGAAATCCGGGGCGCAAAAGGAGAAACGCACAGGTGAGCGGGACTGAGGACGGCGTGCTGGTCGGCGTCGGGGCGAGCGCTGGGGTGACCGAGGGCGAGGTGCTCGACCTGATCGGCGCCGCGCTGGCCGAGGCCGGGCTGGCGACGGCGGCCGTGCGCCGGCTGGCCACCGTGGAGCAGCGCGCCACCGAGCCCGGACTGCTCGGGGCGGCGCGGGCGTTGGGGGTGCCGCTGATCGGCCATCCGGCGGGCGAGTTGGCCTCGGTAGCCGTGCCGGAGCCCTCACAGGTGGTCCTGGCGGCCACCGGGACGGCGAGCGTGGCGGAGGCCGCCGCGCTGCTCGGCGGCGGTGAACTCCTGGTCGGGAAGCGGAAGTCGGCCCGGTCGACGGTGGCGGTCGCCACCCTGCCCGCCGCCGAGCCGGACCTGCGGCACCACGGCGACGCGGAGGTCCGGGCCGCCGGCCTGGTCGACCTCGCGGTGAACGTGCGCACCGGCACCCCGCCCGACTGGCTGCGCGAGGCACTGGCCACCGCCCTCGGCGAGTTGGCCGCCTACCCCGAGCAGAGCGCCGCCCGCACCGCCGTCGCCGCCCGGCACGGCCGGCCGGTGGCCGAGGTGCTGCTGACCGCCGGGGCGGCCGAGGCCTTCGTGCTGCTGGCCCGCACCCTGCGCCCGCGCCACGCGGTGGTGGTGCACCCGCAGTTCACCGAGCCCGAGGCCGCGCTGAGCGATGCCGGGGTCGCGGTGCACCGGGTGCTGCTCAGCGCCGCCGACGGCTTCCGGCTGACCGCCGGGGCGGTCCCCGAGGAGGCGGACCTGGTGGTGATCGGCAACCCGACCAACCCGACCTCGATCCTGCACCCCGCCGCCGCGCTGACCGCGCTGGCCCGCCCCGGGCGCACCCTGGTGGTCGACGAGGCGTTCATGGACACCGTCCCCGGCGAGCCCGAGTCACTCGCCGGGCTGTCCGGACTCCCGGGCCAGGTGGTGGTGTTGCGCAGCCTGACGAAGACCTGGGGGCTGGCCGGCCTGCGGATCGGCTACCTGCTGGCTCCGGCCGCGCTGGTCGCCGCGCTGACCCGGGCCCAACCACTCTGGCCGGTCTCCTCCTTGGGCCTGACCGCCGCCGAACTGTGCAGCGCCGGGCCCGCGTTGGCCGAGGCCGAGGCGGCGGCCCGGCAACTCGCCGAGGACCGCGCGCACTTGCTGGCGCGGCTGGCCCGGCTCCCCGGGGTGCGGGTGCACGGCGAGCCGGCCGCCTCCTTCGTGCTGATCGAACTGGCCGGCGCCGACCGGGTGCGGGCCCGGCTGCGCGCGGCTGGCTTCGCGGTGCGCCGTGGCGACACCTTCCCCGGGCTGGGCACCGACTGGCTGCGGCTGGCGGTGCGGGACCGGGCGACGACGGACGCGTTCGTCGAGGCCCTGGAGCACGCCGCTCTCGAGGAGACCGCCTGACAGACCGCTGCCCGCCCACCCTGCGAGGGTGGACGGGCAGCGAGGGCTCAGCAGGCGATCAGACCAGGTCGGCCTTCTCCAGCGCGGAGCAGCAGGTGTTCACCAGCAGGCGGGTGACCACGTACGGGTCGATGTTGGCGTTGGGACGCCGGTCCTCGATGTAGCCCTTCTTGTCGACCTCGACCTGCCACGGGATACGCACCGAGGCGCCGCGGTCGGAGACGCCGTAGGAGTAGACGTTCCACGGGGCGGTCTCGTGCTTGCCGGTCAGGCGGGCCTGGATGTCGTCACCGTACTGGTTGACGTGCTCCAGCACGATCTCCTGGCTGGCGCCGAGCGACTCGCAGGCGGTGATGATGGCGTCGTAGTTCTCGCGCATCGCCTTGGTGGAGAAGTTGGTGTGGGCGCCCGCGCCGTTCCAGTCGCCGCGCACCGGCTTGGCGTCCAGGGTGGCGTCGATGCCGAACTCCTCGGCGGTGCGGTAGAGCAGGTAGCGGGCCACCCACAGGTGGTCGGAGACGGTCAGCGCGTCGACCGGGCCGATCTGGAACTCCCACTGGCCGGGCATGACCTCGGCGTTGATGCCGCAGATCGCCAGGCCCGCGATCAGGCAGCGGTCCAGGTGCAGCTCGACGATCTCGCGACCGAAGACCTCCTCGGCACCGATACCGCAGTAGTAGCCGCCCTGCGGGGCCGGGAAGCCGCCCTCGGGGAAGCCCAGCGGACGCGAGCCCTTGAAGAAGGTGTACTCCTGCTCGATCCCGAAGATCGCCTCCTGCGCGGCGAAGCGCTCGGCGATCGGGCGCAGCAGCGCACGGGTGTTGGAGGGGTGCGGGGTGCCGTCGATCTCGTTGACCTCGCACAGCACCAGGATGTTGTCCCCGCCGCGGATCGGGTCCGGGAAGGAGGCGACCGGCACGAGCACCCGGTCCGAGGCGTGGCCCTCGGCCTGGTTGGTCGAGGAACCGTCGAAGCCCCAGGTCGGCAGCGTGTCGGCGTTGGCCAGGATCCGAGTCTTGGAACGGAGCTTGGCGGTCGGCTTGGTGCCGTCGATCCAGATGTACTCGGCCTTGATAGCCACGGCGGTTACCTCGCAATGTCTCGGTGGGTGCGTGCGTAGCGTTGCAAGCCGCCATTTCCCCGCTGTTCCTCTCATGTAACCAACATGTGAACCGACTATGCGAAGTCGCCCTCTCACTCTCCGATCACGGCGCGGCGCCCCTCGGCCCGGCTCGGCCGACATCCGGGCAGGTCAGCGCCGGTGCGCGGCACCCCGGCGGCGGGCGACGAAGACCGCGGCGGCACCGAGAGCGATCAGGGCCGCGGCGGCGATGAGGAGCGGGACGATGCCGGTGGCACCGGTGAACGCCAGTGCGGCGGTTGTGGGGCGTGTGGTGGGCGTGGCGGCAGGGGTCTGAGCGGTGGCGGGGACGGCCGGGGAGCCGGCGTCGGCCACCTCGGCGGCGGCCGGGGTCGTCGCGGCGGCGGCCGAACCGGGCGAGGCCGCGGAGCCGCTGCCGGAGGACGCCGGGGATCCGGTGGCGGACGAGGACGAGGACGCGGACGGAGACGAGGACGAGGACGCGGACGATGCGCTCGAGGGCGAAGCAGCCGCGCCGGGCTTCACGCAGCTCACCGAGGCCACCGTGATGGTCCCGTCCACCTTGGCCACATTGAGGTTCAGCGGGTTCAACACGACATGGACCGAGAGCGCGGCGGCCGCCGCCGTGGTGGAGGTGGTGCTGTGCTGCGCGAACTCGATGTCCACCGAGCCGATCGCCGGGACGTCCACCTGCGTCGACCCGTCCACCCGCAGGTTCACCTGGTGCCCGAGCACCGAGAGTTGGGCGGGCATGTTCACGGTGGCGGTCGGCTGACCGTCCACCGGGCAGCTGACCGAGCTGCTGAGCGCCTGCAGGCCGAGCAGCGTGCTGCCGGGCAGGCCCGGCGCGTGCACGTCGGCGTTGAGCAACTGGACGGCGGCGGAGGCACCTTGAGCGTCCAGATGGGTCACTGAGCTGCCGATGTCGGCCTTGAGCAGGGTGATCGGACCCGGCTGGGCCACCCCGGCGACGGTCGCGCTCAGCAGCGCACCGTGCTGCGCGGCCCCCGGCGACTCCACCTTGTTCAGTGCGATGTCCACCGGGACGTCCACCGCGTTGTTCAACAGGCTGACGTCCAGCTTGAGTTCGGCGGTGACGGCATCGGCCTGCCCGGTCGGGGCGGCGTCGGCCCGAGCCGGCGCCGCCATCGGCAGCGCCGTGAGCGCGGTGACGGCCAGCAGAACGGCGGTGCGGTGGACAGGACGGAAGGCGGACAGCACGGAGGAACCCCCACGAGTGAACGGTGATGCCGGAGCGCCTGCTGCGCTCCGGATCGCGCCATCATGGGCGGGCACCCGGACCCCGGGGGCAACTCTCGTGCCCGGTTCACCCGTTGGGGTGAACCAGGCTCAACTACTGCTGCTGTGCGTGATTTTGCTGCTGTTGACGTAGAGTCCGGCGAACGCGGCGACCGCGGAGGTCAGCGCCGGGACGGCATCGGTGTGCCCGGGGAAGACCAGCACGGCCACGGCGGCCGACACCGCGGCCAGCAGGGCGCAGCCACCCAGGGCGTTCCAGCTGCGGCGGGTCACCGTGTGATCGGGGTTGATGACCACCCCGAGCAGGGCGGCGACCAGGCCGGCGACGGTCTGGGTCAGGTTGGGCAGGGCACGGTCCCCGTCCCAGGCGATCACCCCCAGGAACAGCATCAGCAGCGCGAAGGCCGCGACCGCCAGGACGGCGGCGGGCCCGCTCCGCGCGGCGGAGATGGCGGGCTGCACGGCGGAGGTCGCGGGCTGCACGGTGGGAGTGGCGGGCTCGGCGGAAGTGGCCATCTGGTCTCCAGGGTCCGGAAAGCGTGGGCGGCGGAACCAGCAAACCGCTACGGCAGCCGCCAGTCCACCGGCTGCGCGCCCTGACCTGCCAGCAGCTCGTTGGCCCGGCTGAACGGGCGCGACCCGAAGAAG
Source organism: Kitasatospora sp. NBC_01266 (assembly GCF_036242395.1). Classification (NCBI taxonomy): domain Bacteria; kingdom Bacillati; phylum Actinomycetota; class Actinomycetes; order Kitasatosporales; family Streptomycetaceae; genus Kitasatospora; species Kitasatospora sp. NBC_01266. The sequence goes on along the minus strand of NZ_CP108458.1, from coordinate 6,167,946 downwards.
CCCCGGTCCGCCGACATCGGGCTCGGATGCGCCGACTCGACGGCCGGCACCGACCCCAGCAGCGGTCGCAGATTGCGCGCGTCCCGCCCCCAGAGGATCGCCACCAGCGGGCCGCCGCGCGCCACCAGCGCGCGGATCGCCTGCTCGGTGACCTCCTCCCAGCCCTTGCCGCGGTGGGCGGCGGGCCTGCCGGGCGCGGTGGTCAGCGCCCGGTTGAGCAGCAGCACGCCCTGCTGGGTCCACGGAGTGAGGTCGCCGTTGCCGGGCGGCGGGAAGCCCAGGTCCTGGCCGTACTCGCGGTAGATGTTGATCAGGCTGCCGGGGATCGGCCGCACCTGCGGAGCGACCGAGAAGCTGAGCCCCACCGCGTGCCCGGGTGTGGGGTAAGGGTCCTGACCGACGATCAGCACCCGCACGTCCGCGAACGGCTGCTGGAACGCGCGCAGCACGTCCGGCCCGGCCGGCAGGTAGGTGCGTCCGGCGGCGAGCTCGCCGCGCAGGAACTCCCCCATGGCGGCCACCCGCCCGGCCACCGGCTCCAGGGCCTGGGCCCAGCCGGGTTCGACGATCTCGTGCAAGGGACGCGGTGCCATGGCCTCACCCTAATTCCTTTCCGGCGGGCGGCGGGAGCCAGGGTGCCGGCGGGCGATCTTGAACGGCCGAGGCCGCCCCCGCGTGCGCGGGGACGGCCTCGGTGTTCACCGACGGGGCGTCAGCCGACGCCGTGCGTCAGCGGACGCCGTACGCCAGTTGACGCGGTGCGTCAGTTGACGGTGTAGCTGTACGGGATCTGGGCCAGGACCGACCCGGTGGTGCTGAGCGCGCTGTTGGCGACCGGGGTGCCGACCGGCGCGGTCACCAGGTAGAGCACGCCGTGCACCTGGCTGCCCTTGGCGCCCTGGGGCGTCAGGGTGATCTGCAGGCTGCCGGTGGCACCGGGCTTCAGGACGACCGGGGTGACGGCCGGCGCGGTGGCGTTGTAGGCGGCGGCGAACGGGTCACCGGTGCTGGAGGTCAGCGCCGGGTCGAACGCCAGGGTGTGCGCCGAGGCGGTCAGCGTGGTGCTGCCCGCCGGGGCACCGCTGTCCGGGAACGGGCCGATCTGCTGGGCGTAGGTGCCCCACAGGCCGGGCACGATCGGCTGCGCGGAGCTGCCGCTGTCGGTGACCGTGGAGATGGTCGAGCCGTTCTGGGCCTTCTTCAGGTCGCCGAACAGGTCGGGCGACGAGGTCGGGCCGCTGAACTCCAGCTGCGCGGGGGTGGTGGAGGCCGCCACCGCGGTCACCTTGTCGGTGCCCGGGGGCACCATGAAGGTGGGCGTGGTGGTGCTGGTGGTCTGCGGCAGGGTGATCGTGGCCGAGGCACCGATCGGCTGCAGCGGCAGGTCCACCCGGTTGTTCAGCCGGCCGTCGGCCTGCAGGCTCTGCACGGCGGCGGTGTTGTTGGTGTACTGCACGGTGAGGGTGACCGGCTTGCCGGCCGGCAGCTTGGTGCCGGCGCTGTTCGGCAGGCCGGGCGCGGTGGCCTGGTCCTGGTCGAAGGCGACGGTGCCGGTGAAGGCCTGGCCGAGCTCGGCGCCGCTGACCGGGTTGAGCACGTTGAGCACGAAGCGCCAGCGGCCCGCGGCCGGGTTGACGGTGGTCGCCGAAACGCCGTTCGTGGTCGTGGTGATGTTGCCCGAGCCGTCGAAGACCGCGTTGCTCTCGGCGTCGATCGGGGTGCCGTTGGGGCTGATCAGCACGCCCTGCATGACCAGGTTCGGGTCCTTGGCGACGGTCACGCCGACCCGCAGGTCCTTCTTGCCCGCCGGGACGTCGAAGGCCCAGGAGTTGGACTGCGCCGGCGAGTAGTCACGGGCGTTGCCACCGGTGATGGTGCCGGTGAAGGTGCCGGTGTTGTTGCTGACCGGGATCAGGCTGCGCAGCACGACCGGAACGCTGGTGGTGGTGCCGTTGGAGCTGGCGACCACGATGTTCTCAGTCGTGTCGCCGCCGGTGGCCGGGGTGGTCACCTGGACGTGCAGCTTCTTGGTCTCACCGGGCTTGAGGTCGGTGACCTGCGGGCTGACCGCGCCGGCCGGGACCGCGCGCTGGGTGGAGGTGTCCAGCTGGACCGGGCCGGTGAAGCCGTTGGTGCCGGCCGGGGTGTAGAGGATGCCGGTCCAGGTGCCTGCGGTCGGGTGCGGGACGTCCACGAAGCCGAAGTTCGGCGAGGTGGCGCCGCCCTGCGGACGGGTGTTGGTCTCGAAGCGGCCCGACGGGTCGAGCAGCGTGAGCCGGACCACGGGGGTCACCGTGTTGCTGCCGGACGGCTGCGCGGCACCCTGCCAGGCTATCGAGGCGCCCAGGCGGTCGGCGCCGGCCGGGACGTTGAAGGTGACCTTGTGCGAGACCCACGGAGCGCCGTTGGTGGCGTAGGGGAACTGCGGGTCGGTCGAGGAGTTGATCTGCACCGTCTGCTTCGCGTCGCTCTGCGGCGTGAAGACCCGGGTGGAGGCGCTGACCGTCTGCGGCTTGGAGCTCGTGTTCACCACGGTGACGTCGGTGGTGTGGTTCGAGCCGGCCTGGCCGGTCACGGTGACCTGGCCGCTGGTGACCGCGACGGTGCTGCTGTCCTTGGCGCCGGCCGGGCTCTGGTAGCCGGCGGCGGCCTCGACGGCGGCCCGCACGTCCAGCAGACCGGCGCCCTGCTCCTCGGCCGGCAGGCCGAGGTCCGAGGCGGTGCCGGTGAGGAACTGCTTCACCAGGGCGGGCGACGGGGAGGCGCCCTTGTGGCTGTCCCGGTAGGCCTGGATGACGTCGGCGGCGGCGCCGGCGGTCAGCGGGGCGGCCTGGCTGGTGCCACCGAACGGCTGGATGGCGCTGGGGTTGCCGTTGAAGTCGGTGCAGTCGCTGTAGAGCGCGAGGTTGGTCGAGCAGAGCGCCCAGTCCGACTCGCCCGGGGCGACCAGGTCGACGGTCCGTCCGGCCTGGGTGACACCGCCGGAGGAGAGCGCCGAGATCCGGTTGTCGGCCCAGGTCCCGTTGGAGAACTGGAAGGCCGCGTAACCGGTCTGGGCGTAGTTCTGGTTGTCCGTCGAGGCGCCGGCCGAGATGACGTTCGGGTCGGTCGCCGGGGTGCCGACGGTGCCGTTGATACCGGCGTCACCGGAGGAGACGGTCACGGTGACGCCCGCGGCCACGGCCATGTCGTTGAAGAGCGAGATGGTGTCGTGCGCGCCGCTGTCCGGGGTGATGTTGCTGCCGAACGACTCGTTCAGCACGTCCACGTGGGCGACCGAGACCGCGTAGTCGATCGACTGCAGGATCGCGGAGTTCGGCATCATCTCGCCGCCGGCCTGGAGCGCGACCAGCGAGGCGCCGGGCGAGATGCCCTCGATCCGGATGTTGCAGCCGGCCGGCAGCGGGTGGCTCGGGTTGACGAACTTCGACAGGTCGTAGCTCGTGCGGCCCTGGGCGACCATCGCCGAGGCGTCACCGAAGCCCTCGCCACCACCGGACTGGGTGAAGTAGCCCTGACCCGAGAAGTCCTTGTAGTCCACCACGGCGTGGGTGCCGTCGGGACGGATGAAGTCCGGGTTGTTCGGGTCGATCCCGCCGGCGATGTAGGCGACCTTGACGCCCTTGCCGTCGGCGATCTCGTGCGCACCCGGCTGGCCGGGCGTGCTCTCCGTATGGGTGGAGTAGAGCGCCTCGGGCTCCAGCAGCGGCTGGCTCGGGTCCTTGGGGCAGATCGCGTTCGGGTCGTAGGTGTTGCCCGTGGCGGGGGCCGCGGCGACCTTGCTGTCCGCCTTGCTGTCCGCCTTGGCACCCGCGGTGGTGTCCGCGTCGGCCGGCGCGGTCGGCGGCGTGACCTTGACGGTCTGGTCGTCGATGACCGAGGCGACCGAGGGGTCGGCGGCCAGCTGCGCCCGCAGGGCGGGGCTGACGGTCGCCGAGAAGGCGTTGCCGACCACGAAGCTCTTGACGTTCGTGCCGCCCGCGGCCTTCACCTTGGCCAGCAGCGGTGCCTGGTCGGTCCCGGCCTGCTTCTTGCGCGCGTCCAGGTGCGCGGCGTCCGCCGGCGTGCTGGAGAGCTGGTCCTTCAAAATCACGATCACGGGAGCCGGTGCACCGCTCTCCGAAGCCGCCTGGGCGGTCGGAGTGGGAGTGGCCGGGGCGCCGGAGGCGTTGGTCCCAAAAGCGAGGACCACGGATGCGGCGGTGAGCGTGACGGCTGCGAGCTGCGACTTACGCCAGCCGATCATGAACATCCCTTCGTCTGATAAGACGTCAGGGGGCGCGGCCAGATCGCGCATGCCGGGGTCGGACGCACGTGTGCCTCTGGAACGCCCGTCCCGACAAGCTCACGCATTTCATCGCGCCGCGGCCCGCCGCGACAAGGGGCTTACACGCACAAAGGATTGCGCCGAGCGGGGCTCGTTGTCCGATAGCCGGACAACCGCAGATGGGAGGCCCTTTCGCCGCCGAACACGCCGTGACTTTTTGATGAAGATCACAAAATCGTGATGTTTGATCGGCCGTTACTGACGGTGCGCCAGGTCAAGCAACGGCAAAACGCCCCTGGCGCGGCGTCACCCCGGGACCCGGGCCGGATCGGGCAGGTCGGCCCAGGTCAGGGCAGGGCAGCCCAATTCGGGCCGAGTGGTGCCGAGCAGTGACGAGTTGGGCCGAGCAGTGCCGAATCAGTCCGGACCGGACCGCTCAGCCCGTGATCCGCCCGCGCAGCACCACCAGCTCCGGATCCGCCAGCACCCGGACGTCCGCGCGCGGGTCCGCCGCGTACACCACCAGGTCGGCCGGCGCCCCCTCCTCCAGCGCCGGGCGGCCGAGCCACGAGCGCACGCCCCAACTGGCCGCCGAGAGCGCCTCGGTGGCGCTCAGGCCGGCCTTGACCAGCTCGGCCACCTCGGCCGCGACCAGGCCGTGCGCGAGCGAGCCGCCGGCGTCCGTGCCGACGTAGATCGGCACGCCCGCCTCGTGCGCGGCGCCGACCGTGTCGTAGCGCCGCTCGTGCAGCCGGCGCATGTGCGCGGCCCAGGCGGGGAACTTCGCCTCGCCGCCGGCCGCCAGGCTCGGGAAGGTCGCGATGTTGACCAGCGTCGGCACGATCGCCACCCCGCGCTCGGCGAAGACCGGGATCAGCTCCTCGGTCAGCCCGGTGGCGTGCTCCACGCAGTCGATGCCGGCCGCCAGCAGGTCGGGCAGCGACTCGGCCGCGAAGCAGTGCGCGGTGACCCGGGCGCCCTCGGCGTGCGCCGCCGCGATCGCCTCGGCCAGCGCGTCGCCGGGCCAGCAGGCGGCCAGGTCGCCGCTCTCGCGGTCGATCCAGTCGCCGACCAGCTTGACCCAGCCGTCGCCGCGCCGGGCCTCGCGCACCACGTAGGCGGCCAGGTCGCCGGGCTCGATCTCGTGCGCGTAGTTGCGGATGTAGCGGCGGGTGCGGGCGATGTGCCGGCCGGCCCGGATGATCTTCGGGAGGTCCTCCCGGTCGTCGATCCACCGGGTGTCGGCGGCCGAGCCGGCGTCGCGGATCAGCAGGGTGCCGGCCTCGCGGTCGGTGAGCGCCTGCTTCTCGCTGGTGGCCGCGTCGACCGCGCCGTGCTCGTCCAGCCCGACGTGGCAGTGGGCGTCGACCAGACCGGGCAGCACCCAGCCGGTGACCGTGCGCACGTCGCGGGCGGCGGCGGGCCGCTGGTAGCTCACCCGGCCGTCCAGCACCCAGAGTTCGTCCCGGACCTCGTCGGGGCCGACCAGGATCCGGCCCTTGATGTGCAGTACCGCGCCTTCCGTCATGCCCGCACTCTACGACCCCGGCCGTGCCCGGCACCGCTCCCCTCGAGGCGCTGCTCCGGCCCGCAGCTGTTCCTCCCTCGGCCACCCGCCGTTCACACCCTGCTCATCGACGCCCGGAAGGGTCCAGATCGAGCCAAGTTGGCTATACAACTTGGCCGCCTCCCTGCCCTGCTGGACACCGTCTTCCCGGAGCGCCCGCCATGTCCGACGCCACCGCCTCCCTCTCCCCCTACTGGCTGCGCGACAACTGCGGCTGCCCCGAGTGCCGCGACCCGCGCAACGGTCAGAAGTACTTCCAGATCACCGACCTGCCCGAGGAGTTGTCCATCTCGGCGGCCACCGAGCTGAACGGCCGCCTGGAGGTGCTCTGGAACGACGGCCACCGCTCGCGCTACCCGCTCGACTGGTTCACCGCCGAGGTCGAGGACGACCGCCGCACCGAGGCGGGCAAGCGGCTCTGGCAGGCCGCCGACCTGGCCGCCGGGATCCCCGAGGCGCCGTGGGCCGACTACCTGGCCGACTGCGCCGAGCGGGCCGCCGTGCTGCGCGCCGTGCAGCGGCTCGGCTTCGCCGTGCTGCGCGAAGTCCCCACCGTGGACCGGCAAGTGCTGGCGGTGGCGGGCACCTTCGGCTACGTGCGGACCACCAACTACGGCGAGCTGTTCGACGTCCGGGTCGAACCCGACCCCAACAACCTGGCCTTCACCAACGCGGAGATCGCCCCGCACACCGACAACCCGTACCGCGACCCGGTGCCCACCCTGCAGTTGCTGCACTGCCTGGAGAACGCGGCGGTCGGCGGCGACTCCGGCCTGGTCGACGGCTTCGCGGCCGCCGCGCTGCTGCGCGCCGAGGCGCCCGGGGACTTCGCCGTGCTGACCCGCACGCTGGTCCCGTTCACCTTCCGCGACCGGCACACCGAACTGCGCGCCGACCGGCCGCTGATCGACGTGGACCCGCTCGGGCGGATCCGCGAGGTGCGGCTCAACAATCGCTCGATCGGTCGACTCCAGTTGCCCACCGAGGAGTTGACCGCCTTCTACACCGCCTACCGGAAGTTCGCCGAGATCACCCTGCGGCCCGCGCTGCGCCTGGACTTCCGGCTCGGCCCCGGCGACTGCCTGATCTTCGACAACACCCGGCTGCTGCACGCCCGCACCGCCTTCGAGCCCGAGGGGGCCGGGGGCGGCCGGCGCCACCTGCAGGGCTGCTACGCCGACCTGGACTCGCTCTCCGCCACCCTCGCGGTGCTGGACCGGCGCACGGCCGCGCTGGACGAGCTGCAGTCGCTCTTCGAGGTCGAGGGCGCCGGCGAGTACCTGGGCGAGGCGGTCACCCAGGCCGAGCACATGCTGCAGGCCGCCGCGCTGGCCCAGCGGGCCGGTGCCGCCGACCATCTGGTGGCCGCCGCACTGCTGCACGATGTCGGCCACTTCAAGGGTGTGGTGACGGGTCGTCAGCTGATGTTGGGTCAGGACAACCGGCACAGCGACACCGGCGCCGACTGGCTGGCCCAGTGGTTCGGCCCCGAGGTCACCGAGCCGATCCGGCTGCACGTGGCCGCCAAGCGCTACCTCTGCGCGGTCGAACCCGCCTACCGGGCCCAGCTCTCCGAGGCCTCCGAGTACACGCTGCGGGTGCAGGGCGGCCCGATGAGCGCCGAGCAGGCCGCCGCCTTCGCCGAACTGCCGGGCGCCGCGGACGCGGTGGCGGTGCGGCGGTGGGACGACCAGGCCAAGGTCGCGGACGCCTCGACGCCGGGCTTCACGCGGTTCCGCGAACTGCTGGCCGGCCTGATGGCCCGCTGAAGCCGACGGAGCCTAGTCGTCGGACGTGCGCGCGTGCCGGGAGAGCGCGGACGTCACCATCGAGTTGTGCACGCTGAAGGCGACCGTGCCCGGCAGGTAGCGGTCCTGCGACCACTCCACCGGGCGGCCGGTGGGGTCGGTGGTGCGGCGGCGCTCCCGCAGCAGCGGGGCGCCGCGCCGGCAGCCGAGCAGCTTGGCGTCCTCGGCGTTGGCGGCCACCACGTCGATGGTGTGGTCGGCGTCGGTGAACAGGATGCCGTGCTCGCGCAGGTGCTCGGTGTGCGAGACCACGTCCGGCGGCAACTTGGCGACCAGCACGCCGACATGGGGCGGGTAGACGGTGCGCTCGACCATCACGGCGGTGCCGGACAGGGTGCGCAGCCGCAGCGTCACGTAGACCTCGACGCCCGGCTCCAGGCGCAGTTGCTCGCGCTCGGCGGCATCGGCCGGCCGGCGGACCAGCGATTCGAGGCGGCCCCCCGGCTCCTCGCCCATCGCGCGCGCCCAGTGCGTGAAGCTGAGCAGCTCCGAGAAGCTCTGCACCCGGGCGTTGCCCAGCACCACCCGGCGGGTGCCCCGGCGCGAGGTCACCAGCCCGTCGGCCCGCAGCACCGCCAGCGCCTGGCGCACCGTGCCGCGCGAGACGCCGTACCGCTCGGCCAGCGCACCCTCGGCGGGCAGCCGGCCCGCCTCGCCGTACGCGCCGGTGGTGATCGCCTCCCGCAGATCCGCGGCGACCTGGCGGTAGAGCGCACCGCCGGTCGGGCCGTCCTGGCCCTCCTGGTCGTCGAGTTGCGTAGCGCCCGAAGTCACCGTGCCTCCCACTGGTCCCCCTCTTACCTCAGTGTCCCGCGCACCAGCGGCTCAGGACGGTTCGACCTTATCGGCTCCGAGCTGGCCGTTCGCACGACAGACGGACCGGTATCGCCCGACCGCACTTCACCGTTCCCGCAGCCGACCCCTGTTCTGGGGCGCCCGTTCACCTCCTGGTCATCCAGTTCCGGCGTACTGTCCCTCGTCGGACGAAGTTGGCTGACCAACTTGAACCCGACTCCCCTCCCGTCGCAGTAGCAGCCCCGAACTCCTGCCTGCGGCGTCCTCGCGACCTTGCCGCACCCCGATCCATGGAGATCCTCCCGTGACCGTGCACCGTGCCCGTACCGCCGCCGTCGCGGCGGTGCTGACCTGCGCAGCGCTCTCTCTGACCGCCTGTGGTTCCGCCTCGACCTCTTCCTCGAGCAGCGGCGACGGCAAGGCCAAGACCGCCACCTCGGCCGCCGACTTCGGGGGGATGGACGCGCTGGTCGCGGCCGCCAAGAAGGAGGGCAACCTCCACGTCATCACCCTTCCCCGGGACTGGGCCAACTACGGCGTCCTGATGGACGGCTTCACCAAGAAGTACGGCATCAAGATCGAGGACGAGAACCCCGACGGCTCCAGCCAGGACGAGATCAACGCGATCACCTCCCGCGAGGGCCAGGACCGCGGCCCCGACGTGGTCGACGTGGGCAGCGCGTTCGCCATCTCCGGCGCCCAGCAGGGCCTGTTCGCCCCGTACAAGGTCGCCTCGTACGACCAGATCCCGGCCTCGATGAAGGCCGCCGACGCCACCAGCTACAACGACTACGGCGGCTACGTCTCGATCGGCTGCGACGCCAAGAAGGTCAACCCCTGCCCCAAGACCTTCGCCGACCTGCTGAACCCGGCCTACAAGGGCATGGTCGCGCTGAACGGCAACCCGACCAAGGCCAACGCCGCGCTCTCCGCGGTCTGGGCCGCGGCGCTCGCCAACGGCGGTTCGCTGGACAACATCCAGCCCGGCATCGACTTCTTCGCGAAGCTGAAGTCGGTCGGCAACTTCAACCCGGTCGAGGCCACCTCCGCCACCGTGCAGAACGGTGAGACCCCGATCACCATCGACTGGTCGTACCTGAACACCGGCTACACCAGCCAGTACGCCAGCAAGGGCATCGACTGGCAGGTGTCGATCCCCTCGGACGGCAGCTTCGCCCAGTTCTACAACCAGGCCATCAGCAAGTATGCGCCGCACCCGGCCGCCGCTCGCCTGTGGGAGGAGTACCTCTACAGCGCCGACGGCCAGAACGGCTTCCTGGGCGGCTACGCCACCCCGGCCCTGTTCGACTCGATGAAGACCGCGGGCACCCTGGACGCGACCGCCGTCGCCAAGCTGCCGGCCATCGCCAAGCCGTTCACCACCTTCCCGACCCAGGCGCAGCAGGACGCGGCCAAGGCCGCCATCACGTCCAACTGGACCAAGGCCATCGGGGGCTGACCAACACCATGACTACGGCTCCCACCCCGGTGCCGACCGCCGCCGCCGCTGACACCAGCGGCGGCGGCGGGACCCCCGGTACCGCAAGCTCCGCTTCCCCGGCCGCCCCCACGGCCAACACCCGGCCCCGACGCCGTCGTGCCGGCGCCAACCGCTCCTGGCTCGGCGCGCTGCCGCTGATGGTGTTCTTCGCCGTCGGCTTCGGCCTGCCCGCGATCGCCATCGTGATCGGTGCCTTCACCACCTCCACCGACGCCCCCGGCGGCGGCGGAACGTTCACCATGTCCAACCTGACCGCCTCCCTCCAGGGCGGTTACCTGACGGCCCTGCTCGGCAGCGTCAAGCTGTCCGCGCTCACCGCGCTGATCGGCACCGTGATCGGCCTGCCGCTCGCGCAGGCGGTGGCCACCTCCCGCTGGCGCTTCGTGCGCGAGGCGGTGCAGTCCGGTTCGGGCGTGCTGGCCAACTTCGGCGGTGTGCCGCTGGCCTTCATGTTCGTCGCCACCCTCGGCAACGCCGGTGAGGTCACCACCAGCCTGGGGCTGAAGAAGTACGGCTGGAGCCTGTACACCTTCGACGGCCTGGCGGTCGTCTACCTCTACTTCCTGATCCCGCTGATGATCCTCACCATCACCCCGGCCCTGGAGGGCCTGCGGGTGCAGTGGCGCGAGGCGGCGGCGAACAACGGCGCCACCAACCTGCAGTACTGGCGATATGTCGCGCTGCCGGTGCTGCTGCCCTCGCTGCTCGGCGGCTACGTGCTGCTGTTCGGCGCCTCGTTCGCCGCGTACGCCACCGCCGAGGCGATGGTCGGCAGCTCGATCCCGCTGATCTCGATGCAGATCGGCGACGCGCTCTCCGGCAACGTGCTGGTCGGCCAGGGCAACCTGGCCCTCGCGCTCGGTCTCGACATGATCGTGGTCGCCTGCCTGGTGATGGCGATCTACCTGCCCCTCCAGCGCCGGAGTGCCAAGTGGCTCAGCTGACTTCCAAGACCGCACTGGGTGGCTTCCGCCCCGGCCGCGCGGGCATCCTGCTGCTGGCCGCGGTGTACTTCTTCGTCCCGATGGGCGCGTCGATCTGGTTCAGCATCGACGACTACCACGGCGGCATCACCTTCCACGCCTACACCTCGCTGCTCGGGGCGCCCGGCTTCCTGGACGCGCTCTACCTCAGCCTGGAGCTGGCCGCGGCCACCGTGGTGGTGCTGCTGCTGATCCTGGTTCCGGCGCTGCTCGCGGCCCGGCTCGGTTCGCCCAGGCTGCGCCCGGTGATCGAGGTGATGTGCTCGCTGCCGCTGGTCGTCCCCGTGGTCGCGCTCACCACCGGCATCGTCGGCGTGCTGCGCTGGGGCCCGGAGTACTTCGCGAACTCGCCGTTCTTCCAGACCTTCGTGGCGATCCAGAACCCCGACTTCCCGGTGGTGCTGCTGGTCGCGTACGTGCTGATGGCGCTGCCCTTCGCGTACCGCGCGCTGGACGGCGGACTGCGCGGCGTGGACGTCGCGACGCTGGTCGAGGCGGCCCGAAACTGCGGCGCGAGCTACCCGCGCGCGGTCTTCTCGGTGGTGCTGCCCAACCTGCGCAGCGCGCTGCTGAGCGCCTCGGTGCTCACCGTCGCCCTGGTGCTCGGCGAGTTCACCACCGCCTCGATCCTCGGCTTCCAGCCCTTCTCGGTGTGGATCAACTCGTACGGCAAGACCGACGGCCAGATGTCGGTCGCGGTCTCGATGATCAGCCTGCTGGTCGTCTGGGTCGTGCTGCTGCTGATGTCCGTCCTCGGAAACCGCGGCCGCAAGGCCGCACGAGCCTGAGCCGCAAGGCCGCGCGGGCCTGAGTCGCCTCTTCGATCGCACGTGCGGCTCTGATCGCGTACGATCCCCCACGCACTTTCCTCCAGGAGTTCCCCTCATGACCACGGCCGCCACCGTCCCCACCGGAGTGCCCCTCGCGCCCGGCAGCGCCACCGTCGAGTTCCGCTCGCTGCGGCGCGCGTTCGGCAGCACCGTCGCGCTCGACGGCCTCGACCTGACCGTGCACCCCGGCGAGTTGCTCGCGCTGCTCGGCCCCTCGGGCTGCGGCAAGACCACCGCGCTGCGGATCCTGGCCGGCTTCGAGACGCACGACTCGGGCGAGGTGCTGGTCGACGGCGAGGACGTCACCAGGATCCCCGCGCACAAGCGTGACGCGGGCATGGTGTTCCAGTCCTACAGCCTCTTCCCGCACCTGACCGCGCTGGACAACGTCTCCTTCGGTCTGAAGATGCGCGGCGTCGGCAAGGACGAGCGGCGCAAGCGGGCGATGGAGCTGCTGGAGCTGGTCGGTCTGCCGCAGCGCGCCGCCCACTTCCCGCACCAGATGTCCGGCGGCCAGCAGCAGCGCATCGCGCTGGCCCGCGCGCTCGCCCTGCAGCCGCGGGTGCTGCTGCTCGACGAGCCGCTCTCCGCGCTGGACGCCAAGGTCCGGCTCAACCTGCGCGAGGAGATCCGCCGCCTGCAGCAGGAGCTGGGCATCACCACGCTCTTCGTCACCCACGACCAGGAGGAGGCGCTGTCGATGGCCGACCGGGTCGCGGTGCTGCGCTCCGGCCGCCTGGAGCAGTGCGCCACCCCGGGCGAGCTCTACGCGCGCCCGGCCACCGCCTTCGTCGCGGAGTTCGTCGGCACCATGAGCCGGATCCCGGCGCAGCGCGCGGGCGAGGGCGTCGAGGTCTTCGGCCGCCGCCACGCGGTGGACGGGCAGCTGCCCGCCGCCGGCGAGTTGGAGGTGCTGGTGCGCCCGGAGAACGTCGGCCTGACCCCGATGGCGGACGGCCCCGCGGTGGTGGTCGGCGCGAGCTTCCTGGGCGCGGTCACCCGGCTGACCGTCCGGCTGGCGGACGGCACCACGGTCAAGGCCGACCTGCCCACCGAGGAGGCCGCCCAGCTGCCGATCGGCGGTGGTGCCGACGTGACGCTGCCGGACCGCCCGGTCCTGGTCGACGTCCGTTCCGGCGCGGGGCAGTGATCACCACCATGACCTCTTCGCTCCCCTGCGCCGTCCTCTTCGACATGGACGGCACCCTGGTCGACACCGAACACCTCTGGTGGGAGGCGACCGAGGAGATCGCCGCCGAGCTCGGCTACCCGCTCTCCGAGGTGGACCAGCCCGAGGTGCTCGGCCACGCGGTCGAGCACACCGCGGCCCACCTGGACCGGGTGGTGGCCACCTCCCCCGGCGTCGGCGTGCTGGCCGCCCGGCTCAACCTCGCCTTCACCCAGCGGGTCGCCGCCCAGGTGGTGCCCCGCCCCGGCGCGCTCGCCCTGCTGGCCGAGCTGCGCGACGCGGCGGTGCCGACCGCGCTGGTCTCCGCCTCGCCGCGGCAGGTGGTCGACCTGGTCCTCACCCACCTCGGCCGGGACTGGTTCACCATCACGCTGGCCGCCGAGGACACCCCGCGCACCAAGCCCGACCCGGCCCCCTACCTGGCCGCCGCCGCCCAGCTCGGCCTCGACCCGGCCGACTGCGTCGCCGTCGAGGACACCCCGACCGGCGTCGCCTCCGCCCACGCGGCCGGCTGCGCGGTGCTCGCCGTCCCGTCCTCCACGGCCCCCATTCCGCAGGCCCCCGGCATCACCATGCTGGGCAGCCTGACCGAAGCTGACCTCCCGATGCTGGCCGCCCTGACCGGCCCGCGAGAATAGGCCCATGCCCTCCTTCCTGCTGCTCGCCTTCGCCATCATGAGCGAGGTCTGTGCCACCAGCTGCCTCAAGCTGACCGACGGCTTCAGCAAGCTCTGGCCGAGCGTGGGGGTGGGCATCGGCTACGTCCTCTCCTTCCTGCTGCTGGGCCAGGCCCTGAAGCACATACCGGTCTCGGTCGCCTACGCGATCTGGTCGGGCGCCGGCACGGCGGCCGTGGCGGCGATCGGCGTGGTCGCCTTCGGCGAGCACCTGGGCAAGCCGCAGCTGGCGGGGATCGCGCTGATCATCGTGGGCGTGGTGCTGCTCAACCTGCGGGCCACGCACTGAGGTAGACCCGTGCAGAGGGGGTGCCCGCCGGCCGGCGGGCACCCCCTCCTGCCGTTCGGGGGCCGGCGGCGCGACCACCGCGGCGCCGCCGGTCGTCGCACTGCAGCCGCCCGCGCGGCGGGAGTTCGGCCCACGGCGGGCGTTCCGGCGGCCGGGCCTTGGCTATTCTGCACGGGTGACCACCGACCTGACCCTGCTGCCGCGTGTCGCCCATCGCGGACAGGAGGTCACCGCGCCCCGGCTGCGCGCCCTCCTCGCGCTGCTCGCGGGCGAGTTGCGCACGGGCTGCAGCACCGAGCGGCTGGTGGCCGGGCTGTGGCCACAGGAGTTGCCGGAGCGGCCGGGCAAGGCGCTGCAGGTCCTCGTCTCCAGGGCGCGGGCGCAGTTGGGCGCCGACGTCCTCGCGAGCACGCCGAGCGGATACCGGCTCACCCTGGTCGAGGACCAGGTCGACAGCTCCGCCCTGCTGCTGCACGCCGCCGCGAGCGCGGACCGGGCCCGGGCCGGGGACCACGCGGGGTCGCTGGCCGCGGCCGAGGCCGGGCTGGCGCTGTGGGAGGGCGTCGCGGACGGGGGCGGCGACGCCGACGACCCGGTGGCCGCGCTGCGCGCCGAGCGCGCCCCCGTCCGCGACACGCTGGTCCGCGCGCGGGCGCTCGCGCTCGCCCGGCTGGGGCGGCACGCGGAGGCGGCCGGGCCGCTGGCCGTGGCCGCCGCGGCGCATCCGCGCGACGAGGAGGTGCTCGCCGAGCTGTTGCGCGGCGAGGCGGTCACGGCGGGTCCGTCAGCCGCGCTGACCCGGTACGAGGCGTACCGCCGTGAGCTGCGCGACGGGCTCGGCACGGATCCGGGCGCCGGGCTCAAGGCCGTCCAGCAGGAGCTGCTGCGCGGCGGGCCGCCCGTGGTCAGGCACGGCGTGCCGCACGAGCCGAACCCGCTGCTCGGACGGGACGAGGACCTCGCGGCGGTGGAGCGGCTGCTGCGCGACTCCCGCGCCGTCACCGTCGTCGGGCCCGGCGGCCTCGGCAAGACCCGGCTCGCGCACGCCGTCAGCCGCCGGGCCGAGCAGCGCGTGGTGTACTTCGTGCCGCTCGCCGGCGTCACCGCGGACGAGGACGTGGCCGCGCAGGTGGCCGCCGCGCTCGGCGCGGGCGAGGGCCGGCCCGGCGCCGTGAGCGGCCCCGCCTCGGCCGACCCGGTGTCCGGCATCCTCGGGGTGCTCGGCTCCGGACCGGCTCTGCTGGTGCTGGACAACTGCGAGCAGGTCATCCGGGGCGCCGCCGGCCTCGTCCGGGCGCTGGTCTCCTCCTCGAAGGACCTGCGGGTGCTCGCCACCAGCCGGTCCCCGCTGGGTCTCAGCTCAGAGGCGGTGTACGCGCTGCCGGAGCTCGGTCTCGACGTCTCGGTCGACCTGTTCACCCAGCGGGCCCGGGCCGCCCGGCCCGCCGTCGAGCTGCCGCCGGACGCGGTGGCCCAGCTCTGCCGCCAGCTCGACGGGCTGCCGCTCGCCGTGGAGCTGGCCGCGGCACGGGTGCGGGTGCTGTCGGTGCCGGAGATCGCCCGCCGCCTCGGCGACCGGTTCGCGCTGCTGCGGGGCGGGGCGCGGGACCTGCCGGAGCGCCACCGCACGCTGCACGCGGTCGTGGAGTGGAGCTGGAACCTGCTCGCCGAGGACGCCAGGGCGGCGCTGCGCACGCTCTCCGTCTTCCCCGGCGGCTTCTCGGGTGAAGCGGCGGAGCAGGTACTGGGCGAGGACGCGCTCCTGCTCCTGGAGCAGTTGGCGGACCAGTCGCTGCTCACCGTCGCCGACACCCCGGCCGGCGCGCGGTTCCGGATGCTGGAGACGGTCAGGGAGTTCAGCGCGGCCCGGCGCGCCGAGGCCGGCGAGGAGGACGCGGCCGTCGACCGGTTCCTCGCCTGGGCACGGGACTTCGGGGTCGCTCAGCACGATTTCGTCTTCTGGCCCGAACCACGGCCGGCCTGGGAGCGGATCAGGCCCGAGCAGGACAACCTCGCGCTGGCGCTGCGGCACGCGCTGGCCCGTACCGACGGTCCGACCATCGCCGCCATCACCGCCGTCCTCGCCGCGCTGTGGTCCACCGACTCCAACTTCCCCCGCCTCGTCGCCCTCGCCGCGGACACCGGCCCGGCGCTGTCGCACTACCACCCCGACCCCGAGTACGTCGAAGTCGCCCGCGCCGCCGCGGCGGTGTGCACGACCAGCCTGCTCATGGGCTACGGCCCGCGCGCCGTACGCCAGTTGGTCACCCTCCGGCGGCTGCCCCCAGCCCCGCCGGACACCCTGCTGCGCGCCACCGCGGTGGTGCTCAGCGCCATCCCCGAGATGCGGCCGCCCAACTACGAAGTGCTGCAACGGCTCTGCGACAGCGACAGCCACCGCGAGCAGCCGCTGGTCGCCGGCATCGCCGAGTGCGTCGCCACCTACGTCTGGGAGTACGAGCACGACATCGACCGCGCGCTCGTCTCGGCTCACCGGATGATCACCGCGCTGGCTCCGATCGACAACCCGTCCGTGCAACTGATGCGCCATTCCCGACTCGGCGAGCTGTGCTTGCGGATGGGGCAGGGCGAGGCGGCGTACCAGCACTTGAAGGCGGCGCTCGCGGCGCTGCCGCGGCTCGGCGACGGGCACGACTACATCGGCGTGCACTCGGCTCTCGCCCTCGCCTGCCTGCAGTGCCAGAACCCCGACGAGGCCGAGTACTGGCTGCGGCTGGCGGAGAGCGCCAACACCCCGCAGCAGGACGCCTTCTCCTTCTACAGCAGCGACCCCGGCGGGCGGGCCGAGCTCGCGCTGGCCCGCGGACTGACCGAGCTCGGGCTCGGCCTGTGGCGCGACGCCGTGGAGCGCATGCTCGCGGACCGCTCGATACACGCCGGCGACCCCTGGCTCGATCCGTGGGCGCTGGAGATCCAGTCGGCGGCGGTGACGGCCCACGCGCACGCCGGCCGGCTCGAACTCGTCGCGGGGCTGGTCGACCGGTTGCGGGAACGGCTGCGCACGCTGGTCGCCGCCCCGTCCGGCTCGCCCATGGAACTCCCGGTGCTCGGAACGGTGTTGCACGCCCTCGGGATGGCGGGGCTGACGTCCGGCGACGCCGGTGCCGGTGCCGGTGCCGCTGCCGGTGCCGGTGCCGGTGCCGGTGCCGGTGCCGGTGCCGGTGCCGTACGGATGATCGCGCTGGCCGAACGGCTGCGGGCGCTGCGGGAGTTCCAGCCGACGATGTCAGCGGCCCGCGCCCGGCAGGCGGCCGAGAACGCCGACCGGGCGGCGTACGCGGACGCGGTGTCCGGGTACGCCGCCCTGGAGCGGGACGAGCTGCGGGAGGCAGCCCGCGCACTCACTTCGGGTCGCGGTTGAACAACGCGGTCGACCAGCGGTAGCCGAGCGCGGTCAGGCCCAGGCACCAGAGGATCGCGATCCACCAGTTGTCGCCGATCGCGGTGCCGAGCAGCAGGCCGCGCAGGGTCTCGATGGCCGGCGTGAACGGCTGGTACTCGGCGATCGGCTGGAACCAGCCGGGCATCGAGTGGACCGGGACGAAGGCGCTGGAGATGAGCGGGAGGAGGATCAGCGGCATCGCACTGTTGCTGGCCGCCTCGGCGTTCGGGCTGGCCAGTCCCATCCCGACCGCGATCCAGGTGAGCGCCAGGGCGAACAGCGCGAGCAGCCCGAACGCGGCCAGCCAGTCCAGGACCGTGGCGTGCGTGGACCTGAAGCCGATGGCCACGCCGACGGCGCCGACCAGCACCACACTGGCGAGCGACTGCAGCACGCTGCCGACGACATGCCCGATGATCACCGAACCGCGGTGGATCGCCATCGTCCGGAAGCGGGCGATGACGCCCTCGGTCATGTCGGTGGCGACGGACACCGCGGCCCCGACCACGGTGCTGCCGATGGTCATCAGCAGCAGGCCCGGGACGATGTAGGCGACGTACTGGGAGCGACCCCCGCCGCCGATGCTCGCACTCATCGCGTTGCCGAAGATGTAGACGAAGAGCAGCAGCATCATCATCGGGGTGAGCAGCAGGTTCAGCGTGAGGGACGGGTAGCGCCGGGCGTGCAGCAGGTTGCGGCGCAGCATCGTGTTCGAGTCGCGGACGGCGAGGGTCAGGCTGCTCATCGGACGGTCTCCTTGGGCTGGTTGGTCACGTCGGTGCCGCCGGTCAGGGCGAAGAACACGTCGTCGAGGTCGGGGGTGTGCACGGTCAGCTCGTCCGCCTCGATCCCCGCCGAGTCCAGCCGGTCGAGGATGGCGCGCAGTTCGCGCTGGCTGCCGTCGCTGGGGATCTGCAGCGACAGCGCCTCGTCGTCCCCGGCCACCTCGCGCAGGGCGGAGGCGGCGGACCGGTAGGCGGCCGGGTCGGCGAACCGCAGCCGCACGTGCCCGCCCGGGATGAGCCGCTTCAGCTCGGCCGCGCTCCCCTCGGCGGCGATCCGGCCCTCGCTCAGCACCGCGATGCGGTCGGCGAGTTCGTCGGCCTCCTCGAGGTACTGGGTGGTGAGGAAGACGGTGACGCCCCCGGAGACCAGCTCGCGGATGATCCCCCACATGGTGTGGCGGCTGCGCGGGTCGAGACCGGTGGTCGGCTCGTCGAGGAAGATGATCCGCGGGTCGCCGACCAGGGTCATGGCGATGTCGAGGCGGCGCTTCATGCCGCCGGAGTAGGTCGACGCGGGCTTCTTCGCGGCCTCCACCAGGTCGAAGCGCGCCAGCAGTTCGGCGGCGGTGCGGCGGCCCTCGCGCTTGGACAGGTGGTGCAGGTCCGCCATCAGGAGCATGTTCTCCTCGCCGGTGATCAGGCCGTCGACGGCGGAGAACTGCCCGGTGACGCCGATCGCGGCCCGCACGGCCTGCGGGTCGGCGGCCAGGTCGTGCCCGCCAACCCGCAGTTCGCCGGCGTCGGCGGTGATCAGCGTGGAGAGGATCTTGACGGCGGTGGTCTTGCCGGCGCCGTTCGGACCGAGCAGCGAAAAGATGCTGCCGGCCGGCACCGCCAGGTCGATTCCGTCGAGGACCGTCTTGTCCCCGTAGGCCTTGTGCAGTCCCCTGGCCGCGATGGCGAGTGAGTGCGGTGTCGTTGTCGTCATGCCGCAGAGCTTGCGGCGGGGCGCATTCAGCGCGGTTTCACGATGGTTTCAGCGCCCTGGAACCGGGTGGCGCAGGGCGGATCGCCCTGTCCCCGGTGCGGGCCCGCGCGGCCGACCGGCTGCCGAGGTGCGCCGGCGGGTGACGCCACGGCCGTCGCCGATGGTCTCGCCCACTGATTTTCCGTCGGCACGGGTTTGCCGCCCCGTTCACGGGTGAGACGGGGTGTGCCGGTCCGCCATCCCCCCGCCGGACCGGCCGGCCGCCGGCCCCGGGTGTCCCCCCGCCCGGGGCTGCGCCGGGTCCGGATGCCGCGGGGCTGCACCGGGTCCGGATGCCGCGGGGCTGCGCCGGGTCCGGATGCCGCTGTCGGCGGAGTCAGCCGCCGAGCCGCTCCGCGTGCAGCGCCCTGATCCCCGCCAGCATGATGCCCACCGCGTAGCGGAACGCCGTCTCCGGCGTGTCGCCGTCCGCCGCGCGCTTGGCCATGCCGGTCGCGAGCATGGGGTAGGCCGCCGCGAATGCCGCCAGGTCGACCTGTCCGGGCGCCGGCATCGACTGCTCCTCGGCGGCGCGGCCGAGCAGGAAGGCGTTGAAGGCACCCGCGATCCGGCTGGCTTCGCCCAGTTCGAAGCCGGCGGCGTGCAGTACTTCGACCGAGCGCTCGATCACCGTGCCGAGGGCGGTGGCACGGCCGAGGCCGGCGCCCAACGCGACCTGGGCGCCGTCGCGGTGGGCGAGCAGCGTCTCGCGGACCAGCAGGGCCATCCGCTCCAGCCACTGCGGCCAGGCGTCGACCGGGTCGGGGCCGGCCAGGCGCGGCAGCAGCGGGGCGAGCATCAGGTCGGTCATATGGTCCAGCAGGGCCCGCTTGTTGGCGAAGTGCCAGTACAACGCCGGTGCCTTGACGTCGAGTTCGGCGGCGATCCGGCGCAGCGAGAGCTTCTCCAGGCCGTCCTCGTCAAGCATCCGCAGTGCCACCCGCACCGCGTGGTCCCGGTCGATCGGCATCCGCTTCCCGCTCCCTCGCCTCGTTCACTGGGTTCGCTTGACAGCTTAACGCGTTAAGTGGAAGCTGGGCGACATCGCCAGCTTAACGCGTTAAGGAGATCTCGATGGAGACTGTCCGCACCGATGTGGTGATCGCCGGAGCCGGTCCGGTGGGCCTGCTGCTCGCCGCCGAACTGCGCCTGCGGGGAACGGAAGTGATCGTGCTGGAGCAGCTCGACGCGCCCTCCCCGCACTCCCGGGCCTTCGGCCTGCACGCGCGCAGCACCGAGTCGCTGCGGCTGCGCGGCCTGCTCGGCCGGCTGGAGCGCGCCGCCGAGCAGCCGACCCGGATGTTCGGCGCGGTACTGCCCGACGGCATCAAGAACGACCTCGTCCCGCTCATCCACTTCGCCGGGATCCGCACCCTGCGACTGGACCGGATGGAGACCAGCAGCCCCGGCCTGCTCGGCGTCGCGCAGAGCGGCGCCGAGGCGGTACTGGCCGACTGGGCAGCCGAGTTGGGCGTGCGGCTGCGGCGCGGCCAGCAGGTCACCGCCGTGACGCAGGACTCGGACGGCGTGACCGTCACCGCCGAGGCCGCGACCGGGCCCCTCGAGGTCCGCGCCAGGTACCTGGTGGGCTGCGACGGCGGCCGCAGCGCCGTGCGCAAGCTGACCGGCTTCGCCTTCCCCGGCAGCGACCCGACCATCACCGGCCGGCTCTGCGAGACGCTGGTGCCCGAACTGCTGGCCGACCCCGGCCCCGGCTGGCACCGGCTCCCGGGCGGCGTGCTGCAGGTGCTGCCCGGCCGGATCCTCTCGGTCGAGTTCGACCGGCCGCAGGTCGACCGTGAACTCCCGGTGACGGTCGAGGAGTTCACCGACTCCCTGGAGCGGATCACCGGCCGCCGGATCGAACTCGCCACCGAGCCGACCTGGCTGACCCGGTTCACCGACAACTCCCGGCTCGCCGAGCACTACCGCCTCGGCCGGGTGCTGCTGGCGGGCGACGCGGCGCACGTGCACTCGCCGTTCGGCGGGCAGGGCCTCAACCTCGGGCTGCAGGACGCGATGAACCTCGGCTGGAAGCTGGCGGCGGCCGTGGCCGGCCGGGCGCCGGAGGGCCTGCTGGACAGCTACCAGCAGGAGCGGCAACCGGTCGCGGCCCGGGTGCTGCACAACACCCGGGCCCAGGTCGCGCTGATGAACCCGAGTGCCGGCGTCACGCCGCTGCGCGAACTCTTCGCCGATCTGATGGAGTTGGAGCCGGTCAACCGCCTGCTGGCGGAACTGCTCAGCGGCGTCTCCGTGCGCTACCAGCGTCGCGACGAGGACCACCCGCTCACCGGCACCTTCCTGCCCGACCTGCGGGTCAGCACCGAGGAAGCCGGCGAGTGCTCGGCACTCGACCTGCTGGCCGACGGCCGGCCGCTGCTGCTCGACTTCACCGAGGGCGCGGTCCTGCGGGCCACCGCCCACGACTGGGCCGACCGCGTGCGGCCGATCGCCACGGCAGTACCGAGCGGCACGAAGCTCACCGCGCTGCTGGTCCGCCCGGACGGCTACCTCGCCTGGGCAACCCAGGACGCCGCACCGGACGAGCACGGGCTGCGCGAGGCGCTCAGCACCTGGTTCGGACCGGCGCGTTGAGCCGACGGCTCCGGCGCGGCGCCGGGGCCGGCCGCTCCGCCCCGTAATCGCTACCGGACGGTCAAGTCGCCGAATTAGGCGGATTCCCGACTTCCCGTCACACGTCGTTCATGCAACAGCCCTCGTGGATCACCTGAATGTGAGCAGAGTTGTGCAGCCAACTCTGCGCCCCCTCACTCGATGGACAGGATCCCCGTGGCCACAGGCAGCTCCCTCACGCTCAGCACGCCGCCCAGCCCGACCGAAGGCGACAAGCTCACCTTCCACTGGACGACCGATGCCCCCGACGCCAAGAACTGGGTCGGCATCTACGACGGCACCCGGCAGCCCGGCACCGGCTCCTCGCTCCTGTGGCAGTACACCCCGGGCACCAGCGGCGACCTCACCCTGGACACCTCCGCGCTGACCGGCGGGCCGTACACCGCGTACCTGCTGGCCAAGGACGGGTACGGGATCCTCGCGCAGAGCGCGCCGTTCAGCTTCAACCCGAAGCCCGCCATCATCGCGCCGCACAGCGCGGTCGACGCGCTCACCGCGACGCCGGTGCAGCCGGGCGGCCAGGTTCAGGTCAAGTTGCAGGGCCTCTGGGTGCGCCCG
Source organism: Kitasatospora sp. NBC_01266 (assembly GCF_036242395.1). Classification (NCBI taxonomy): domain Bacteria; kingdom Bacillati; phylum Actinomycetota; class Actinomycetes; order Kitasatosporales; family Streptomycetaceae; genus Kitasatospora; species Kitasatospora sp. NBC_01266. The sequence continues at coordinate 6,145,690 of NZ_CP108458.1, read as the reverse complement.
GCCGGCAACGCGGCGGGAACCCCCACCTTCCGCAAGGCCGGCGGCGACTCCTGGCTCTCGGTCAGCGCCGACGGCACCGTCACCGGGACCGCCCCCGGCAAGGCGAGCGCCCACCCGGCGATCATCGTCGTCGGCGTCAAGGACAGCACGGGCGCCACCGACACCGTCACCGTGCAGGTCCCGGTGCGGGAGGCCAAGGGCAAGCAGCAGCTCAAGGTGGCCACCTGGAACCTCTGGGACGCGGGCAGCCACAGCACCGACGGCTTCGAGAAGCAGCTGCGGGTGATCCTCACCCAGGGCTGGGACGTGGTCGGGCTGCAGGAGACCGCCGGGACCAACGCCAAGCAGCTGGCCGACGCGCTCGGCTGGTACGCCTACCAGAGCCCGGCCAGCGTCGGCGTGTTGAGCCGCTACCCGCTGGCCGACGTCACGCCGGTGACCGCCGCGCTGCCCGCCGCCGGGGTCACCGTGCAGCTGCCGGGCGGCCGTTCGGCGCGCCTGTGGACGGCACACCTGGACGAGAACTCCTATGGCCCGTACGCGATCCAGGACGGCCAGACCCCGGCCCAGGTGCTCGCCACCGAGACGGCCTCGCCGCGCTACCAGCAGGCGCAGGCCCTGGTCGCCGCGATAGCGGCGGACAGCGCGGCGGCCGACGGCCCGCTGATCGTGGCCGCCGAACTCTCCTCCCCCTCCCACCTGGACTGGACCGCCGCCACCCACGGCGCCCAGTTCGACTGGCCGGTCACCGAGGCCCTGCAGGCCGCCGGCCTGACCGACAGCTTCCGCGAGGAGCACCCGGACCCCGCCGCGTTCCCCGGCGACACCTGGTCGCCCACCCGCAAGCAGCGTGGCAGCAAGCCCGAGCCGCAGGACCGGATCGACTACGTGCTCTACGCCGACAGCGGCCGGATCGAGATGAGCGAGGCGCACGTGATCGCCACCGGCTGGCCCGCCGCCGAGCCCAACGCAGCCGGCAACGGCTGGCCTTCGGACACCGCCGCCGCCGTCTCGACCTTCACCCTCTGAAAGGGCCGCCACCATGACCGAGTTGAACCGCCGCACCGTCCTGGGCGCCGCCGCCGCGACGGCCGCCGCCACCGTGGTCGGCCTGCCCAGCACCGCACAGGCCGACAGCCGGGGCAAGCACCGGGGTGACATCACCGACGTCAAGCACGTGGTGATCCTGATGCAGGAGAACCGCAGCTTCGACCACTACTTCGGCACCCTGAACGGCGTCCGGGGCTTCGCCGACAAGCAGGCGCTGACCTTCCCGAACGGCGACTCCGTCTTCCGCCAGCCGGACGCGGGCCGCAGCGACGGCGGCGTGATGCTGCCGTACCGGATGGACACCACCAAGTACAACGCGCAGAACGCGGCCGGCCTCGCCCACGACTGGGCGACCAGCCACCAGGCGATCAACGACGGCGCGATGAACAAGTGGGTGGCCGCCAAGGGCGAGCGCACCATGGGCTACTTCACCCGCGAGGACATCCCCTACCAGTACGCGCTGGCCGACGCGTTCACCCTCTGCGACGCCTACTTCTGCTCGCTGGCCGGGCCGACCGACCCCAACCGCCTCTACCTGTGGACCGGCACCAGCGGTCCGGGCAAGGACGGCACCACCGGTCCCTGGATCGACAACACCCCGGTCACCCAGAATCCGGTGGCCGACTGGACCACCTACGCCGAGCGCCTGGAGGCCGCCGGGGTCAGCTGGCGGGTCTACCACAACCCGAGCGAGGACGACCGCACCGGCGACTACGACGACAACGCGCTGTCGTACTTCAAGCAGTTCCACAACTTCCCGACCACCGACCCGCGTTACATCAACGCGATGACCAAGTTCGACCCCACCGCCTTCGACCAGCACTGCAAGGACGGCACGCTGCCCACCGTCTCCTGGCTGGTCGCGCCCTACCTGTTCTGCGAACACCCCAACGCCAGCCCGGACTACGGCGCGCACTGGGTCGACCAGGCGCTGCAGTCGCTGATGTCCAACCCGGACGTCTGGGAGCACACCGTCTTCCTGGTGATGTACGACGAGAACGACGGCTACTTCGACCACCAGGTGCCGCCCACCCCGGAGGCCGGCACGCCCGAGGAGTTCACCCAGGGCCGGCCGATCGGCCTGGGCAACCGGGTGCCGCTCTGGGTGGCCTCGCCCTGGTCGCGCGGCGGCTGGGTCAACTCGCAGGTCTTCGACCACACTTCGGTACTGCGCTTCCTGGAGGAGGTGACCGGTGTCCAGGAGCCGAACATCTCGCAGTGGCGCCGCACCGTCTGCGGCGACCTGACCAGCTGCTTCGACTTCAAGAAGCCCGACTTCTCGCTCCCCAAACTCCCCGACACCACCGCGCTGATGGCCAAGGCCGACGCCAACTCCTCACTCCCGCCGGTCGCGCTGCCCGCCTCCGGCACCCAGTCGATGCCGGCCACCGAACGCGGCGACCGCCCGCACCGCCCGCTGCCCTACCGCCCCTGGGCGGACATCGACGTGGACCGCGAGAGCGGCAAGGTCACCTGCACGATGACCAACTACGGCTCGGTGGGCTACAGCTTCACCGTCTACCCGAATGTTGAACTTCCGTTCGCCGGAACCCCGTTCACCGTCGATCCGGGCGCGAGCAAGACCTACGTCTGGGACGCCTCGACCACCGACGGCCGCTACGACTTCACCGTGCACGGCGCGGACGGCTTCCTCACCCGCTTCTCCGGCACGGTGACCCGCCTGGAACAGGAGGACGTCGCGGTCCCGATCGTCAGCGCCGACCTGCGCGACCCGAAGTCGATCCGCTTCGAGGTGGCCAACGACGGTGCAGGACAGGTGAGTTTCACCGCCACCGGCAACGACTTCGCGGGCAGCCCGCAGACGGTGTGGGTGGACGCCGGCCGCACCGCGAAGCTCGACTGGCCGCTGGACGCCCTGGGCCGCTACGACGTCACGGTCACTGCGGGAACGGGGACCCGCTTCGCGCAGCGGTACGCGGGCTGGGCGCACCGGGGCTGACGGTTCGTCGAGTCAGCAGGGACGACGGTGCCCCCGGTCGATGACCGGGGGCGCCGTCGTCACATGTCCCCGAGGTCCCCGGCGGCCACACCTCGAGCGAAGGCCGCCCAGGCATCCCGCGAGAAGGACAGCGCGGGTCCAGCGGGGTCCTTCGAGTCGCGGACGGGCACGAGGCCGGGGAAGTCGGGGGCCACCTCGACGCAGTTGCCGCCCTGCTGGCTGTAAGAAGACTTCACCCACCGGGCGATCGAGAGGTCGACGTCAGTCATGGCTGTAGTTCCTTCCGAATGGCCCTGATCAGGTCTAGGGAGGCCGCCGGATGCAGCGCGCCTGCCTGCAGCTGATCGTAGGCCCTTTCCCACGCCCTTATGAGGTCCTCGTCCCGCTCAAGGTAGCCCCGGCTGGCCGATTCGGTGTAGCCCACCAGTGATCGGTCGCCCATGGTCAGCAGCACCACGGGCAGGAGGAGGGGGCGGAGTTCGCCCATGCTGAACGGGACCGTCTGAATGAGGACCTTGGGATGAGCGGCCAACTTCTCCAAGTGATCGAACTGGCCCAGCATCACCTCCGGACCGCCGACCACCCGGCGCAGGCAACTCTCATCCATCACCGCATAGACGAGTGGAGCTTCGGGCCCTTCAAGTAGGCGGCGTTGGCGCGTCTCCAGGAAGGAGACCCGCTCCTTCGCTTGTTCACTGGTGATCAGGCCACGTTGAACATCGGAAACCGCAAGGGCGGTTGCGTATGCGGAGGTCTGCAGTGGGCCGGGGACCACCCCCAGCTCGAACATGCGAACCTCCTTCGCCGCCTCCTCCTCGCACAGGTACTCAGGGAACCCTTCCAGGAGTGACGTGCTCCTGAGAGATCGCCACATGTCCTCGAACTGATTTCCGCCGAATACGGCATCAGCCCTCTTCGCAAAGCGAAGCGTTGGGGACTTGCGAGTAGTTTCCACGGCGGAGATGTGCGTACCCGAGTACCCCATCCGTGCGGCGAGGTCATCCTGGATCCAGCCCCGAGCCTCCCGCGAGCTGCGGAGATGAGCGCCGAACCGGGCAACTGGTGATGACTGAGGATCCAACTCACGACGGTTCAAGATCTAGTCTTCCTTCCACCATGACAGGTTGAAGATATCTCTGACTGTAAGGGACAGTTGGTCGCGCCGGTAGTCAAAGCACTACAGAGAGGAGCGATGATGCCCTCGCAGAAACCAACCCCCCACGCCATCTACACCCCCCGCCCAGGCGAGCTGGTGCGCGATACGAAGCATGGCCTGACCGGCCTCTACATGGGCCCCGGCTACGGCAAGTACCCCACCGTCTACCTGCGTCCACCCAACGGTGGCTGCGAATGGGAGACCCCCGCCAGCGAGATCCAACCGGTGCTCCCGGCCGCCCAGTTGGAGCAGCTCGGATGACCGATGACACCCCCCGCCGCCCGTTCGACCACGACGCCGCGCTGAATGAGCTGCGCGCCCTCGGGAAGCAGCTCGACCGCCAGGTGACGACCGGAATCGGCACCAGCGCCGCCGAGTTGGACGCGACCCTCGCCGCGATGCGCGCCGTGCACCACCGGATCGAGGCGAACCTGCGCCGAAGCCTGGCAGCCGTCTCCTCCCGCCGCACCGCCGCACCGCGCCCGGCCCACGCGGCCTGACCACAGACCCCCGCGCGGTCGTCCGGGGAAGAGACGACAACCGCGCGGGACCTCGGTCCCGTCCGCCCAGGCTCCCCTTCGCCGGCGGGCGGGACCGCCCAGCAGACCCCCGTCACGACAGCGGTCTCGTACACCGCGCACCTGTTCCAGGAATGGATCACCAAGGCGTACGAAGTGCGGCTGACCGTCGTCGGCAACCAGATGTCCGCTGCCGAGATCCACGCGGGCAGCAACGCGGCGCGTATCGACTTCCGGCAGGACTACCCCAGCCTCACGTACCAGCCGTGCGAGGTACCGACCGAGGTGGCCCGGGGCGTGCGTGCACTGCTGGACATGTTCGGACTTCGATTCGCCGCGCTGGACTTCCTCGTTGATCCCCATGAGCGCTGGCACTTCGTGGACTTGAACCCCAACGGGCAGTTCGGGTTCGTCCTGGAACTGCGCGCGCCCATCACCCGGGCCCTGGCCGACCTGCTCCAAGGAGTCTCCTCATGACCACCAACTCCCGCGCGGCGGAGCTGCGCCGAGCGCTGGCGGACCGCCTCCGCGCGTCCGGGGCGATCACGTCGGCCGCCTGGCACCAGGCGTTCGCCACTGTCCCGCGTGAGGCGTTCGTCCAGGCGTTCGCGGTCGGCCGCCCGGGCGGACCCGTACGGCTCGACCCCGATACGCCCGACTGGCTCGACATGGTCTACAGCGACGACTCGCTGCTGACCCAGTTCGATGGGAACGGCGTACCGACGAGCTCGTCCACCCTGCCCACGCTCATGGCCCTGATGCTCGAGGCCCTGGACGTGCAGCCCGGCAACCGGGTGCTCGAAGTCGCCACCGGCACCGGGTACAACGCCGCGCTGCTCAGTCACCGACTCGGCAGTCGCAACGTCGTCACGATCGAAGTGGACCCCGACCTCGCCGGCTCCGCCCAAAGCCGGTTGCGGGCCGCCGGATTCACGCCGACCGTGGTGGCCGGGGACGGGCGAGCGGGCCACCCCGGCGGGGGCCGCTACGACCGGCTGATCGCGACCTGCGGAATGTCGCACGTCCCGTCGGCCTGGCTGGACCAGGTGAGGCCCGGAGGCCTCATCGTGACCCCTCTTGGCGGTGGAATCGCCCGCTTGCGCGTCGAGGAGAACGGAACCGCCTCGGGCACCTTCCTCCCGGATGCCGCGTACTTCATGCCTGCCCGGAGCCTCGCTACGAGCATGGATCCCAAGGCCCCACCACCCCTCCCGGACAGCTACGGTTCCCGCCCCTGCGCCCTGGACCCCGCCGTGTTCATGGACGAGCGGTTCCACTTCCTACTGACGCTCACGCTGTCGGGCGCGATGCAGCGATTCACGCACACCACGGACGGCGGCATCGACACCGCCCACCTCTGGCACGAGGACGGCTCGTGGGCCGAACTGCGCGGCGGAATCGCCCGCGAGTCGGGCCCGCGCCGACTGCTCGACCTGGCAGAGCAGGCTCTTGCCGACTTCGAGGTCTTCGGGCGACCCGCTCGGGAGGACTACCGACTGTCCGTCACAAAAGATGAACAGTGGCTCTGGCCGAGGGGAAGCAACGGGCCCACCTGGCGACTCGCCGTGGCCGGTATCACGGGGTGACCGACGGAGCCTCGCCCGCCGGGCGGTCGTGAGGTCGACGTCAGTCCAGGATTCAGCAGCGCGAATCAGCGAATCAGCGAATCAGCGCGATCTTCGTGGTGAGGTGGCCCTGCAGATCGGCCCAGGCTCGCTCCGCGGTGAGGACCGGAAGCCCGAGGCGTTCAGCCGTGGCAATGCACCAGGCGTCGCCGTAGGACAGGACGCCGTTGGTCCTTCCGTCAGGACGCTCGGTGTACGAGAGCGTGATCAACTCAGCGGCCCGGACGGCGTCCACGGTGGCAGCGGACTCGAACGGGCCGGTGAGGGCGGCCAGGTCGGAGGCGAGTTCCGCGCCGAGGACGGGCAGCTCCAGGCGGTCTGCGGTGCGGAGGATCTCGGACAGGTTGATCTGGGTGATTCGCGAGCCGGCCAGCAGGCCCTCGACCACGGCAGCGCCGGGTTCGCCACGCAGGAGGGCGATGACGGCACTGGTGTCGAGGACGTGGCTCACGGCCGTTCGCCTTCCGACTCGGCCTGGCGGCGCCGTTCTTCGCGGACCATGTCGGTACCCCGGGTGTTGCCGTCGGGGTTGGGGACGCAGATGCGGTTCAGGATGCTCTTGGTCGTCTCGATGACGATGGCGCCGGTCTCCAGGACGCGGATGTGGACCCTGTCGCCCGGAGTGAGGTCGGCCGCCTGCTGGACGGCCACGGGGAGGATGATGCGTCCGCGCTGCCCGACGGTGGTGTCCGCCTCGACAGGCTGAGCAGATGTGGGAGCCATACCACGACGTTACACCTGAGGGCTCCGTGGTGAGCAGAGAGCAGCCCTGCTCACCACGGAGCCCGGCGCCTTACTCGGCAGGCCAAAACGGCGCTCCGTCAGCGGTCGGTCAGCGGTCGGCCAGCAGCGCCGGCAGCTCCGCGATCGACTTCAGCACGTGGGTCGCCCCGTCCGCCGTCAGCCGCTCGGCGTCGTGCGCGCCGGTGAGCACGCCGGCCACCATCGAGGCGCCGGCGCGGGTGCCGGTGAGCATGTCGTAGCCGGTGTCGCCGACCACCGCGATCTGGCGGACCGAGTCGGTCGCGGTGCGCAGCAGGGCGGTCAGCGCCAGGTCGGGGTAGGGGCGGCCACGGCCCGCGTCGGCCGGGCAGAGGGTCAGGTCGGCGATCTCCTGCCAGCCGAGCGCGGCCAGGATCCGGTCCTGGGTGGCCCGGGAGAAGCCGGTGGTGAGGACCACCTTGCGGCCCTGGGCGCGCAGTTCGGCGATCGCCTCGGCGGCGCCGGGCAGCGCGGCGCAGTGCCCGGCGTCGACCAGGTCGTGGTAGGCGCGCTCGAAGGCGAGGTTGGCCTGCTGGGCCTTCTCCTCGTCGCCGAACAGGTGGCGGAAGACGGAGATCTTGGACTCGCCCATGGTGGCCCGGACGTGCGCGAGCATCTCCTGGTGCTGCTCGCTGCCGGCCACCACGCCGAGCTCACCGGCGGCGGCCTGGAAGGCCTGCTCGACCAGGCCGTCGTCGGCCACCGTGGTGCCGGCCATGTCGAGCACGACCAGGGTGATCTTGTCGGTGGGGTTCTCGCTGCTCATCGCGGGGTGTCCTTAACGTTGTCTGCACTGCTGCCGGTGGCTACCAGGCTGCGTGATCCAGGTGGCCTGGAGGTGTCCGACCAGCGACGCAGGAGCCAACAATCGTCAAGTTGTACAGACAACCGGCGAGTAGTTGTTCAGCCAACTCACCCCATCACAAGCTCCCCCTACTCCCGCACCACCCGCGCCCGCAGGTAGTTGCGCCGCCCGAAGTGCGGCTCGTCCACCGCGGTCAACTCCTCCACCTGGAACCGGTAGAGCGCGGCCGCCCCGCCGCCGTTCAGGTACTGCGCGCGCACCTCCGGGTCCTCGGAGAAGGTCCGGTAGCGCTCCTGGTAGGCCGTCAGCGCCGCCTGCGCGTGCTGGCCCCAGGCCTCTCCGGCCCGCCCGCTCAGCTGAAGCCCGCGCAGCTGCTCGCCGAAGACCGGTGGCGGCACGAAGATGGTGGCGGCGGCCCTGGCCTGCTCCGAGAGGTGCAGGCTGTGCCGGGTCGAGCGTTCGCTGACGAAGTAGAGCACCAACTCCTCGTCGAACGCGTAGAAGACGAGGTTGGCGTGCGGCCCATGGTCCGGGCCCGCCGTGGCGAGGGTCAGCACCATGGATTCGGCCAGCAGGCCTTCCACGCCCTTGCGGAGTTCCTCGGCGGGCCAGTCGCCCTGGGTGATGTCGAGCCGGTACGGCATATGCGTCCCTTCGACCGACCATGTCGGACCGCGGTCCCGGCGGCGGCCGATAACGGCACCGCTGACCTGCGGCTTCGGTGGCCCCGCAGGCCGTGCGGGGCGGACCGGGCCGGCCTGGTGGGCGTCGACCCGGGGTCTCATGCTGCCCCCGCCGGACGCGGGCGCACAAGGGGCCGAGGATCAGCCGCTCCAACAGCCAGGGGTGGCGCCACCCGACGAAATCCGGTCCAGCGCGGGACCCGGCCCCGGCGCGGGATCCGGCCAGCCGGGGATCCGGCTACCTGGGGGTGTACCAGCTGAACTCGAGCACGGCGTCGTCGTAGTCGACGTCGTCGCCGTTCTCGGCGACGACGACCATCAGGTTGTACTGGCCGACCCGGTAGGGACCGCCGCTGTTGAGCGCGCTCGGCATGGCGCCGCGACCGGCCGTGCGGTGGTACTCGAACGTGGCGGAGAGCCGGACCGCCCCGGTGATGGTCGCCTCTCCGGCGAGCCCCCTCTCCCCGGAGCCGCTGAACACCTGATCCACCGAGCCGTCCGCACTGGTGACCCTGATGATCTGGGTTCGACGCGAGTTGGTCTTCACCCTGACGGCGACCTCAGCGCCGGCGGGGAAGCCGACCTCCGCCTTGTCACCGTTGACGAGGACGTATGCGTCGGACACGGAGGGCTCCTTCGGTTCTGTCCGGCGTCGGCACCGCGGGGGCGTCACGCTGAGCACCGGATCGGGTATCGAACGTGATCGGAACCCCAAGATAGCCAGGCCGTGCCACGCCGCCCGGCACGCTTCGCCCGACCGGCCGGTACCCCCGGAAAACGCGGAGCCGGGCCCCGTCCGGGACCCGGCTCCGATCATCGGACGACCGACGTCACCCGCCGCCCAGCGCCGCCCCCAGCGCCCCGCCGCGCAACCGGTCCACCAGCGGCGCCGCCCGGCCCGCGAGCAGCGCCAGCGGCAGCGCGACCAGGATGCCGATCAGCGCACCGACCACCACGTCGTGCGGGTAGTGCACGCCGATCCACACCCGCGAGGCCGCCATCAGCGCGGCGGCGACCAGTGCGACCGCGCCCAGCCTGCGGTAGGCCACGCAGAGCGCGACCGCCGCCGCGAAGGCGATCACCGAGTGGTTGCTCGGGAACGACCAGTCCCCGACCCCGGGGCAGGGCTCCACCGTCACCGTGGCGGGCAGCTGCTGGCACGGCCGCACCTCCGCCACCAGGCTCTTGATCACCGAGTTGACCACGTAGACCGCGATCACGATCAGCGGCGACGCGAGCACCCGGGCCATCACCACCGAGTCCGCCCGGCGCGCCTGCCACCAGCCCCAGAGCATGAAGACCGCGAAGACGCCGAGGCCGAAGTCGGACCAGGTCCTGATCAGCTGGTCGAGCCAGTGCGGGCTGTCCGTCGCCCAGCCCGTCACGGTCGTGTAGAGGCCGCCGTCGATACCGCTGCCGTCAAAGGCGAGCAGGGTCTGGGTCATCAGGCCGCACCCCCGCCCTGCTGGTCGGAGCCGGAGCGGCCCGCCGCACGGCGGGCGCGGAGCAATTCGAGAGCAATGGGAATCACAGAGACAACTACTACCAGACCAACAATGGGCAACAGGTACCGGTCGATATCGGGAACGGCGGATCCCAGCACGTACCCGGCCAGCACCAGGCCGACCGTCCACGCCGTGCCGCCGATCACCTGCCACAGCGCGAAGGTGCGCGCCGGCACCTCCAGCACCCCGGCCATCGGGTTGAGCACGGTGCGCACCACCGGGATGAACCGGGCCAGCACGATCGCCTTCCGGTGGCCGTACTTCGCCAGCAGCTCCTCGGCCCGCTCCACGCCCTTGACCAGCGACTTGCGCTTGCTGCGCGCCAGCAGCGCCCGCCCGCCGCGCGCCCCGATCAGGTAGCCGGCCTGGGCCCCGATCAGCGCGCCGGCGACCGCGGCCAGCAGCACCTGCCAGAGCACCAGGTGCGGCCCGCTGTGCTGGCCGGAGACGCAGAGCAGCCCGGCGGTGAAGAGCAGCGAGTCGCCGGGCAGGAAGAACCCGACCAGCAGACCGGTCTCGGCGAAGAGCACCACGGCGATGCCGAGCGCGCCGAACGCGGCCAGCAGCGACGAGGCGTCCAGCAGGTTCACCGCGAGCGCGTGGCCTGCGAGCTCGGAGCCGGCGAACAGGGAGGAGGCGAAGGGCACGGTGGGCGGACCTCTCATACTGAGGGAGGCGGTCCCGCGGAACGCGCCTCGACCGTCTACAGTGACGTAGACGGTCTACATGACTGTAGACGACGACTGGAGGTCACGGCGACATGCCCGAAGTGCCCGCCGCGCGCCGCCCCTCGGGCGAACTCGAAGCGCAGGTGCTCGCCGCCCTCTGGGCCGCCCACCAGCCGCTCACCCCGCAGGACGTGCAGTCGGCCCTCGGCGGCGAGCTGGCCCGCACCACGATCGCCACGATCCTGGCCCGGCTGCACGACAAGGGAACCGTCGAGCGCACCCGGGCCGGCCGCGCCTACGCCTACACCCCGACCGTGCAGGACCCGGCCGGGCTCGCCGCCCGCCGGATGCGCACCGAGCTCGACCGCGAGCAGGACCGGTCCACCGTGCTGGCGCGCTTCATCTCCGACCTGTCCGACGACGACGAACGGCTGCTGCGCGAGCTGCTCGGCGACGGCGGCACCAGCGGCCCCGGCGCCACCGACGGCACCAACAGCACCGGCGGCACCAACAGCACCAACAGCACCAACAGCACCGACGAGACCGCCGGCGACCGCCCGTGATCCTCCTCGTCTGGGCCCCGTTCCTGATCCCCTTCCTCGCCGTCCCGGCCGCCCGCCGACTGGCCGACGCGCTCCCGCCGCGCCTCGCCGCCTGGGTGCTCGGCGCCACCGGCGTGGTGCTGGCCGGCGCCAGCGCCGCCTCGCTCGGCTTGCTGGCGCTGGCCGGGCTGCTGCGGATCCCGGCGATCGCCGCGCTCGGCCACATGTCGCTGCCCTGGTTCGCCCAGGCGTCCCCCACCTCGATGGAGCTGGCCGCGCTGGCCGCCACCGCCCTGGTGGTGGCCGGCGTCTTCACCCTGCGCGCCGCGCACCAGCACTACACCGACCTGCGCCGGGCGCACGCCGCCCTCGGCCCGCACGCGCGGCACAGCACCGAGGACGGCCACCCGCTCGCCGTGCTGGACGACGACCGCGCCGACGCCTACGCGCTGCCGGGCCGCCCCGGACGGATCGTGGTCACCGCCGGCATGCTGCGCGCGCTGCCCGCTCCCGAGCGGGCCGCGCTGCTCGCCCACGAGCGCGCCCACCTGACCGCCCGTCACCACCTCTTCCTGGCCACCGCCGAATACGCCGCCGTGCTCCACCCGGCGCTCCGCCGGCTGCGCGCGCCACTCGGCTTCCACCTGGAGCGCTGGGCCGACGAGTGCGCCGCCAGTGCCGTCGGGGACCGCGTCGTGACCGCGCGCGCCGTCGGACGCGCCGCGCTGGCCGCCGCCCGCACCCCGCGCCCGGCCCGCCCGCTGCTGGCCCCGGCGGTCGCGGCCGGCCCGGTGCCGCGCCGGGTGGCCGCCCTGCTCAGCCCGCACCCGCGCACCGGCGCCCTCGCCCGGCCTTCGGCCGGCGGGAAGCCCATGCGGCTGGTCACCGCGCTGGCGCTGGCCGCCTGCCTGACCGTCAGCACCGCCGCCACCGTCGCCGCCACCCGCGAGCTGCACCAGACCGTGGAGAGCGCGCAGTCGGCGGCCGGCGAACACTGAGGGCGTCCCCCCTCCACCGCGAGGCTGTCAACCCGCACCCCTCATGCGTGGCATCCCTGGACCGTCCGCACCGCGGCACCCGTACGCTGTGGGCGACAGGGCTTGCCGGGCCCTGCCCCGGCCGAGCGGGACCGGAAAACGCGGCGAGGGGAGCCACCATGCGGGAGACCGCGCAGCCGGGACACCTGGGGCGGAGCGACGAGGCCGGTTTACGGTCCACGGCCGAGACCGCCAGGAGCCACGAGCAGGTCGTCGCCGGTGAGATCCCCCGCCAGGCACCGCGCCCCGAGATCGGCGACTCCTGGGAGCGGTTGCGCCGCCTGGGCCTGGACCCGGAGCGCGGCCGGGAGCCGGAGCACCTCGGCACCGCCGAGATCGAGCACCGCCGCCGGGCCAGCGGCCTGGACGCCGTGATGCCCACGCTGCGCGACACCCTGTTCGACCCGGTCGCCGACCTGCCGCTGATCCTGGCCGTCGCCGACTCGCAGGGCACCGTGCTCTGGCACGAGGGCCCGCGCCAACTGCGCCGCAGCGCCGACCTGATCGGCTTCATGACGGGCGGCCGCTGGGGCGAGGAGGCGGTCGGCACCAACGGCATCGGCACCGTGGCCCGCACTGGGCGCCCGCTGCGGGTGCACTCCAGCGAGCACTACGTGCGCAACCAGCACGCCTGGACCTGCGTCGGCGCACCGGTCCGCGACCCGCGCACCGGGCGGGTGGCGGGCGTGGTCGACCTCAGCGGTCCGGCCCGCGGCGTGCACCCGCAGCTGCTGGCCCTGGCCGTCACCGCCGCCCGGCTGGCCGAGACCGAACTGCGCGCCGCCCAACTGGAGTCGCTGCACCGGCTGCGCACCGTCGCCGAGCCGGTGCTGGCCCAGGCCTCAGGACCGGCCCTGGTGGTCGACCGGGACGGCTGGACGGCCGCCACCGCCGGTCTGCCGCCGATCAGCCGGCTGCGACTGCCCACCGACGGCTGGGGCTCCGCCCCGGTGCACTGGCTGCCCTCGCTCGGCGAGTGCGCCGTCGAGCCGCTCGCCGACGGCTGGCTGGTCCGCCCGCTCACCGGTTCGCCGCAGGCCGTCTCCGAACAGGCCGTGGGCGCCCGGCTGGTGCTCGACCTGAGCCGCACCGACCGTCCCGAGGTCTCGGTCCGCGGCGGTGTCGGCAGCTGGTCGCACGCGCTCAGCCCGCGCCATGCCGAGCTGCTCCTGCTGCTGGCGGCCCACCAAGCCGGGCGGACGGCGGCCGAGTTGGCCGATGGCCTGTTCGGCGACCCGTCCCGCGCGGTGACCGTCCGCGCCGAACTCTCCCGCCTGCGCCGCTACCTGGGCGGCCTGCTGGAGCACCGCCCGTACCGCTTCGCGGAGACCGTCCAGGTCGAGGTGGTCCGCCCGGCCGATCCGACCCAGCTGCTGCCGGCCTCCTCCGCCCCCGGCATCCGCCGGCTGCGCACGCTGCTCGACGACGGCGCGATGCTGCTGCCGGGCTGCCGCATCTCGGCGGCAGCGGCAGAGCAACTGCCGGGGCTGGCCGGCAGAGCGCTGACGGACAGACAGGTGCCGAGTCCCAGACGGGGCGACGCCTGAGGCGCCCGAGGCGCCCGACGAACCTCCGGGTGTCTCAGGCGTCTCAGGCGTCTCAGGCGTCTCGGGCGTCTCGGGCGTCTCAGGCGTCGCCGAACAGGAACGCCGACAACTGCTCGTCGGTCGGCGCACAGTCCGGCTCGGTGCCCTCCGGCACCTCGGCGTAGGTGCGATCCAGCCAATCCCGTACACCTGGCGCGGAGGCCTCCAGCAGCGCGCTGCCGTACGGGGATTCGAGGGCCAGGTGCAGCGTCGCGCCATGGCAGGGGCAGTGGGCGGGCCACAGGCGCACGTCGCCCTGGCCGGTCAGGCCGCGCAGTCCATCGCGCAGCAGGTCGCGGGAGAAGACCCAGTCGACCTCGTCGGGGCGGCCCAGGTGGAAGGTGACCAGGACCTCGTAGGGGCGCTCGGGCTGGTAGCGGAACCGGGTGGGCACAGTACCCACCCGGTCCCGCCCCAGGGCGATACGCAGGGTCAGGACGTCCTCGACCGGCAGGGCCGGACGGCACGGCGACTGCGGCCGGGCCCCCTGCGTGGCACGGTACGGAACTCCGCCGGTGGCGGCGGACAAGTGATCGCGCGGCATGGCTGATTCTCCGGGGCGAGACGGGACCGAGCCAGCGTGCTCCCCGCCGCCGAACGCCGCAAAGGTTGCAGGGGGGTTGCAACGGCCCCGGGAACCTCCTGCCCCGGCTCGCACATCAGCCCGGTGCCGCGCTCTCCCGTTCGGTCCGCCTCCCCGACGGTACGTCAACTTTTCCTGCCGGACGGCCAGTCCGCGCGGTTGCCCGGCAGCCCTCGCTGCCACTCTCCGCTCACCCGGCCGGTTACGCAGAGCCGCCGCGCTGGTACTCTCGTCACTCTGTCGACACGGGTGGGCCCACCGGGGTAACGGCCCGCCGCGGGCGGGCGGTTCAACTCCGGGTCGCAGATGGAACACCTGGAACGTCGAGTGGGCATTCGAGCGGGCAGCGGCAGCCGACCGGGGAGGTCGGCTGGGGAGGAGAGGAGTCCGGTGGCTCACCGGGAAGGCACCCCCGCGGCGGCGCAGCATCCGCTGCCGCAAGGTCGGCACAGCCGGCCCAAGCCGCTCGGCGGACAGTTCCGACTGCCCGCGATCAGGGTCTCCGGCGCGGCGATGGCGATGTCCACCGTCGTCGGCATCAGCATCGCGACCACCTGGCTGGTCAGCTCCCAGCAGCGGATCGGCTACGGCGTGCGGATGACCAGCGTCGGGGCCACGCCCACCGACCCGGGGACCGGCTCCGCCGGCGCGCCGTCGAACGGCGGCACCGCCGGGCCCACCGTGCCCGCGCCGGTCGCGGGCGCCACGATCAGCACCGGACCGGTCGGCACCGGGTCCGCCGCCGCGACACCCGCCGGGTCCGCCCCGGGCGTCTCCACCACCGTCAACCCGGCGCCCGGTAGCCCCGCTGCCGTCGCCGGTGGGCCCGCGCGCCCGGCGTACTCGCCGCCGTCCGCGCTCTCCCAGCCGGGCTACCGCCCCGTGGGTGCTTCCGTCAGCCCCGCCCCCGCGGTGCCGCCACCCGGCTCGCTCTCGGCGCCGGAGCCGACCTCACCGGCCGCGACCACGTCACCGGCCGCGACCACCACACCGGCCGCGTCCGACGCGCTCAGCACCCCCGGCGCCCCGGCCACCGCCGACAGCGCCGACACCGCGATGCCGACCACGCACCCGGTGACGGGCGCCGGCCGGGCACCCGACCTGGCCATCCCCGGCTCGACCCCCAGCGCCGGCTCCAGCTCCGCCGACGCGAGCGACCAGCCGGTACCCCCCGTCACCGTCCCGCCGGCCCGCACCCCGGACACGGCGCCGCCCGCTCCCACCCCGCTGACGCCCACCTCCCCGGCGACGCCGCTGATCCCGGCCCCGCGCCCCTCGCCCGACCCGATCGGCGGCGACGGCGCCACCCCTGCCACCTCCGCCCCCGCCCCGGCCGCCCCGATTCTCAGCGGCCAGGGCACCATCGGCGACCCCACCGGGCTCGGCGGCCGCCACACCGTGACCCTTACCGTCACCGAGCCGCTGACCGCCGTCGAGGTCGAGCTGCGCCTGGACCGGACCGACACCGCCGCCGGCGTGATGACCTGGAGCACCCTCCCCGGCGCCCGGGTGACGCTCCATCAGCGCGGCGCGGCGGTCGTCTACCGCTTCGCCCCGGCCCCCGGCGAGGACGTCGCGCCGGGCACCTACACCTTCACCGTGCAGGGCACCCGCCCCGCCGACCCCGGGATCCGGGACACCATCAGCGGCTGGACGGCCTCCGGCTTCGCGCTGCTCGACCCGCAAGCGGTCGCCGCGCTCGGCGGCTTCAGCACCACGCCCACCACCGCTACCCCCTTCCCCACCGCCCCCAGGCAGCTGCTCCCGAACACCTGACCCCGCCCGCACCCGCCCTTGGCTAGGCTGGCCTCGTACCGCACGCCGGTTCGCCCCACCGTGCCCGCCCAGCCGAGGAGGAACACGTGACCACGCCCCTGACCCAGGGCGCCAACGCGCCGCTGTCAGCTGTCCGGGTGAGCGTG
Source organism: Kitasatospora sp. NBC_01266 (assembly GCF_036242395.1). Lineage (NCBI taxonomy): Bacteria > Bacillati > Actinomycetota > Actinomycetes > Kitasatosporales > Streptomycetaceae > Kitasatospora > Kitasatospora sp. NBC_01266. Next base: position 6,129,288 of record NZ_CP108458.1, on the reverse strand, counting down.
GAGGTGACCTGTCGTCAGCCGGTGGACGTCTCGGGCATCCTGCTCACCAAGGCCGGCAAGGTCCGCTCCGACGCCGACCTGGTCTTCTTCAACGCCCCGCGCGGCCCCGGCGTCGTCCACCGCCCGGCGAGCGGCGCCGCCCCGGACGCGATCACGGTGGACACCTGGGCGGTCCCGGCCGACGTCGCCACCATCGTGATCGTGGCCGGCCTGGATGACCAACACGCCGCCCAGGGCAGCGGATTCGCGGGCGCCGAGCCCACCACCACGGTCCGCGACGCCGACAGCGGCCAGCCGCTCTACACCTTCACCCCGCCCCGGCTGACCCGGGAGACGGCCGTGGTGGTGGTCGAGATCTACCGGCGCGGCGCGGAGTGGAAGGTCCGCGCGGTCGGACAGGGCTACGCCAACGGACTGGCCGGAATCGCCACCGACTTCGGCGTCTCGATCGACGAGCCGGGCCACGACACCATGCCCCCGATGCCCGACTACGCGCCCACCACCGCCGCGCCGACGCCCCCCGCCGTCCCCCCGAGGCCCACCGCACCGCCCGCCGCACCGCCCACCGCCGCGTCGGCCGCCCCCCGGGTCACCCTGGACAAGGGCCGGGTCTCGCTGGTCAAGGGCGGCTCGGTCTCCCTGGTCAAGGGCGGCCGCCCGCTGCTGACTTCGGTCCGGATGGCACTCGGCTGGGAGCCCGCCAAGCGCGGTCGCAACGTCGACCTGGACGCCTCCTGCATCGCCTTCGACGCCCAGCGCGAACGCCTGGAGACCGTCTGGTTCATGAAGCTCAACGTCTTCAACGGCGCCATCCAGCACACCGGCGACAACCTCACCGGCGGGGGCGACGGCGACGACGAGGCGATCGACGTCCACCTGGAGGGCCTCCCGCCGGAGGTCTGCGGCCTGGCCTTCGTGGTCAACTCCTTCTCCGGCCAACGCTTCACCGAGGTCAAGGACGCGTACTGCCGGCTGCTCGACCTGGCCACCGGCGACGAACTGGTCCGCTTCGACCTGACCAACGCCGAACCCCACACGGGCGTGGTGATGTGCAAGCTGGTCCGCCAGTACTCGGGCGAGTGGGTGATGACGGCCCTGGGCGAGTACGTGGACGCCAAGACCGCTCGCGGCATGGTCAGCCCCTCGGCGGCGCTGCTCTGAGCCGGGCCTGAGGGCGCCGGTCCCTCTGTTACTCTTGCGCCCTCAGGCCGGGACCCCGGCCGAGCAGGACCACGACCCGGGAGGTGAGACCCATTACCGCTGTCGCAGTTCGGGTGCTCTACCCGAGCGGTCCCGCCGCCCGCCACCGGGCCTAGCGGACGACCGCGAGAGCACCTTCGGTCACCCCGAAAGGCCTTCACCGCTCTCATGTCGCTCCTCCCGTACATCGTCTCCCAGCTCCGCGCCGCCGGCTGCGTCTTCGCCGAGGACGAGGCGGACCTGATCCTCGCCACCGCCGACACCCCCGAGCAGCTCGCCGCCATGATCGAGCAGCGCGTCGCCGGGTTCCCGCTTGAACACGTGCTCGGCTGGGCCGACTTCCACGGCCTGCGGATCACCCTCGACCCCGGCGTCTTCGTGCCCCGCCGCCGCACCGAGTTCCTGGTCGACTGCGCCGCCGAACTCACCGCCCCCGGCGCCCTGGTCATCGACCTCTGCTGCGGCTCCGGCGCCCTGGGCGCCGCGCTGGCCGCCGCCGTGGACGGCGGCATCGACCTGCACGCCGCCGACGTCGACCCCGCCGCCGTCGCCTGCGCCCGCCGCAACCTCCCCGCCGGGGCCCACGCCTACGCTGGCGACCTCTTCGACCCGCTGCCCACCCGCCTGCGCGGCCGGGTCGCCACCCTGCTCGCCAACGTCCCCTACGTCCCGACCGAGGACATCGCGCTGCTGCCCACCGAGGCCCGCGTCCACGAGGCCCGCGTCGCCCTGGACGGCGGCGCGGACGGCCTGGACGTGCTGCGCCGGGTCGCCGCCGCCGCGCCGAGCTGGCTGGCCCCGGGCGGGCACCTGCTCTTCGAGACCAGCGAACGCCAGGTGGCACATGCGGTGGCCGCCGTGCGCGCGGCCGGGCTGAGCGTGGAGATCCGCACGGACGAGGAGCTGGACGCCACGGTCATCGTGGCAACGGCGACGGCTGTCTGACGATCCGTCAGCCAGCTGCGACGGCAGTGGTCCCGGAGACCCGTTCGCGCCATGCCACGTGAACGGGCCCGGGGCCGCCGCTGGGCGCTGCAGCCGCCAGCTGTCGGCACTCGCCGCACCTCGCCTCCCCCGTGACCGGGCGGAACGGCCGCTCGCACTCCGCGCAGTCCACCAGCGGCGCCACCACGGAAACCTCCGGCAGATCCGGGATGTTGTGCACCAGCCGGTAGCGCAGCACCCCGTACGGGCTCTTCATGTCCGCCGGCAGCCCCGCCGTCAGCGCATGCCGCAGCGACTCCGAACTGACGCCCCTGGCCAGCCACTCCGCCGCCAGCTGCGCCAACCGCCGTACGTCACGGCCGCCGAGCACCAGGCGCGGTTCGGTGCGGCTCAGCGTGAGCAGCACCCGTTCCGCACCGGGCCGGTACGGGTCGCCCTGACAGGGGTCGGCCTCGCCCGGGTCGACGGGCGGCGGGACCGGGAGGGGGGAAGTCTCAGCCCCCCGAAGTCTCTGAACAGGGGGTTGGTCGACGCCGGGTGACGGAGCCTCGGGTTCACCGCCCTCTCGTTCCCCGGCATCCGGCTCCCGGTCGCTATCTACCTGCCGTGGTTCCCCGTCCAACTTCTCGAAGTGCGCGGCGAACAGCCGCTCCGCCTCCTCGGCACTGATCGGCACGTCGCAGAGCAGCGATTCGCTGCGCACCCGCCCGCTGCGGAAGCGCCAGCGCGTGGTGTGCAGCAGACCGGCGCGCGTGAGGTGCCCGCGCGCCCGGGCGGCCGTGATCCGTCCACCGGTCAGGCCGTCGGCCAACTCGGTGACCGTGGTGGCCGCTGCCCTTGCCGGGGGCAGCGACTGCCCCCTGAGCATCAACCGGAAGGCGGAGTCCGAGATGTCGTCATCCCAGATCTGGGAGTTGCGAACCTTGGTGAAGTCGCGCACGGGCGCGCTAACATGCCTAAGCATCTCTGGTGGCTCTTATCCACTAGGTGGTGAAGAGCCCGGCGCTGGTGCTGCTAACACCTGCCGGGCTCGCCCATTTCTCGCTGGGCTACCGCGCTTTCGCGGCCACCGTACACCACACTTCGTGCCCATCCGACCACTGTCCGCAACTGATCACATCTGCTGACTTCCCGTCAGATCCAGCTCACACCAGAGCGTTTTACCCGAGGGCGGCCGCGCCACCGTCCCCCACCGATCGGCCAACGCGTCCACCAGCAGCAGCCCGCGCCCCGACTCCACGCCCAGCGTCGACTCCTCCGGCAGCTGCGGCAGCCGCTCCCCGCGCGAGTCCGACACCTCGATCCGCAACAACGTCGCCAGCCCCGGGCACGGCCCGAGCCGCAACCGCACCTGGAAGTCTCGACCGGGTACATGACCATGCGTCATGGCGTTCGCGGCCAGCTCCGCGACGATCAACTCGGCGCTCTGGAACACCTCGTCCTCCGGCGTCCAGCCCCAGCAGATCAACTGCCGGGCCGCCGTCTGCCGCGCGCGCCTCGCGCCGCGTCTCGTCGAGGGGAACTGCCAACCGGCGCAGAGTGCGGTGTCGGTCTGCTGGGCAAGGGTGATTTCGGACTTCATGCCACCGAGCGTGGCGGGATCCGCGTACGCTGACCAGTGGGTCAGTCGGTACAGAGCGTGCATGGCACGAAGACGCTCCGTACCAGTACCGAATCACGGCAGTAACCAGGTGCGAGGTGGTCGCAGTGACGGCAGCAGCGAACCAGGACGACGAACAGCGCCCCGAGGAGCTCGAAGACACGGACGACAGTACGGACTTCTTCCGAGCGATCGGGAAGCAGCTCAAGCTGCTGCGCGAGCGGGCGGGCCTGACACAGAATCAGACGGGGGTCCTGCTCGGGTACAGCGAGGACCTGATCTCCTCGCTGGAGCGCGGGCGACGGGTGGTGCAGAAGGAGTTCCTGACCTCGGCGGACGTGAAGCTGGACGCGGGCGGGATGCTGACGGTCATTCAGGACGACGTGGAGCAGGCCAAGGCGAAGGCGAAGGTGCGGCGGCATCCGGCGTTCTTTCGAGGCTATGTGCGGCTCGAACCCCTGGCCGTCGAGCTGCACGAGTACAGCAACCACCACATCCCGGGCCTCCTCCAAACCGAGGAGCACGCCCGGGCACTGTACGCAATGCGCAAGCCGCTCCTCGCCGAACAGACCATCGAGGATCGGGTCATGGCCCGCATCGCCCGCCAAGACCTTCTCGACCGCTGGCCGGCGCCGGAACTCAGCTGGATCATCGAGGAAGCCGTACTGCGCCGACCGATCGGCGGCCGAGCCGTACACGCCGGGCAACTGGCGAAGCTGCTCGCTGTAGGCCGGAAGCGCAACATCGAACTCCAGGTGATGCCCTTGGACCGCCCCGAACATTCGGGAATGGGCGGCCCATTCGTCCTCCTCACCCCGAAGGGCAAACCCCGGCTCGGCTACATCGAGATCCAGAACCTCAGTCATCTGATCACAGACCCGGAGGAAGTCCGTATCCTGGCCGCACAGTACGGCAGCCTCAGGGCCCAGGCGCTCACGCCGCCCGAGTCCCTGGCACTGATCGAGAAGATGCTGGGAGAACTATGAGCACCGCACAACTCACCTGGTTCAAGAGCAGCTACAGCAGTAACGAGGGCGGCAACTGCATCGAGGTCGCCTGGGTCAAGAGCAGCTACAGCAACAACGAAGGCGGCGAATGCATCGAGGTCGCCTGGGCGAAGAGCAGCTACAGCAGTGGCGAGGGCGGGAACTGCATCGAGGTCGCCACCACCCCCGCCACCATCCACGTCCGCGACTCCAAGGACAAGACCGGCCCGGCCCTCTCCTTCCCCGCCTCCAGCTGGACCGCCTTCCTCACCCTCGCCACCACCACCCGCTGAACCCGTGGGGCGCGCCCACCCGCGCGCCCCACACCGCTCCCCTCAGTGCCCGACAGCCGGTACACAACCGCCGTCGGCAATCGGGCCGGTGACCCGAGCGGTGACCTGCGTCCCGTCGATCTCACCGTGGATACAGCTACCCATCGGCCCCTCCACCACCAGTGCCGCCCCCGCCGGGTCCCCCGGTATGAACGCCGTCACGGCCACCATCCCGGGATTCCCCCCGGTCGCCGCCGTTGTCGCCGCCATCAACTGCCCCTCGTCGAACGACTTCCCCGCCAACCCCTGCAACCCCGCCTCCAACGCCCGCACCTGCGCCTGCGCTGCCTGTTGCTGCCCGGCGGTGGCAGGAAACTGACTCGCGTACGCGTGATTCTCCGCGAACCGCTGCTGCTCGCTCTCACTCACACACGGCCCCGGCGTCCCACTCCCCTGCGCCTCCACCGGCGGGCAGTACCCCTCCACCGCCGGCGTCCCCGCACTCACCGCCGGTGTCTCCACACTCACCACCGGTCTCCCCCCACCGGTCACCCGCTCACTCCCACACCCCACCACCGCAACCGCCACCACCAGCACGGCAACCCCGCTGACCATCCCCGAAGCTCTCATCCCCCCATCGTCATCCGACGCCCCGTCAGCTCGCCTTCACCGCCCCCCGATCGTGACCCGACCGTAGCCCCTGGAAGCCCGTAATCGGCCGCATCTGAGGGTCCAGGCCGAATCGGTCGCCGGGGGCGGAATCAGTCGATTCCGCCCCCTATGGCCGATCCAATCGGCACGCGACCCCGACCAGCGGAGCGCTGTGCCGATCCAATCGGATCCGGTCCACAATTACGCCCCCCATTTCTCCCCCCAGGATGGGCTGCGGACACCGCTGGGCACCGCCTCGACCGGACCGGCTTCGCCAAGCTGCTGCACAAGGCCGCCGTCGACGACACCATCCGCATCGCCGCCTGCGAGGTGGGTGCGCAGGCGGTGGCACTGGTGCCACCGCCTGGGCCGAGTTCGGACCCGCCCTCAGGCGGAGGCCCAGCGCCACTTCTGGCTGTAGCTACCGCTGCACGGCTGCAGGTTCAGACGCGTGGCCGGGGCCGTGTTCCGGCCGACCAGGTCCAGACACAGGCCGCTGTGCACGTTCTGCCAGGTCCCCGTGCCGGCGTTGTACCGCCACAATTGGCCGTCGTTCGTCATGGGGAGGATCCACCGGGTGGAGGCGCAGTCCCACAGTTGCACCTGCGTACCGACCGACGTGCTGCTTCCCGGAACGTCCAGGCACTTACCGTTGATGGTGAGCAGCCCCGACGGGTCGTTGGGGCTGTCGCCCGACTCGAGCATGCCGGCCGACATGAACATCCACTGCTGGGACTGGTAGCCGCCGTTGCACGGGTACAGGTCGATCGGGTTGCCGTTGCCCGAGGCGGAACCCCAGTTGTCGATGCACTCGTTCGCGTTCACGCCGCTCTTGATCACCTGTCCCGGAGTCTGCGGGCGCGCGGAGAAGGACACCGTGACGTCGTCGTGGTGGCACAGCATCCGTCCGCACCACCATGAACGGGCGTGGGTCGACGTCGTGTAGGCGCCGCCGTACCCCCAGTTCAGCCAGCCGCCGTCGCCCGTGTTCGTGAGCGTGCCGCCGCCGCTGAAGATCCACAGCGTGTAGCCCGCGTCGCCGTTGCCCTGGAACACGATCGGGATCTTGGCCACGACGCCACTCAGGTTCTGGGTGTAGGTCACGCCGGGGTAGTCGCCGGAGCTGCCGCCGGTGTTGAAGAGCATGAAGTTGTACTTGCCGGCGAAGATGGTGTTCAGGTGCTGGGTCGCGCCCTGCACGAAGACGTTGCGGGCCGCATTGTCCCGCTTGGCCTCGTCGATCAGCGCCGCGATGCACACCGCGGCTGCCCCGAACCGCTCGGCGGGACCCGCCGTCCAGGAGAGGTTCCCCTCGTCATTGGAGCACGCCGATGCCCAGGGCGAGGTATCGGCGGCCGCGGGCGTGGCCGAACCGACCGTCGCTCCGAGGAGCAACGCGGCGCAGAGCCCGAGGGCACTGAAGAGTCGTGCGGGTTTCCTCACCTGATGATTCCTTACTCATGCCGACTGTCCGGTACACAGAACGTCGTCGTCGGATCCACGACTGCTCACATCGGAGCGGGCCATGTGATGCCCGGTCGGGACGCGGTCCCGGACGATGCGGCCCACGGGACGCCGTCCGTCGACAGCGCCGCGACCCGTGGGCCGACCGGGCAAGTCGGCGAACGGTGTCTGACGACGGCTCAGTGATCGTCGCGAGGCTATTGGCCGGGCCGGTCGGTCGGCCTCCGTCGTCCGCGATCCTGACGTTCTCCGTACGCGGGAGCGGCGGATCTTTACGGGTCGATTACTGTAACGGCCGTTATTGATGGAACGTCCACGACCTGACATCCCCTGGATGAATGAGTCCAAGGGGTGGTGACTAGGGAGTGTCGCGGTCGTTTCGCAGGGCCTGGACGAGCCAGGGGTACACCGGGAGCAGGTTCGGTAGGACCTGCCAGCCATTGATGATCCACACCAGCCGCCAGTACCGGTCCACCCGGGGATCGTGCGCCTCTTCGAACTGCTGGGCCAGCCAGTCCCGGAATTCCGCGTCCGGGGTGCGCGCGAATACCTCGGCGAAGCGGTGCACGAGGTCGTCGATGACGGGTGCGGCCCTGTCGTTGAGCGGGTCGATGCCCGACTCCCTGGCCTCGGCGACCTTCTGACGGGTGAATTCCATCAGTTCCTCGCCGGCCTCGCTCTCGATGTCGAGTGTGCGCCCGGCGGCCTGGCGCGTGGCTGTTCGGCGCATCCGGGCCCGGAAGTCCTCGTCGCCGACCAGCTCGGCGAGTTCCACCCACGCGGCGACCTGCTCGCTGGACGGATCATCGGGGAGGTCGGGAGTGGCAGCGCGAACCATGGCCACTGCGGCCGGGTCGGCATCCACCGTGCCGAAGGTGCCGTCCAGGAAGTCGTCGATCAGACGTCGGCGTTCCTCGCCGGTCAACTGCGTCAGCCTGTGCATGAGTTTGGTCTCCTCGGGACTGGACCCGCGGCTGGCCACGACTCGCAGAACGCTCCGGCGCAGTTGCAGCACCCGGATCTGGACGTCCAGGGCGTCGGCCTGCGCCGCGGCGACTTCCGTCACCGAGAGCTCGCGGTCCAGTACCCGTTGGATCGTGGCCAGGTCCATGCCCAGCTCGCGCAGTGTGCGGAGGAGTTCCAAACGGAGCAGTGCGTCGAGGTCGTAGAGCCGATAACCGGCGGGACTTCGGGTGGTCGGCGCTACCACCCCCGAATCGGAGTAGAACCGGATGGTCCTCACGGACAAGCCGGTCCGCCGGGAAAGCTCCCCGATCGAGTAGAGGGTCGTAACGTCCATGTCCCCCACTCTGCTGTCTCCAGTCACTGGAAGCTCAAGGCGCGCCTTGATGTCCCTGCCGTCGTAGGTGTCGTTCCCGCAGAGCTCGCCCCGCCTTCGAAGTGCCGGGAGGCGTGGCTGACACCCGGGAGCTCCTCCCACCCGCTCGTCTCGTCTCGTCGAGGTAGTCCGTCAGGCGTCGATTGGCGACGTCCCAGGTGCCGACGAAGAAGTCGAAGTCGTTCACGTGCGGTCGCCCGTGCTGCCCTCGGCGAGGGAGTCGGCGAGGTACGCGTCGAGATCGGCGTGGTCCGGCGCGAGCATGTGGCGTACCCAGGCGTCGCGTTCGTGCAGGATCGGCGGCAACTCCCAGACGCAGCCGATCATTGAGCGGTCCAGCCGGACGAAGTGCGTCGGGTCGTTGTCCGGGCACCCCAGCACCGGCTGGCCCGCCGCCGCCCCGCCGAAGTGCAGGACGTTGTCCCACACCCAGCTGTAGGCGTTCAGATAGGCGCCGTCGTCCCCTCCCCTGTGGAGGACGACGAAGGAGGCCGCCGGCGTGCCGTCCGGCTCGGGCAGCAGCTCGGGCAGGATCGCGTACGCCGCCTGCTCGACTGCCGGTTCGATGCCGACCGGGTCGATGCCGACCGGGTCCCCGGCGACGTGGTAGCGCTTGATCCAGCGACCGCCCACCTCGATCGGCGACAGCACCCGCAGCAGTTTCTCCGTGAAAGCCATGGTTGGACCGTAGGGCGGCTCCACTGACATCTTGTGTCAGTGAAGTCGAGCCGCTTGCTGTCGATCCTGCTGATGCTCCAGACCAGGGGCCGGATGACCGCCGCTCAACTCGCCGAGGAGCTTGAGGTGTCGGTCCGGACCGTCTACCGCGACATCGAGTCACTGCACGCGGCGGGCGTACCGCTCTACGCGGACGCCGGGCACTGCGGCGGCTACCAGCTGTTCGACGGCTACCGCACCCGACTGACCGGCCTGAGCGCCGGCGAGGCCCAGGCGCTCTTCCTCTCCGGCATCCCGGGCCCCGCCGCCGAACTCGGCCTCGGCGCGGCCCTCGCGGGCGCCCAGCTCAAACTGCGCGCGGCGCTCCCGCCCGAACTGCGCGCCCAGGCGGACCGGATGCGGTCCCGGTTCCACCTCGACGCCCCCGGCTGGTACGCGGAGGACGACGACGTTCCACACCTGTCGCAGGTCGCGGAGGCGGTGTGGCGCAGCCGGGTGCTCGACGTCCGGTACCGGCGCTGGAAGGAACCCACCGACGTGGACCGGCGCCTGGAGCCGTACGGCCTCGTCCTCAAGGCCGGCCGCTGGTACCTGATCGCCGCACACCACCCGGGCCCGTCCACCTCGCTCCGCACCTACCGGGTCGACCAGATCCTCGAACTCACCCTCCGCGACGATGATTTCGTCCCCCCGAAGGACTTCGACCTGGCCGCCCACTGGCAGCGCCAACAGGCCGACTTCCACGCCCGCCTCTACACGGGCGAGGCGCTGGTCCGCCTCTCCCCGCACGCCGCCCCCCGCCTCACCGGCCCCCTCGCCCGAGCCCTGGCCGCCACCGGAACCCCCGAACCGGACGGCTGGACCCGCGCGGTGCTCCCCATCGAGTCACTCGACCACGCCCACGCGATGTTCCTCGGCCTCGGCACGGACGTCGAGGTCCTCGCCCCACCGCAACTGCGGGCCCGCCTCACCGAGACAGCCCACGCGCTGGCGGCCCGTTACGCCCCGGCCGCACCGGATCGGGTGGATCTTCGACATTTTTCCGACCTCGGGCATAGCAGCGGGTACCGACCGGCGTCTTAGGTATTGGAGAGGAAGTGAGACTTGGACGAAGCAAGCGAGCGTGACTTCCGCGACTACGTCGTCAGCCGGCGCGGGATCCTCGAGCGGGAGGCCTACCTGCTGGTCGGTGACCCGCACCTGGCACAGGACCTGGTCCAGACAGCTCTGGCCAAGGCGTACGTGTCCTGGCGGCGGGTCAGCAGCAGCGAGAACGCGGACGCGTACGTGCGCAGGATCCTGGTCAACGCCAACATCTCGCGGCTGCGCAAGCGACGCGTGCGCGAACTCCTCACCGACATGGCGGTCGAGACGCAAGGGGCCTACGTGACCCCGCCCGCCGGCGCCGACACGACGCGTGTCGACGTCATGCGGGCCCTGATGGCACTCCCCAGACGCCAACGCACCGCCGTGGTGCTGAGGTACTGGGTCGATCTACCCGAAGCGGAGGTGGCGGCAACGATGGGGTGCTCGGTGGGTACCGTGCGCAGCCAGAGTTCGAAGGCGCTGGCGAAGCTCCGGGGTCAGCTCATGCTGCGCGAATTCGACATGAGGGGAGTCTGAACCGTCATGTACGAGCACGACGAACACTGGTTGAAATCTGCACTGGAGGAACACATGGACCAGGTCCAGTTTGGATCGACGGACCCCGACGACGTGATCGCCGCCGGCCGGGCACGCAGGACGCGGCGCCGCGTCGTGGGAGGCGCCGCCCTCACCCTGATGGCGATCCTCGGAGGCACCAGCATCGCCATGGCCACGGGCTCCCCCGCCCCCACGCCCGCCCCGGCCTCGGCTCCGACCGGCGGTAGCCCGACCCCCGCCCCGGCCCCGGCCAGCGCCTTCCCGGCTCCCGCGCCCACTCCCACGCCCACCCCGACCGGCGGCACCCCGGCCCCGGCCCCGGCCAGCGCCTCCCCGAGCCCCGGCCCGGCGAGCGGCTACCCGACCTCTGGCCCTGCCGGTGTCTACCCGACTTCTACTCCCACCGGCGCCTTCCCGACCCCCGGCCCGGCCAGCGCCTCCCCGACCTCTGGCCCGGTCGGCGGCATCCCTACCTCTACTCCGACCGGCGGCATCCCGACCCCTGGCCCGGCCGGCGCCTTCCCCACCCCCACCCCGACCGGCAACGTGAAGTAATGACCGGCCGCTGGTCAGGCTGACACGGTTGGGTCGTCCGGGCGCCCGGACCACCCAACCACTCGGGATGGATCCCCACCAGTACGTGCCCTAGCCCAATTCGGGGTAATTGCCCCGCTGGTACTCGCTCAACTGGGAGATGGCGAGCTCACCCCCGCCCCGGCAGATCAGGCAGAAGCGCGCCCCGTGGCATTCGCGGCATTTGGTCCGTCCGTGCGTCGGCTCGGGCACCCAGCCTCGCCCACCACACCCGGGACACGCGCCCAGCCCATCGCACTCGTAGCAGAGCACGTACCCGGGCGTGACACTCTCGGCCGTGCACACCGGCTCCGGCCACTGAAACGCCTCCAGCGTGTGCAGCGGCATCGCCGCCGTCCGCCCGCTGAACATCACCGCGGACGTGTGGTGACCCACCCGGATCTCGACGCTACTGCCGTCATGGCGCCCGGTGAGCACACTCCACCGCTTCCCGCCGTCCCGCTCCTCCCCCACCGCGACTTCCCAACCCGCCAAGCCGAGCAGGCGGGCCGCCCGGGACGCGAGGTCCGAGGCGCGGACGCTTGCTGGCCGGTCCCCGCGGAACAGCGCCGAGTAGCGGTAGCGGAGCGGCTCGTGCCAGTCGGCAACCCCCGGCTCGTCGAGGAACAGCAGGCGAAGGTCGCCGCCAGGCGTCAGGTCAGTGATCAGCTCCACCATCCGCGCACGCAGACCTCGCCCCAGCCGATCCAACTCCGCGCGTGCACCCGGTATTTCACCCATCGCAGCCCCCATCCCCGCCGAGCGCCGTCACCGCCCGCTCACCGTCATCGTATGGCCGTTCGCACGGAGTTCGCCTGCCTCGTCGTGGCACAGTCGGCCTGACCAAGGTCGGACCTGGCCGACGGGGGTGACCTGTCAGGCCAACGCCTTGCTGACGTCCTGCGGGCGCCGGAGAAGGTGGCCGTCGACCGTGCCGTCCTTGTCCGCGTACCAGTCGATTTCCGAGAGCCAGATAGCAGCGGCGTTCCGATTTTCTTCACAAGGCGAGGTCATTTCCATCTCCCATTGATTGGCAGATAATCTTGCGTTCCCGCACCGGCAGCGGTCGGAACGAGCCGTCCTTGAGAGCGGCCCGCAGGTCATCCAGGAACCCGGGCACGCCCACCTGCTCCGCGACGTCGGCGACCGTAAGGCCGTCGATACCCGGCGTGCACGCGCCCTGGTTCCCCGCGACCCAGTCGAACGCCACGATCAGCGTCGCCGGGTCACACACGAAGTTGAACAAGTCATCGAACCGACGGCCGGGATCGGCCACCGCCCAACGGTGAAGCTTGGCCTGCATCTCCGATACCCTCGCCCCCGGCCCGGCCGGACCAGAACGAGGAGCACCGCCATTCGGCGACGCGCCTTCCGGCATTGCAGCGTCCTTCCCTTCTCGAAACCGCTGCCGCCCTTCCCCATGCGGCCGGCTTTCCCGACCTCGGAGTACTACGGCGGCTCCGCCCCGTCCCGGACCGATCGGCGGTCGACGCGCCCAGCCCCACCCTCGCCGCTGGACGCGACGCTCAGGGCAAGACCCAGGACAGTTCCCGTGTTCACTGTGGTTCGCTCAACGAAGTAGGAGCCCGACTATGCCCCCTGCGGCATCGCTGCGAGTACGCCACAGACCTTCCTCGCAGCCTCCCTGGCAGCTCATGCCCACCACCTCGGGAGTTCCCCGCCGCCCATCACGACGGGTGCGCGCCGCCCCCAGCCCAGATCCACCAGGTTCGAGCTGGTGCCGCATCAAGGGGGTGTCACACGCCGGTTCCTCACATACTCCTCTCCGTCCCGCTCGCCGAACCCGGACCGTCTGGCAGTACCGGCCCGTCCCGGCTTGTCAGGGCTGCTCCCACCCTCCCCGGCGCCACCCGGATCAGGCTGCCCCCAGCTCCACCGCCCTGCTGAGACAGGGTCAGCGGCGAAGGTCTCTCACCTCCACTCGAACCACAGCGCCTCACGGCGCACCCACGACCTCCGACACTCCACCGCCACCCTCCTCCTGGACCAGGGCGTCGAACTCGTCGTCATCAAGGAACTCCTCGGCCACGCCCATATCAGCGTCACCGCCTCCGTCTACGCACGTCCGGCTCCACATCCAACGCGACGCCATCGACCTCCTCGGCCACGCGCTCCGCACTCCGCCTCCGGCAACGGCAACGGCAACGGCAACAGCAACAGCAACAGCAACAGCAACAGCAACAGCAACAGCAACAGCAACAGCAACAGCAACAGCAACAGCAACAGCAACGAGGACAACGACCCGCCAGAAGATGGGATCTTGCTGCCCATCAACTGACGTCAACTGGTGACGTCAAACGATCAAGAGGCCCCACCGGAAGCGATCCGGTGGGGCCTCCCGGTGTTAGCCTCGGGCTTTCACGGAGGCTGCTGTCCGATGGATGATCAGAAAAGAGAAAAGTGCTCCTGACCTGCAACGATGGGACTTGTCTAGGGTCCAGTCAGCTGCGTGGAAAGAAGCACTTCTCAGGTGAACACTACCGGGTCGTACCCGCGTGTCCGTGTCGAGGGCAACGGTCGAGGTGTCGTCTCACAGGCCGGCTCGGTTCTGCTGGTGGAAACGGTCCGCAGAAGCGGGCTGGATACGACGTTGTCAGCGGCTCTCCAGCGCTGGCGCAAGCCGCGTGCGGTGCACGATCCGGGCAAGATCCTGCTGGACATGGCCCTGGCGGTCGCCTTGGGCGGGGACTGTCTGGCCGATGTCGCGATGTTGCGGGCCGAGCCTGCTGTGTTCGGGCCGGTGGCCTCTGACCCGACGGTCTCACGCCTGGTGGACGCCCTCGCCGCGGCCGGGCCCCGCGCCCTTGAGGCCATCCGGCGGGCACGAGCCGACGTCCGCTGTCGGGTCTGGAGGTTGGCCGGCGATGCGGCTCCGGACGCAGACGGGGACGTGATCGTGGACATCGACGGAGTGCTGGTCCTCGCGCACTCCGAGAAGGAGCATGCAGCCAAGACCTGGAAGAAGACGTTCGGGCACCACCCGCTGTTCGCGTTCGTCGACCACGGCCCAGGCGGGTCCGGCGAACCCGTCGCCGGGCTGCTGCGGCCGGGGAACGCGGGCTCCAACACCGCCGCCGACCACATCGAGGCCGCCCGCCTGGCCCTGGCCCAGCTGCCGAAGAAGTACCGGCGCGGACGCCGCACCTTGATCCGCACCGACTCCGCCGGCGGAACCCACGACTTCCTCAACTGGCTCACCGCACGCGGCCGATGGCTGTCCTACTCGGTCGGGATGACCATCACCGACGCCATCCACCAGGCCGTGCTGAGGATCCCGGCCTCGGCCTGGACCCCGGCCGTCGAACCCGGCGGCGAGATCCGCGACGGTGCCTGGGTGGCCGAACTCGCCGGTGATGTCCTCACGGGCTGGCCGAAGGGGATGCGGCTCGTCGTCCGCAAGGAACGGCCGCACCCCGGAGCGCAGTTGCGGTTCACCGACGCCGACGGCATGCGGCTGACCTGCTTCGCCACCAGCACCACCGGCACCCCGATCGCGCACCTGGAGCTGCGGCACCGCCAGCGCGCCCGCGCCGAGGACCGCATCCGCGCCGCCCGCGACACCGGCCTGCGCAACCTGCCCCTGCACGACGCCGCCCAGAACCAGGTCTGGTTGGAGATCGTCCAGCTCGCGCTCGACCTGCTCGCCTGGATGCCTATGCTCGCGCTGACCGGGCCCGCCCGCCGGTGGGAGCCCAAGCGCATGCGGCTGCGGCTGTTCTCCGCCGCCGCCCAGCTCGTCACCACCGGCCGCCGCAGCTACCTCCGCCTGGCCCGCCACTGGCCCTGGACCGATGTGATCACCGGCGCGTTCGCACGCCTACACGCCCTGCCGGACCCCGGCTGACCAGCGACATCGCCCCATCCCGACGAGCAGTGGACCACTTCCGGAGTCGTGGAACCCGGTGCCCACCCGACGCGGCAGTCGGGCCCTCGGCGTTTCTACAGGCAGCAACTCCAGCCCAGACAAGCAGAAACGGCCCGTCAGTCGAGCTGACGAGCCGTCATGCAAGATCGAGGTTAGCCTCGGGCTTTCATGGCGGCTGCTGTCCGATGGATGATCAGAAAAGAGAAAAGTGCTCCTGACCTGCAACGATGGGACTTGTCTAGGGTCCAGTCAGCTGCGTGGAAAGAAGCACTTCTCAAGTGAACACTACCGGGTCGTACCCGCGTGTCCGTGTCGAGGGCAACGGTCGAGGTGTCGTCTCACAGGCCGGCTCGGTTCTGCTGGTGGAGACGGTCCGCAGAAGCGGGCTGGATACGACGTTGTCAGCGGCTCTCCAGCGCTGGCGCAAGCCGCGTGCGGTGCACGATCCGGGCAAGATCCTGCTGGACATGGCCCTGGCGGTCGCCTTGGGCGGGGACTGTCTGGCCGATGTCGCGATGTTGCGGGCCGAGCCTGCTGTGTTCGGGCCGGTGGCCTCTGACCCGACGGTCTCACGCCTGGTGGACGCCCTCGCCGCGGCCGGGCCCCGCGCCCTTGAGGCCATCCGGCGGGCACGAGCCGACGTCCGCTGTCGGGTCTGGAGGTTGGCCGGCGATGCGGCTCCGGACGCAGACGGGGACGTGATCGTGGACATCGACGGAGTGTTGGTCCTCGCGCACTCCGAGAAGGAGCACGCTGCCAAGACCTGGAAGAAGACGTTCGGGCATCACCCGCTGTTCGCGTTCGTCGACCACGGCGGTGACGGGTCCGGAGAACCGGTCGCGGGCCTGCTGCGGCCGGGGAACGCGGGCAGCAACACGGCCGCCGACCACATCGAGGCCGCCCGCGTGGCCCTGGCCCAGCTGCCGAAGAAGTACCGGCGTGGACGCCGGACCCTGATCCGCACCGACTCCGCCGGCGGTACCCACGACTTCCTCAACTGGCTCACCGCACGCGGCCGATGGCTGTCCTATTCGGTGGGGATGACCATCACCGACGCCATCCACGCCGCCGTGCTGAAGGTCCCGGCCCCGGCCTGGACCGCGGCCGTCGAACCCGACGGCGAGATCCGCGAGGGCGCCTGGGTCGCCGAACTCGCCGGCGATGTCCTCACCGGCTGGCCGACGGGAATGCGGCTGATCGTCCGCAAGGAACGGCCGCACCCAGGCGCCCAGTTGCGCTTCACCGACGCCGACGGCATGCGGCTGACCTGCTTCGCCACCAACACCAAGCACACGCCCATCGCCGCTCTGGAGTTGCGGCACCGCCGGCGGGCCCGCGCCGAGGACCGCGTCCGCGCCGCCCGCGACACCGGACTGCGCAACCTGCCGCTCCACGATGCCGCCCAGAACCAGGTCTGGCTGGAGATCATCCAGCTCGCGCTCGATCTGCTCGCCTGGATGCCCATGCTTGCGCTGACCGGGCCCGCCCGTCGCTGGGAGCCCAAACGCATGCGGCTGAGGCTGTTCTCCGCCGCCGCCCAGCTCGTCACCACCGGCCGCCGCAGCTACCTCCGTCTGGCCCGTCACTGGCCCTGGACCGACGTGATCACCAGCGCGTTCGCCCGCCTACACATCCTGCCGGCGCCCGGCTGACCAGTGACATCGCCCCATCCCGACGAGCACTCACTGCCTTCCGGAGCTGTGGAACCCGGCGCTCACCCGACGCGACAGCCGGGCCCTCACCATGCCCACAGGACAGAAACCCCGGCCCGGACAAGCGAAAACGGCCCGCCAGCCATGCTGACGAGCCGTCATGCAAGATCGAGGTTAGGCAAGTACTGAATGTCCAACCGCATGCGGCCGTGACAGACAATCCCAACCAAAGGGTTTGCAGATTTTCGAGATTCCCGGGCTACATCCCCAGAAAGCGAGGGTGATACTCGGGTCGCCCGCAAGTGAGAATCCGACGAAGCTCGCCCAGAATCTCCGCCATCTCGACGTCTTTGCTCACAATCTGGAACTCGTACTCAGAGTCCCCCAAGCGAAGGTCGCGAACAGCCCCTTCCGTGAAAACAACCCTAATTGTGTTGCCCTTCGACTCAATCTCGCTGACGCAACCGAATCGAGTAAAACCGCCCTCGTTCGACACGCAGTAGCTTTCACCCTCGGGCCAGTTGCTGCCTTCTTCGTAATCGTTCCTACGGAGATCACACTGGAAGTGAAAGGCTCGTCCGCCTCCGTCCTCCGACTCCGCGAACCCCACCAGGAGCAGGGGTTGATGCTCCTCGACACCGGCCGCTCGGGCAACGATCGAGATCACTTAACTCTCCTAAAAGCCATTTGGTCCACGCCACCAGAATTGTCGAGCTCCGCTGTCGTCAAGCCAGGTATAGACCCAGTTCGTCCCGGTGTTGCCAGCTGCCTCTTCCATAGCGACTTGGCACCAGCTACACGGGGGCAATTGTCCCTCAACGTAATAGGTATCGCCTTCGGCGGCCGGAGCGCGACCCAACAGCGGATCATCACCCGTCTTCCAGTACGGCCAAGGAGATCCAGCGACGCGAGTTGCACGCGCCTCCGTGTGGGTTGCCATGCCGCCCTTCCACGGGCCCTGCGCCTTCTCTGTTGGTATCCCTCGGCCCGCGTAGTAGGTGGCCGGACCCTCTTCGCCAGGATTTGCTCCACGCGCAACTCCCTTTGAATCGTAGACCGTCACATCTGCGAGGTGGTTCGGGCAGGTGTTGTGCACCAGGACCGGCGTGCTGCCTGCCAGCACATAGTACGTGTGGAGCTGGTCAACCGTCAGGTTGTACATGGTTTCGGACCCAGCCACCACATGAGTGCCCAGGATTTCGACAGCCGCCCCATCGCTGGTCTTCAGGTGGTGTCCCGCCACGAGTCTGCCCGCAGGTGTCCACGTGTGCGTGGTGTCGTCCCAGAATGGGTGGAGCGTCGTGGTGTGCAGCGTTGCAGTTGAGCCGTCGGCCTGGCGGACGGTGACGTCTATCAGGTCCTCGTCGTGGTGGACGAGAGTCGCGAGGACGCTCCGGCCACCTTGGTCAGTGCCCGTGGTCTGGTCTGCCGACTGGACCTTGTCGCCGACCTTGATGGTGCCGATTGGCTTGGTGGTGCGGTCAGCCATAAGGACGGGGGTGTCAGGTGTGAAGCTGCAGGTCCCTTCCTCCGGCGGCTCCTCGGTTGTCATTGCCGGAGTGTCGTTGGTGGGGAGGGCCGCTGGCTCTGGCACGTCGGCCGTAGGAGCCGCCGGGGCGGCAGTTGCAGCGGGGTTCGGCTTTGCGGTGAGCTGGATCGGGTTTTCAGGGCTGTCGCCCGGCTGCTCAGGAGTTCCGGAGCCGGTCGGCTGACCCGGAGTGTTGTTCTCCGAAGCTGGCGGTGTGCCGTTACCTTCGGGCTTGGCGTTGCCTGGGGCTTGGTTGAGTCCGTCCTTGGCGGTCGGTCCGCTGGGAGGGGCAACCTGGCCTCCGCCGCAGCTGGACGAGCCGCCGGGCAGGATTGATGCGAGCCCGAGGAGTTCGTTCGGGTCGATGTTGTGGCTGGAATAGCCGGCACTTTCGAATTCGAGCTCTAGTTCTTGCTGTTCCTCGGTGAGTTCGGGTTCAAGGTTGATCTCGCCTTCGGCGCCGCCACGGGCTGCATACTGACCGTATGTCCAGGTGAAGGTGTTCCCGTTGCCGTCCCACATTTGGACAGGCTGGCTGTCCTCCCACTGCTGCAGGGCTTGGAGGTCGAGTTCGTAGCCTCGGGTATTGGTGGTCTGGACAGACTGGTTGTAGTCATAGTCGAAGTTGGACTGGGCTGTGGCATCCTCCCCGTCGTTGGCGGAGTAGTAGCCCGCGGGGTTGACCGCCGCTTGCTGGCCGCCCGCGCCACCACCGCCGCCACCGCCTCCCCCGCCAGGGTGAACGGGTGGGGTGTCGTCATCTTCGGGCCCGGGGTCTTCGCAGCTGTCGTGGCCAGAGGGGTCCTCGTTGGTGAGGGGGTTGTCGTCGGCGTAGGCGTAGTGATTGCCGGCGGTGGCGTCGGTGGGTGGGAGGTTGGCGGTGTCGCGGCTGGTGAAGGTGCCGGTGGTGGGGTTGTACCAGCGGCTGGCGGTGGCGACCTGGCCGGTGGTGTTGTCGGTCCAGCCGCTCTGGTAGCCGAGGTTGTGGGCGGGACCGCTGGTGGCGGTGACCTGTCCCCAGGGGTCGTAGCTGGTGGAGCTGGCCAGCGCGGTGCCGGCTGCGGTGAAGGTGCCGACGAGGTCGTTGTGGTCGTTGGTGTAGGGCAGGACCGCGCCACCGGCGCTGCTGCTCAGGGAGAGCAGGGAACCGTCGGGGGTGTGGTCGTAGGTCTCGGTGCCGTCGGAGGTGACGTTGTCGCTGGTGCCGTCGTAGCTGAAGGTGTGGCTGCCGGCGGTGGTCAGGCGGCCCAGGGCGTCGTGGGTGTAGGTCTGGGCACCGGAGGTGGCGAGCTGGTCGAAGCCGTCGTAGGTGGAGTTGGTGGTGGTGCCGTTGGTGGTGCTGGAGGCAACGGTGCCGCGGGCGGTGTAGGTGTAGCTGGTGGTACCGGAGGTCAGCACTCGGTTGCGCTGGTCGTACGTGGCGCTGGTGCTGCCGGACTGGGTGCGGTTGCCGTTGTTGTCGTACCCGTAGTTGGTGGCGCTGGTGCCGTTGTTCCAGGAGGTCAGGCGCCCGGCCCAGTCGTAGGAGTAGGTGTGGCTGGCGGATCCGGCGACGCCGTTGGTGGCCTGGCCGGTGAGGTAACCGGCCGGGTCGTAGGTGTAGTTGATGGAGGCTTCGACCGCTCCACCCGCAGTCTTCAGGGTGTCGCTGGTACGTCGGTGTTCGTCGTCGTAGCTGTAGGTACGGGTGGCGCCGTTGGTGCCGTAGCCGATGCTCTGCAGGTCTCCGACCGTGTCGTGCTGGTAGGTGACGGCGGTGCCGGTGAGCGGGTCGGCGGCGGTGGTCAGGCGCCCGGCCGCGTCGTAGCCGAAGGCGGTGGTGCCTGCGGTGTCGTTGCGGGTGGTGAGCTTGCCGTCGGCGTTGTATCCGTAGCTCGCGGTGCCGGTGGGTCCGCTGGTGGAGAGCAGCAGGCCGCGGTCTTCGTAGCTGTAAGCCTCGGTGCCGTTGGGGGCGGACGCGGTGAGCAGGCGGTGGTCCGCGTCGTAGCTGAAGGTGCGGGTCGCCGTGGCGGCTTCGGCGCCGGAGGCGGCCTGGGTCAGCTGATTGCCGTCCGCGTCGTAGGTGGTGGCGAGGGTGACGCCACCGGGCTCGCTGTAGCTGACCCGCTCACCAGCGGTGTCGTAGCCGCTGGTGTAGGTGCGGTCGGCGACGACGGAGTCGGCCGTGGTGGCGGGCTCGACGGTGGACTCGGGCAGGCCCAAAGTGTTGAACGTGTACGAGGTGGGGTGGCCATTACCGTCGGTGTAGAGGGTCCGGTTGCCCGCCGGGTCGTAGCCGAAGCCGGTGGTGATGTTCTGGCCGGAGCCGATGGGTTGAGTCTGCCCGATGAGCTGGTCGAGCGCGTCGTAGGTGTAGTTGGTGGGGTGGCCGTCGGCGTCGGTCGTGGTGACCGGGTTGCCGTCAGCGTCGTAGCTGGTCTGGCTGCCGGGCAGCGGGTTGCCGTTGTGGTCGTACGGGGTGCTGGCGGTGGGCCGGCCGGCCTGGTCGTAGGTGGTACGGGTCGAGGTGTGGTCGGCCAGTGTGGTGCTGGTGACCTGGCCGGCGAGGTTGTAGGTGTAGCTGGTGGTGTTCTTCAGCGGGTCGGTCAGCGTCAGGCGCTCGCCGGCCGCGTCGAAGGTGGCGCTCTCGGACTCCTGCTGCGCGGTGGTCGCGGAGGTCAGGTTGCCGGCGTCGTCGTGGGCGTAGGTGGCGGTGTACGCGGCAGCGGTGGGCTGGCGGACGAGCTGCGTCGAGGTGATGTCCCGGCCCAGGTCGTCGTAGGTGTGCTGGACGGTGGCGCCGGTGGGGTCGACGCTGGAGAGCTGTTCCTTGTCCAGGTCGTAGCTGAAGGTCTGGGTGGGGGTGGTGCCGTTGACAGCTGGCTCGGTCAGCTTGACCAGGTCACTGAGCTGGTCGTAGGTGAAGGTGCTGGTGCGGTTGAGGCCGCTGGGGTCCACGGTGCTGCTGGTCGGGCGGCCGAGCGCGTCGTACTGCGTGACGGTGCTGGCCGTGACGGCGCCGGTGGTGCCGGGGGCGGTGTAGGTCGGGCTCGCGAGGGCCACCTGGCGGCCGTCGGCATCGTAGGTGACGGTGGTGATGTTGCCGTCCGGGTCTTCAGTTGACGTCGCGTCACCGAAGGTGTCGTAGCCGGTCTTCGATATCGGTGCGACCTGCAGCGCGGCATCGGCCCCGCTGGTCGAGCTGAACTGGTGACTGGTGACGACCGGTGCGGCCGTGCTGGTCAGCTGACCCAGCGCGTCGTACACCGCTGTGGTGGTGTTGCCGTCGGGGCTGACCGTGGTGAGTGGCAGGCCGCGCTGGTCGTAGGTGTGGGTGGTGACGGAGTTCTTGGGGGTGTTGTCGACGGTGGCGGTGAGGAGGTCGCCGGCGGTGTCGTAGGTGTTGTCGGTCTCGCGGGTGGTGGTGCCGTCGGTGAGCTTGGTGCTCGTGACGTCGTTGGCGGCGTCGTAGGTCTGGGTGGTGATGCGGTTGAGGCCGCCGGGGTCGAGGGTGGTGCTGGTGGGGCGGGCGGCGGCGTCGTAGGTGTTGACGACGGTGGTCTTGCCGCCGCCGGTCACACGCTGGACCAGTTCGTCGGCGGCGTCGTAAGTGTTGGTCTGGAGCACGACGTTGCGGGTGGTGCCGTCGAACTGGCCGGTGGTGGGGTTGAAGTTGTGGAAGGCGTCGAGGTCGACTTCGGCGACGGTGTTGTCGTCGTTGTAGTAGGTGTGGGTGGTGCGACCCATCGCGTCGGTGTCGGTGGCCAGGCGCCCGGCCGGGTCGTAGGCGCGCGAGTCGGTGACCTGCCAGTGCGCGGCAACGGGGCTGTCGGGGTTGCCGGTGTAGTTGGCGATGGCGGTCTGCTGGAGCCAGCCCTGCGGGCTGTAGGAGTACTGGTAGTTGGTGCCGGCCGCGTCCGTCTTGGTGGCGGTGTTGCCGTAGGCGTCGTAGGTGTAGGTGGTCTTGGCACCCGCGGGGTCGGTGACCTGCCACAGCAGGTCGTTGGTGCTGTTGTACGCCCAGCTGGTGGTGCGGGGCTTGTCGCCGCCGGTGGTGTCGGCGGTGATCTGGCTGGTCTTGTCGCCGTCCGCGTCGTAGGTGTAGCTGGTCTGGGGGGTGTGGACGGTGCCGGTGACCGCGTCGGTGGTGGCCGGGTCGGTCTCGGTGAGCGGGTTGCCCTGGCCGTCCCAGGTGTAGGAGGTCGTGGTCGTGGTCGCGGTCTGGCCCTGGCCGCAGTCGGTGCAGGCCTCGGTCTTGGTGGCGAGGCGGCCGAGGTTGTCGTAGGTGTAGGTGGTGATCAGGCCGCTCGGGCTGGTGCTCTGGGTGAGGTCGCCCTTGGAGTTGTAGCGGTAGCTGGTCTCCTGGTTGGCCGGGACGCTGGCGGGGGTCGGGTAGGCGCCCGCGTCGACCAGGTTGGTCACGAAAGCGGGAGCGCCCGCTGGTGTCGTGCCCCCGTCGGTGGCCGGGGAGCCGCCGTCGGTGATGACGTAACTGACGCGGCCCTTGGGGTAGTCGGCGGTGGCCGGCGGGGTCGTGTTGATCAGGGTGCCGTAGTAGGTGTTGTAGGCATAGGTGGTGGTGTAGGTGGTGTCGGTGGGGCCGCTGGAGCGCGCGTCGCTGGAGCTCAGCATCTTGTCGTTGAGCGGGTCGAACTCGTTGGTGGTGTCCAGGTAGTACGTCGCGTAACTGGTCTGGCAGCTGGACGGGTTCTGGCAGGTGGTGGTGGAGACGGTGTTGCCGCGCGCGTCGTGGCCGGTGGTGACGGTGTGCCCGTCAGGGTCGGTCACCGTGTACAGGAACCCGTTGGTGTCGTACGTGTAGCGGGTGGTGTTGCCGTAGGCGTCCGCGTAGGAGGTGAGCTTGGCGGTGTGGGTGTCGTACTTGTAGGTGAGGGTGTTGCCGGTGGGGTCGGTGACGGTGGCGGTGGTCACCGGGACCGGGCCGCCCGCGATGCTCATGGCGTGGTAGTGGCCGGAGGCCTGGGCGGCGGTCAGCCGCGAGGGGTAGTAGGAGACCTCGGAGATCTGCCCGTTGAAGTACGCGGACCCGGCGTTGGGCCAGCCCTGCACGTCCCCCGCGCCGACGTAGACGTACGAGTTCCCGTTGTAGGACACCGCGCCGGTACCCGAGAGGGAGGCCGCCTGGTTGCCGTCCAGGTAGATGGACTGGCCGGTGCTGTCGGCGGTCAGCACCGCCTGGTGCCAGTGGCCGTCGGTCACCGTCTGGCTGGTGGACATGATGCTGCCCGGGCCGGCCCAGAACTTGCCGTAGAGCTTGCCGTCGGAGCCGACGTACAGGGCCGGGTTCCAGACCTGCGCGCCGCCGCCACCGCCGATCGGCCCGTTCTGGTAGTCGTACAGCACCCCGGAGCTGGTGGTCTTGAACCACAGCTCCACCGAGGCCGCGCCCTGGGTGGGGGCCGCGTTGGAGGGCAACTGCAGCACGGAGTTGGTGCCGTTGAACGTCGCCGACAGCTCCGCCGGGTCGCCGGAGGGGCCGCCCGAACCCAGCGTGGTGCTGGTGTAGGTGCCCGAGCTGGGGTCGGGCAGCGCGGTGCCGAGTTCGTCCTGCGCGTACCACGATCCTGACGGGTCGTTGAGGCGCCAGTAACCGTAGGGGCCGTCCTGGATCGTGGCGGTGCGGAAGGCGCTGGCGGCGTCCAGGCCGCTGGCGTCCACGGCGGTGGTCGCCTTCTGGTAGAACGTCGTGATCGCGGCGGGAGCCAGTGCGTAGGAGTAGAGGGCGAAGTCGGCCAGCGAGCCGTTGAAGTGGCCGCTGGTGTCGGCGGGCGCGCTGGGCCAGCCGCCCTGCGTGTTGCCGGCGCCCAGGTAGGCGTAGCCGTTGCCGTTGTAGGAGACGGTGCCGGTAATGGGCTGGCCGCTGGCGTATCCGTCCAGGTAGAGCTGCTGGGTGGTGCCACTGGCGGTCAGAACGGCGTAGTGCCAGTTCCCGTCATCGACGTTGGTGCCGGAGACCGCGTTGTTAGGGTTGCCGGTCCACAGTTCGCCGTGGAGTTTGTGGTCGGTACCCACGTACAGGGCCGGGTTCCAGGCGTTGGTGACCCCGCTCTGGCCGCCGCCGGTGTTGCCGAGCGGGTAGTTCTGGAAGCTGTAGAGGACGCCGGGCGCGGTGGTCTTGAACCACAGGGCGATGGTGGAGTTGGCGCCCGATTGGGGCATGGCGCTGGGCGGCAGCTGGAGGTAGGAGGTGGTGCCGTTGAACGTGGTGGCGGCGGAGGTGCCCGAGGCCCAGGGGCCGGCCGTGCCCTGGGTGGTGCTGTTGTAGGTGCCGCGGTTCTGTGCCAGGGCGGCGGAGGAGAGGAGTTCGGTGGCCTGGTTGCCGCTCGCGTCGTCCAGGCGCCAGTAGCCCGAGGGCTGGTTGGAGATGATCGCGGCGTCGTAGCCGGACGGGCCGCTGGGGCTCGCGCCCTGGGCCGCGCTCTGGGTGGTCGCCTGGGTGTAGAGGGAGGAGACGGAGCCGGCGGTCAGGCCGTGCGGGAAGATCGCGGCGTCGGCGAGCTGCCCGTTGAAGTGCCCGGACGGCGCGCTGCCCGCATCGGGCCAGCCGGTGGAGTTGCCGGCGCCCAGGTACAGGTAGTGGATGCCGTTGGAGCTGATCGTGCCGGTCAGCGGACCCGCACTCAACTGGCCGTCCACGTAGAGGGTCTGGCTGGTCGGGGTGTCACCGGAGAGCACCGCGAAGTGCCACTTGCCGTCGTTCACCGCCTGCGTCGAGGACAGCGGGATGCCCGAGCCCGCCCAGAACTTGCCGTTGAGCTTGCCGTCGGCGCCGACGTACAGGGTCGGGTTCCAGGACTGCGCGCTGCTACTGCCGATCGGGGCGTCCTGGTAGCCCAGGATCGTGCCGGCGGTCGTGGTCTTGAACCACACCGCGACAGCCGCCGGACCCTGCGTGGGGATCATCGACGACGGCAGCTGCACCGACGAGGTCGCGCCGTCGAACGTAGCCGACCCGGCCGAGCCCGCCATCGGCCCCGCCGCACCCAGCGTCACATTCGCGTAGGCGCCGTTGTCCGGCGTCGGACGCGGACTGTAGATCTCGTTGGCGGCCTGGGTACCCGCCTGGTCCGACAGCCGCCAGTAGCCCGACGGGGTCGAGCCCATCACCTGACCGCGGTACTCCTGCGCCGAACCGCTCACCGACGGCGGATTGATCGTCCAACTGCCGCCATTGGCATCCGTGACCTGCTTCGCCCGGTCCTTGACCGCGTCGTACTGCACCGCCGTTCCCGGCTTGCCGCTCGGCAGTTGCACACCGGTCAGCTCGGTCGAGGCGTTGATGCCGGCCTGGTAGATCGCGGTCACCGTCGGCGCACCCAGAGTGTGCTGGTACATCGCGACGTCGGCGATCTGGCCCTGGAAGTGTGAGTTCCCGTCCCCGCCCGCTGCCGGGACCGAGGGCCACGGGCTGCCCCGCGTGAAGCCGGCCCCGATGTAGGTCGTCGTCTGGTCGAGCGGGTTGATGACCCCGGACAGCGGCGACCCGGCGACCGCGGTGCCGTCCAGATACAGGGTCTGGCTGGCGCCCGATCCGGTCAGCAGCGCGTAGTGCCAGCCGCCGTCGGTCACAATCCCCTTCGCCCCCGACGATGTCATCGGGGCGAAGCCGACGGCCGGGCCGTACAGCTCACCGCGAAGATACCCGTCCGTGCCCACGTACAGCAGCGGACTCGCGTGCGAGGGCGCCTGCGACAACGGGCCGTTCTGGTACTCCGCCAGCACACCCGGCGCCGTGGTCTTGAACCACAGCCCCAGCGACACATAGCTGTTGGCCAGCAGCCCGTTGGGGAGCGCCACGGCCGACGAGGACCCGTTGAACGAGGCCGCCGTCGCGGAAGAGCCCGTCGCCGGACCCTGCGCTCCCAACGTCACGCCACCCACGTACTGCGCGACGTCGTTGCCCTGGTTCGCGATCACCTCACTGGCCGCGGTCGTCCCTGAGGACTCACCCAGCCGCCAGTACGACGCCGGATTCGCGTCCAGCGTCGCCGAGCGCAGATGCGAGCCCGACGCGTACGAGTACGTCGTGCACGAAGGCGCCGTGTTCCCGCCCGTCGGCGGCGCGCACACCTGGTCCAGCTCATCCGCGTTCGACGGATTGTAGGCGTAGGTCCAGGTCAGCGCGGTGCTCGGGTCGGTGCCGGTGACCGGATCGGTGGTCACCTTCGCCACATGCCGACTGTCGGACGTCCAACTCAGGTGCAGTGCGCGGCCCGAGGCCGCGTCCGTCACGGTGTCGAGCAGGTTGTTGGTGTAGTGCAGGTTCTGCGCATGACCCTCGCCGTCCGACACCGAGGTCAGCTCGTACCAGGAACCTCCACTGGCCTGCGTCTGGAAGGTGTACTGCGTGCGGTTCTTCAGCAGCAGCACGAACCCACCCGACGCGCTACTCGTCAGCGTCTCGTACTCACCCGGCGCCGGGACGTACTGCGAGGCGTTCTTCGGATCCGGCCCCAACCGCTCGGCCCGCCCCGACGCGTCGGTCAGCACCACCGCGCCGGTCCCGTCGTTGTCCGGCTGCACCCGCATGTCCAGCGCCGTCGTCCAACCAGCCCCGAACAGCGTGGTCGTCCGCGGATCCAGCGAGTTGTACGACCGCACCACGGACAGCGCCGGCCCGACCACCTTCACCGACGCGTCCGTCACCGCCGTCGTGTAGTTCCCGACCTGCGGATCGAACGAGTGCCCGTGACCGTCGCTGGCCGCACCGCCCAGATGCGAGGTGATCGGCGGCTGCTGCACCTGCGTCGAGATCGACGACCAACTCGTCCACGCACCCGTCGCGATCTGGTCACAGGCCGCTACCGTCCACCAGTAGCTGCTGTTCCACGCCAGCACACCCGGCGGCACCGACCAGGACTGCCCCAACTGGTAACCCGAATCGGCCAGCTTCGTACTGCCATCCGCCGAGTACACCTGGAACTCGTAATACACCCCCGTCCCGGGGTAGTTGTCGGGATCATGCCCCACCGCCGACAACTGCGGCGTCAGACTCCCCGACACCGTGCCGTTCAGCGGCGTGACCGTGTCGATCTGCGGCGCCGTGTCCTGACCGACCACCCCGATGCAGCCGCCCTGCCAAGGTATTCCGTAAGAGTCGTGCAGCGACACCGTGCCACCGACGTACCCGTCGAAGCAGACCGAGTACTGCGTACCGAGCTTCGGTAGAACCGGAATGACCGCATTGACCGTGACCGACTGCCCCGTCTGCACCAGACCCGACACACCCACCAGCGGCGCGTTCACCGACTGCTCGTTGCCGTTGCTGTCGAAGACCCGCGCCTTCAGCTGCATGGAGGTGGAGTTCCACCAGTTCGACGCCAGGTTCGTCATCGTGACCTGGGCCGAACCGGGAGTGTTGTACGTCGGCTGCGTGTAACTGCTCGCGACCGTGGAACTCGCTGCCCAGTCCGCATAGGTGACGTACAGATAGGGTGGGTAGCTGGAGTTGACGCTGGCGAACTGCTTCCAGGCATTGCTGTCCGTACCGCTGGACGTCACCGCAAGGCCGAAGTTGTTGGCCCCGGGTACCGTCCAGGAACTCACCAGCTGCGAACCGGCATCGGAGTGGCTGTTGGCCAGAGGGATGCCCTCCCACTGGGTGCCGTTGGAGCAGCTCGTTCCGGCACCGAAGCTTGCCTTTCCGAGCTGTCCTCCGATGCTGACGCCCGGGTAGGTGTTGATCGAGGACGGGCTCCAACTGGAGCTGATGGCCGAGACGTCCACCTCGTGCTGCCCGCAGTCGTATGACCACAGGTCGTCCAGGGCCAGGCCGACACTCTCGACGTAGTTCCCACGCACCGCGGTCGCAACACCGGGGAAGTACAGGTAGCTGTTCGCCACATGCCCGCCGCCGTCGTACGTGCCCACCTTGAGCACGCTGTCGCTCGAGTAGTTCGCCGTGAACGGCGACATCACATAGGTGGACTGCCCGACGTTGACGTTCGCGGTAGTGGTGGGGTCGACGTGGATCGGGAAGACCCGGTGCGCGTCGTGCAGCCACGTACTGTCCAGGGTCATCTGCAGCGCAGGCGCACCGTTGACCGTGGTCAGCTGGTACGTCACGCCGTCGGACATAGCGCCCTGATCCGACTTCGGATCAATGGCCGAGTCCTCCATGAACCCGCGCGGAATCGTCAGCCGCACCTGCCCCGAACTGTCGGTGAAGACGGCGTTCCCCGTCGCGTCGAGCGCGACGCTGACGCCGGTCAGCTGCAGCGGGAAGGTCCAGACGGTCGGGGCTGACGCGTCGTGCAGGATCAGCGACTCCTTGGCACCGGTCGCAAGGGCGTTGTACTGGACATCGGTGGACGTCTGGGCGCCGGCGTAGGTCAGTGTGTCGCCGCTCGCCGTCGCGGTCACTGGCAGAGCGCCCTGCAGACCGTAGGAGACGTCGTGGCTCGCGTCGATCGGGAAGTCCACGAGTGCCGAGGAGTTCGCCGTCGGCCCGAACGTCAACTGCTGGCTGTTGGCCTTCTCGGTCCACCGGCCATCAGCGCGCTGGGTGAGCCCGGTGTCGATGTCCGCCCAGGTCCCATCAGCCTTCTGATAGTGAACCGGCCGCGGGAACACCCGCATGGTCTTGGTGCCGTCGGGGTTCTGGTACGTCGAGGTCGTCGCGGTGCGGGCAGCCGTAACCTCAACTGCGGCCGGAGCCGGAGCCTGCACAGTCGTCGCCGACGAGGAGCCCGCCGGCACGCTGGCGGCCGTCGAGCCGAACGCCGCACTGGCCCTCTTCTGCTGAGCGACCTGGTCGGCCTGCGTCGACTTCGCCGGCGGGTCGACCTTCTGCACAGGCACCGCCTTGCCCGGCTGACCGGACGGCTGCGGGCCGGTGCCCTTCACCACGGGGTGTCCCGCTGGGGGCAGCTCTCCCGGAGCGGGCGTGTGCGCGGAGTCCTCCGGCCCTTGACCGCGTTGCGTGGCCGCGCTGGAGACAGTGTGCGAACGCCCCGCCGCAGCATCAGAACGCTGCTGGGGCAGCTTCAGGGAGATGGCAGCTGTCGCCTGCTTTGCCGTGACCGCCCATGCCGCCTGCGTGGACAGGCTGGCCACGATCGACATGCAAGCCAGAAGCACCACCCAGCGTCGGCCACTTCGGCGACACTGGCCGACCAGCCATGAGCTGACGGAGCGTACGGCCGAGAACAGGGCATGACGCGACGACGAGCGGCGCAAGGCCAACCCCCAAGCACGGAAAGAACCCCAGTTTGGGGATGTCAGAGACGTTCTAGTTGACGAACAATCAGTTCGGCAAGCCAAATCCGTAAGCAGAAGAGGCGATTCCGCCTCATCGGTCCCCGTACGTCCATATTCTCCCACGGGGAAGATTTATAATTCCTTAGATGATGCTTAATCAAGGCTTTCCTTGACGTCGCATCAATACATGCCGTATGGCAGCCCATCCCCCTCTCTTGCAATGTCCGAAGGGGGAAGTAGGGTCGAGGCGCAGACTCCCGACGTCCCCTGGTCGGGCAACCGACATGGACGGAGAAGCTCGAGGTGACAAAGTCCCTCCCGCAGTACCCCCTGGCATTGCACATTTCTGTCAGGATGGCAGCCTGCCTCCTCGCTGCACTCGCGCTGGCGATCCAAGGAGCTCCGCTCGCATCCGCAAGCGCGATCCGCTCGAATGAGTGGCCGCTTGACGGCCAGCACTTCAACGCTGATCGCCTCTGGCAGATCACCAAAGGCAGCGGGATCACCGTCGCGGTCATCGACAGTGGTGTCGACGCCACCCACCCCGACCTCACCGGCCAAGTCCTCCCTGGCACCGGCGAGCTCGGCGACCCCACGGACAACGGGCAGATCGACACATCCGCCGACTCCCACGGCACCGCGATCGCCGGCATCATCGCCGGCACCGGTAAGTCCCTGGACGGACAAGGCATGACGGGCCTGGCGCCGGAAGCCAAGATCCTGCCCGTCAGGGTCTCGGCAGGCCAGCAAGTCGACCCCGGAAACCTCGCGCAGGGAATCATCTGGGCAGTCGACCACGGCGCCTCCGTCATCAACGTCTCCATCGGGTCCCCTCGCCCCGACCCGGTACTCCGGCAGGCAGTGCTCTATGCCCAGCGGAAGGACGCCGTGATCGTGGCTTCAGCAGGAAACAGCGGCACCGACGGCGACCCGCCGATGTACCCCGCATCGTTCAACGGCGTGCTCTCCGTCGCGGGAACCGACGAAGACGGAAAACCGTGGAAGGAGAGCGAGTTCGGACCAGGAATCAGCCTTGCCGCTCCTGCCACCAACATCTATTCGACCAACAACCAAGGCCAGTACGTCAACGCGGACGGCACCAGCTACGCCGCAGCCTATGTATCCGCAGCTGCAGCCCTTGTGCGTTCCCAAGAAACGAGTTTGACTGCGGGTCAGGTAATCCGTCGTCTCATCACCACCACTGCGGATCACCACGATTATCCAGACGCCCATGTTGGAATGGGTGAGCTCGACCCGCTCGCCGCGCTGACATCCACCGCAGCGCCCGGCAGCCCCGACAACCCACTGATCAACCTGAGTCGCGTCACACCTCCGGCCGAGAACCACAGCTCCACGATCACGATAGCCATCGTCACGCTTGGAGTAGCGCTCATGGCCTTGGCAGCGGTGGTCGGCCTTCGCCGGAAGCGGGCAGCTGTGATGAAGGCCAGCCGCGGAAATGATGCCGCCAACTCCCTGGCCGCGAAGAAAAGTGACCGAAGCTCATCTTCCACACGGCCCGTCAGGCGGCTGGCCAAGGCGGCTCGTGGCAAGTCCCACTCCGCCAGCGGCCCCCGCTGACCACCCCCAACCCTTCAAGGACCGTAGATGGCCGTCCACTACCTCTTCCGCCGCCGCAGGCCCACCGCACTTGGACTCGCCGCCCTGGCCGCCACCGTCGCAGCGACAGTCGCTACGACGACGCTGCTATGGCCCGAACATCACAACGCAGCACCACATCAGCCAAGAGTCGACGTCGCGGACGTCTCCGGCCGAGCCACCGCCTGCCTCGCCACCGACACTGCCACAGCCACGAAAAGCGCTGAGGTGACCAGGATCTGGAATGCCATGCAGGCAGCCGGACCAGGCACTTCGAAGAATGTCCAGCAGTTGATCGAACCAGCCACGACCTCCGCGCAGGCACAGCCCTACCTCGCCGGCCTGATCAGCCAGCGCTGCGACTTGATCGTCACCGTAGGTCCGACCTTCGCCCAGGCCATCCGCCAACTCGCCGAGGCTTCCCCGGCGACTCGGTTCACCGCTGTGGACTCGGCGCTCGCGACCGCTCCCGCCAACATCACCCTGGTGACGGCGGATCAAGCAGCCGCAGTGGTCCAGCAGCAGGTTCAGGGGCTCAAGCGCGAGTCATCCTCGCACCACTGAAGCAGGTGCTGGACCCAGAAGCCGTTTCGGAGCGACCGGCCGCCGCGCAGATGCCGCCGCCCCGGCCTCAGTTGTCAGCGCTCGGCGTCAGGTCAAGGGACCGGGCCTCCTCCAGGACGCGGTAGCCGACCGCGGTGTAAAGCGACATCGCGACCTCGTTGCCGCCGAAGACGTTGAACATCAGGACCTGGTCGCCGGCGGCCCGGGTGGCCTGCTCGCCGACCGCCATGGCCGTGCGGCCGTGGCCCCGGCCGCGGAACTCGGGGTGGACCACCAGCGAGTAGCCGTAGGTGACGCCGGGGAGGTGGCGGTGCCGCAGCCAGCCGTTGCCGATCACCTGGCCGTCGGCTTCCAGCACCAGCAGGGTGGTGTCGGGCGTGGCCAGGCCCTCGGGGAGCAGCCGGTGGTAGTCCTTCTCGGCCTGCTCCTGGGCTTCCTCCGGGGTACGGGAGCCGGCCCGCACCATGTCGGCGGCGTAGCGCTGCTGCCCGGCGGCCTGCCAGGCCGGGAACTCGGCCTCCGTGATGGGCCGGTGGGTCACCCCGGCGGGCGGCTCGGCCGGGGTGGTGATGACCTTGATCCGGGTCTGGGCGCGGACCGGGTAGTCGGCGAACTCCTCGTCCGGCGCGGCCAGCCGCACCCACACCTTCGTCGCCCCCTGCTCCTGGCACCAGCGGCGCGCCCAGGCGTGGGCCGCGCGGCGGTGGGTGGCCTGCCCGTCCTGGTCCGGGTCGAGGGCGGGGTCGGTCCACAGGTCGCCGATCCGGCCGACGAGGTCGCCGTCCCGTTCGGCGACGCCGACGACGACCTGCCCGACCCGGCGGCCGTCCTCGTCGAGGATCGCTGCCGCCGTCCAGTCGCCGCCGCTCAACTCCATGACCGAGGTGGCGAACTCGGCCACGGCCGGCTCCGGCAGGCCGGTTGCCCGGTAGGCGTCGATGAGGCGCTGCCGGAAGCCGGGCTGCCAGTCGGAGGGGGCCGCGAGGAGGGCGAAGTCTGTCATCCGGGCAGGATAAGGAGATCAACTCCCCGAATGTCCAGTGGTTTTCGCACACCCCGTCAGGTCGGCCCGGTCCGTCACCGTCAGGAAGCGACCGATAGCTGCGACAGCGGCGACAGCGGCCAGCAGCGGCCGACAGCAACCGACAGCGGCGCTACGGCTCGCCGGTTGCCCGCCAGAGTCGCGCCCGGGCCATCAACTCGGCGACCAGCTCGGACTTCTCGGCGACGTAGCGGCCACGCTCCGCGGCGTACCGGACGGCCAGGGCCTGCTTGACGCCGGCGTACCGGCGGGCCGCGTCGTGGTCGGACCTGAGGCAGTCGCGGAACAGCCGGTAGTCGTCCGGGATCGGCGAATCGGCGGCCAGGACGTGCAGGTGGTGGGTCCGCCGGCCGGCTGCCACCTTGCGGAAGAAGACGTGCCGCGCGTCCCCGGCGAACGAGCCGGGCCGGTACTCGTAGCCCAACCGGCCGAGGGCGGCGCTCCGTTCCAGCACCGCGCCGACGTCCGTGACGACCACCAGTACGTCGATGGTCGGCTTGGCGCACAGGCCGGGCACGCTGGTGGAACCGACGTGCTCGATGGCCAGCGCGTCGGGCAGCAGTCGGGCCAGCAGCGCCCGCTCGACGGCGAACTGCTCGGGCCACCGCGGGTCGTAGTCGACCACCTCGACCGTCCTGGTCTTCCCTGGACCGTATTCCACGCTGCCATCCTCTCGCCTCGGCCAGCCGGCTACCCCGCCCTACTCC
The DNA here is from genome assembly GCF_036242395.1 of Kitasatospora sp. NBC_01266. NCBI lineage: Bacteria > Bacillati > Actinomycetota > Actinomycetes > Kitasatosporales > Streptomycetaceae > Kitasatospora > Kitasatospora sp. NBC_01266. Next base: position 6,095,759 of record NZ_CP108458.1, on the reverse strand, counting down.
AGCACCTGGTGGCTCTGCCGCCGCACGGCGTCGGGGGTGACGGGTGTGAAGAAGTTGATCAGATTCCCGTCGGGGTCACGGAAGAGCAGGGAGCGGTTGCCCCACGGCATCGTCGTCGGCCGCTGGACGAACTCGCAACCGAGGGACGTCAGCCGCTGGTACTCGGCGTCGACGTCGGCGACGTGGAATTCGGTGATCACCGTGCGGTTGGCAGCCGGTTGAGCGGAGTCGGCACCGAACAGCGCCACGGTGCGGCTGCTCGCGACCGCCAGCGTGCACGAGGGCATCAGGAGTTCGGCGAAGTCAGGGGTCGACCACCGCGCCGAAACGCCGGTGGCCTGTTCGTAGAACTCGACCAGGCGGGCGACGTCATGGGTGATCACGCGGATCGAGGCGAAGTACACGAGCGGCTTCCTGTCACTGTCGGGGACGGCACCGGGTGAAGGCACCCGGATGAAGGGGCACTCCGAACGCTAGGACCGATACCGGGCAGAAACCGCCCGGTATCGGCGCCAGACTTATGGAGTGACCTCATCGACCGCCCGGGTGCTCGCGCTGCTGGAGATCCTCCAGGGCGGCGGCCTGCGCACCGTCCCCGACCTGGCCGCTCGCCTTGACGTCGACGAACGCACCGTGCGTCGCTACGTCGGCCACCTGCTGGATCTCGGTGTGCCCGTCGACTCGGTGCGCGGCCGCTACGGCGGCTACCGGCTCGCCCCCGGCTACCGGATGCCCCCGCTGATGCTGACCGACGAAGAAGCCCTGGCCGTGCTGCTCGGTCTGCTGGCCGACCGCGGGGCCGAGCACCGCAGCACGTCTGCGGCGGCGAACGAGAGCGCCACGGCGAAACTGCTGCGGGTACTGCCCAAATCCCTGGGGCAACGACTGCACGCCCTGCTGGCGACGGCCGAGTTCACCGCGCGACCCCGGCGCGGCACCGCCCCGGAGGCGGCTCTGCTGCTCGAACTCGCCGAGGCCGCACGTCGGCAGCGGCCGGTGGCGATCAACTACACCGACCGCAAGGGCCGCAGCAGCGACCGCACCGTCCTGCCCTACGGTCTCGTGGCGCATTCGGGACGGTGGTACCTCACCGGCGCCGACCCGGCCGGCCAGCAGGTACGCACCTTCCGGCTGGACCGGATCACCGCCTTGACCATGGGATCGGGCTCGTTCGTCGTCCCGGCCGGATTCGACCCGGTGAGCACGGTGCTGGACAGCCTCGCGGATGCGCCCTGGACCCACGAGGTGTCGCTGCGGATCCAGGGCAGCGTCCAGCACATCCGCAGCCAACTCCCGGCCGGAATCGCCACCTTGACCGCGATCCCGGCGACGGCCGCACGCGACGACACCAGCCGGGCCGATGCGGCCGACGAAGGCGACAAAGCCAACGAAGCCGACGCATGGGTGCACGTCCGGATTCGGGCCGAACGGCTGGACTGGATTCCCCCGGTGCTCGCCGCCCTGGACCGCCCGTTCGTCATCGAACACCCCGCCGCCCTGCGCGATCGGGTGCGCGCGCTGGCTCGCCGGCTCGACGGGTACGCCACCGACGACCGAACCGCCGACGGGGCCGGGGAATGAACCCAGGCCCCGAGGAAGCGTGTTGACGTACCGTCACCCAGTCAGGCAGCCGGCTGCTTGCAGTAGTGGGCGGCGATGTCCTCCAGCAGACCGGGCCCCGTCGGCTGCCACCCCAGCAGCTCGCGGGTCAGCGTGTTCGAGGCCGGACCGTCGACGGCGAGGAAGCCGGCCAGCCAGGTGAAGTGCCCGGCCGCCTCCTCGGGAGTCAAGGAGACCACCGGGACGTCCAGTTGCTCCCCGATCACCTCGGCGATGGCGCGCAGCGGCACACCCTCCTCGCCGACGCCGTGCAGCGCCGATCCCGCCGGGGCCTTCTCCACCGCCAGCCGGAAGAGCCGGGCGGCATCGAGCCGGTGCACGGCCGGCCAGCGGTTGGCGCCGTCGCCGATGTAGGCCGAAACGCCCTTCTCCCGGGCGATGTTGACGACGTTCGGGATGAACCCGTTGTCTCCGTCGCCGTGCACCGACGGGGCGAGGCGCACCACGGAGGAGCGAATGCCGCGCGCGGCCAGCCCGAGGGTGAACTGCGCGTTCGCCAGCCGGGCCTGCGGGCCGCCGCCCAGGTGAGCCAGGTCCGCCGGGTCGCGCCCGTCCGCCTCGGTGGCCACCCGCCCCGAGGCGAGCCCGAGCGCGCCGCCGGCGATCACGAACGGCCGGTCGGAGCCCGCGAGGGCCTCGGCGAACGTCTCGATGACGCGGCGGTCCGTCGAGGCGGCGCCCTCGAAGTCCCCCGAGAAGGCTCGGTCGTGCTGGAACGCGAGGTGGATCACGCCGTCCGACGCGGCGGCCGCGCCGCGCAGGCCGTCGAGATCGTCCAGCGTGCCGCGCAGCACCTCGGCCCCGGCCTTGGCGAGGGCGGCGGCCCCGGCGTCCGAGCGGGCCAGCCCGACCACCTCGTGACCTGCGTCGATGAGCTCGGGAACAACGGCGGATCCGATCCAGCCGGACGCGCCGGTGACAAACACACGCATGAGAGACCTCCAGATGATGGGCTGTTCTCGCGACAGGTCCTGCGCCCGGACAGTCGAGGCCGGTCGAGGCAGGTAGAAGCCGGTCGAGGCCGGTCGCTGTCCGCCACTGCTTGCCGCTCCCGCTGATGCCCTTCGGCGGCAGGAGAGTTGATGGCAGGGCATGGCAGTGGCGGCCGCTCGACGGCACGCGGTACCGCTCGGCACTGCTCGGCACTGCTCGATGTCAGGCGCTGTCATCAGCTTAGCTCCGATGCCAGGTGATGTCATCCACTGCCATCGCATAGAATCAGGGCCATGGGGCGATGGGAGCCGAACGCGCGCGGCAGGCTGATGCAGGCTGCGATGGAGCTCTATGTCGAGCACGGGTACAGCCAGACCACGGTGGCCGAGATCGCCAAGCGGGCAGGGCTGACCGAGCGAACGTTCTTCCGGCACTTCGCCGACAAGCGCGAGGTGCTGTTCTGGGGCGCGGGCGAACTGCAGGACCTCATGGTGAGCGCGATCGCCGAGGCGCCCGCTTCCGCTCGCCCGATCGACGCGATCGGCGCGGCACTGGACGCGGCCGGCACCATGTTCCAGGGGCGCCTCGAGGGCTCCCGGCGCCGTCAGTCCATCGTCTCCGCCAACCCGGAGCTGCGGGAACGCGAGCTGATCAAGCTCGCCACCCTGGCCTCGGCGATGGCCGAGGCACTGCGCGGACGCGGGGTCCCCGAACCGGCCGCGAGCCTGGCCGCCGAGGCGGGGATCGCCGTCTTCCGGGTCGCGTTCGAACGCTGGATCGAGCAGCGCGGCGAGGAGCGGGAAGTGGCGGACGTGCTCCGGGAGTCGCTCGCCGAGTTGCGGGCCTTGGTCGCGGGCGACTGATCATCGCGGCCCGTCCCCAACGCAGCCCGGCGCCCGGGACTTCGGCACTGGCCACGGTGACGACGGTCATCGCCAGGTCATCAGCCGGATCACCGGCTGCCGCGTTGCCCCAGTCGATCACCACCGGTCCCCGCGCGGTCAGCATGACGTTGCCCGGGTGCAGATCCAGGTGCAGCACCCGAGCATCGGCAGCCCCACCGAACCGCTCGGGCAGCCAGCCGGGCGCCGGCAGCGCGTGCAGCCGTTCGTGCATCTCACCCAGCAGCCGCCCGAGTTCGCCGGCCCGCCAGGGGCGCCGGGCGAACGCCTCCAGCGTGGTCGGCCCGTCCAGCCGCTCCAGGGCCCGTCCTGCTGGCCGACGCCCCGATCGGCTGGGCCTTCCTCCCCCGCCCGCCCCGGCACAGCTAGTGTGATGCGCCGCAAATCACGAGGGTAACTATTGCTGTGATGGTTGCTGGCGAGGAGGGTTGATCTTGGCGAGGTAGTCGGCGAGGGACTTGAGGATTTCATCGGCGGTCTTGGTCCAGGTGAACGGTCTCGGATCCTGGTTCCAGGTGTCGATCCAGGCCTTGATGTCGTCTTCGAGGGCTTTGACGGAGGTGTGGACGCCGCGGCGGATGAGCTTGTCGGTCAACAGGCCGAACCAGCGCTCGACTTGGTTGATCCAGGATGAGCCGGTTGGGGTGAAGTGGACGTGGAAGCGTGGGTGCCGGCTGAGCCAGGTTCTGATCTCGGCGGTGTTGTGAGTGCTGTAGTTGTCACACACCAAGTGCACGTCGAGCTGGGCGGGGACGGCCTTGTCTATGGTGATCAGGAATTTCTTGAACTCCAGGGCCCGGTGGCGGCGGTGGAGTTCGCTGATGACGGTTCCGTCGGCGATGTTGAAGGCCGCGAACAGGCTGGTGATGCCGTGCCGCAGGTAGTCGTGGGTGCGGCGTTCGGGCATGCCTGGCATCATCGGCAGCACTGGCTGGGACCGGTCCAGCGCCTGGATCTGGGACTTCTCGTCGACGCAGAGTACGACGGCCTTCTCGGGCGGGTTGTGGTAGAGCCCGACGACGTCCACCACCTTGTCCACGAACTGCGGGTCGGTGGAGAGCTTGAAGCTGTCCTGAAGGTGGGGCTTGAGGTCGAACCTCTTCCAGATCCGCCCGATGGTCGACTTCGACAGCCCCGTGCGGGTGGCCATCGAGGCCCGCGACCAGTGCGTGTCCTGACCCGGGGCGGACTCCAGAGTGGCGACGATGACGTCTTCGACCTGATCGAGCAGGATCGAGGGCGGCCTGCCTGGACGCGGCTCATCCTGCAAGCCGTCCAGCCGCTTGTCGATGAACCGGGCCCGCCAGCGCTCCACGGTCGACTCGTCGACGCCCAGGTCCATCGCCGCCTGCCGGTTCGTCCCGCCCTCCGCGCAGCGCAGCACGATCCTGGCCCGCAGCGCGAGAAACTGCGCGGTCTTCGCCCGTCTCGCCCAGCGCACCAACTGGTCCCGCTCGGCCTCACTCAGGACCAGGTCGGCCTTCGGTCGACCGATACGGCCCGCATCCTGCAAGCCGGCCAGCCCCTCGGCCGCGAACTTGCGCCGCCACTTGGACACCGTCTTTGCCTGGACGCCAACTTGCTCCGCGGCAGCGGCATTCGACTTACCGTCAGCGCACGCCAGAATGATCCGGGCCCGCTCGGCCGCTCTCCGGTCCCACGACCCGGCCCGACGCACCAACTCGGCACGCTCGTCACCAGACAGCGTGATCGCCACGGCAGAAGGTCCAGGATGCGCCACTCTAAAAGGGTATCAACTTACCTCGTGATTTGCGGCGCATCACACTAGTGTGATGCGCCGCAAATCACGAGGGTAACTATTGCTGTGATGGTTGCTGGCGAGGAGGGTTGATCTTGGCGAGGTAGTCGGCGAGGGACTTGAGGATTTCATCGGCGGTCTTGGTCCAGGTGAACGGTCTCGGATCCTGGTTCCAGGTGTCGATCCAGGCCTTGATGTCGTCTTCGAGGGCTTTGACGGAGGTGTGGACGCCGCGGCGGATGAGCTTGTCGGTCAACAGGCCGAACCAGCGCTCGACTTGGTTGATCCAGGATGAGCCGGTTGGGGTGAAGTGGACGTGGAAGCGTGGGTGCCGGCTGAGCCAGGTTCTGATCTCGGCGGTGTTGTGAGTGCTGTAGTTGTCACACACCAAGTGCACGTCGAGCTGGGCGGGGACGGCCTTGTCTATGGTGATCAGGAATTTCTTGAACTCCAGGGCCCGGTGGCGGCGGTGGAGTTCGCTGATGACGGTTCCGTCGGCGATGTTGAAGGCCGCGAACAGGCTGGTGATGCCGTGCCGCAGGTAGTCGTGGGTGCGGCGTTCGGGCATGCCTGGCATCATCGGCAGCACTGGCTGGGACCGGTCCAGCGCCTGGATCTGGGACTTCTCGTCGACGCAGAGTACGACGGCCTTCTCGGGCGGGTTGTGGTAGAGCCCGACGACGTCCACCACCTTGTCCACGAACTGCGGGTCGGTGGAGAGCTTGAAGCTGTCCTGAAGGTGGGGCTTGAGGTCGAACCTCTTCCAGATCCGCCCGATGGTCGACTTCGACAGCCCCGTGCGGGTGGCCATCGAGGCCCGCGACCAGTGCGTGTCCTGACCCGGGGCGGACTCCAGAGTGGCGACGATGACGTCTTCGACCTGATCGAGCAGGATCGAGGGCGGCCTGCCTGGACGCGGCTCATCCTGCAAGCCGTCCAGCCGCTTGTCGATGAACCGGGCCCGCCAGCGCTCCACAGTCGACTCGTCGACGCCCAGGTCCATCGCCGCCTGCCGGTTCGTCCCGCCCTCCGCGCAGCGCAGCACGATCCTGGCCCGCAGCGCGAGAAACTGCGCGGTCTTCGCCCGTCTCGCCCAGCGCACCAACTGGTCCCGCTCGGCCTCACTCAGGACCAGGTCGGCCTTCGGTCGACCGATACGGCCCGCATCCTGCAAGCCGGCCAGCCCCTCGGCCGCGAACTTGCGCCGCCACTTGGACACCGTCTTTGCCTGGACGCCAACTTGCTCCGCGGCAGCGGCATTCGACTTACCGTCAGCGCACGCCAGAATGATCCGGGCCCGCTCGGCCGCTCTCCGGTCCCACGACCCGGCCCGACGCACCAACTCGGCACGCTCGTCACCAGACAGCGTGATCGCCACGGCAGAAGGTCCAGGATGCGCCACTCTAAAAGGGTATCAACTTACCTCGTGATTTGCGGCGCATCACACTAGTGTGATGCGCCGCAAATCACGAGGGTAACTATTGCTGTGATGGTTGCTGGCGAGGAGGGTTGATCTTGGCGAGGTAGTCGGCGAGGGACTTGAGGATTTCATCGGCGGTCTTGGTCCAGGTGAACGGTCTCGGATCCTGGTTCCAGGTGTCGATCCAGGCCTTGATGTCGTCTTCGAGGGCTTTGACGGAGGTGTGGACGCCGCGGCGGATGAGCTTGTCGGTCAACAGGCCGAACCAGCGCTCGACTTGGTTGATCCAGGATGAGCCGGTTGGGGTGAAGTGGACGTGGAAGCGTGGGTGCCGGCTGAGCCAGGTTCTGATCTCGGCGGTGTTGTGAGTGCTGTAGTTGTCACACACCAAGTGCACGTCGAGCTGGGCGGGGACGGCCTTGTCTATGGTGATCAGGAATTTCTTGAACTCCAGGGCCCGGTGGCGGCGGTGGAGTTCGCTGATGACGGTTCCGTCGGCGATGTTGAAGGCCGCGAACAGGCTGGTGATGCCGTGCCGCAGGTAGTCGTGGGTGCGGCGTTCGGGCATGCCTGGCATCATCGGCAGCACTGGCTGGGACCGGTCCAGCGCCTGGATCTGGGACTTCTCGTCGACGCAGAGTACGACGGCCTTCTCGGGCGGGTTGTGGTAGAGCCCGACGACGTCCACCACCTTGTCCACGAACTGCGGGTCGGTGGAGAGCTTGAAGCTGTCCTGAAGGTGGGGCTTGAGGTCGAACCTCTTCCAGATCCGCCCGATGGTCGACTTCGACAGCCCCGTGCGGGTGGCCATCGAGGCCCGCGACCAGTGCGTGTCCTGACCCGGGGCGGACTCCAGAGTGGCGACGATGACGTCTTCGACCTGATCGAGCAGGATCGAGGGCGGCCTGCCTGGACGCGGCTCATCCTGCAAGCCGTCCAGCCGCTTGTCGATGAACCGGGCCCGCCAGCGCTCCACAGTCGAATCGTCGACGCCCAGGTCCATCGCCGCCTGCCGGTTCGTCCCGCCCTCCGCGCAGCGCAGCACGATCCTGGCCCGCAGCGCGAGAAACTGCGCGGTCTTCGCCCGTCTCGCCCAGCGCACCAACTGGTCCCGCTCGGCCTCACTCAGGACCAGGTCGGCCTTCGGTCGACCGATACGGCCCGCATCCTGCAAGCCGGCCAGCCCCTCGGCCGCGAACTTGCGCCGCCACTTGGACACCGTCTTTGCCTGGACGCCAACTTGCTCCGCGGCAGCGGCATTCGACTTACCGTCAGCGCACGCCAGAATGATCCGGGCCCGCTCGGCCGCTCTCCGGTCCCACGACCCGGCCCGACGCACCAACTCGGCACGCTCGTCACCAGACAGCGTGATCGCCACGGCAGAAGGTCCAGGATGCGCCACTCTAAAAGGGTATCAACTTACCTCGTGATTTGCGGCGCATCACACTAGTGCCGCGTCAGGCAACTTTTGCCCGTCAAGGAGCGGCGTCCGGTGCGTGCTATCGGCGTGCCGGCCGGAAGACCTCGTACTGGACGTACTTGGGCTTTCGGCCGGTGCGGCGAGAGTGCGTGCCGGGCGTCGCGACGGGGCGAAGGTTGCCTGACGCGGCACTAGTTGGCCCGTTGGGGTGAATGCAGCGCCATTGCCACCTCGCTCGCCGACCGGCCCGAACAGCCTCCGGATCATCCGCAGAAGGGGGCATCATGAGTGCCATGACGCATGAGCATCCGGTCGAGGCGACACCGACGCAGGAGGAGATCCTGCTGGAGGACTTCCTCAGCCTGGCCACCCCCGAGGGCTTCCGAGCCGAGCTCATCGAGGGAGAGATCAGCGTGTCACCACCGACCGACGGGGAGCACGAGCACTACCTGAGCAAGGTGGTCCGCCAGATCATCAAGAACTCGGCCGTGGAGATGGACGTCTCCGGCCACAAGGGCCTGCTCCTCACCCGTGGCGGGCGCTGCCCCAAGAACCACGCCATCCCGGACCTCACCTTCGCGCCCGAGGATCGTCGGCTCTTCCTGGGCGCACCGCCCTGGATGCCCCCCGACGGCGTGGCCATGGTGGTCGAGGTGACGTCCGGCAAGCCCGTCCAGGACCGGATCGCCAAGCGCCACTGCTACGCCCGCGGCGGCATCCCGCTCTACCTCCTCATCGACCGCGAGGAGTCCAAGGCGACCGTCTTCAGCGCCCCCGAGGGCGAGGAGTACACCGCCTCCCACCTCGCCCCCTTCGGCAAACCGCTCCCGCTCCCCGCCCCCTTCGACTTCGAGCTGGACACCGCCCCGTTCCTCTAGCCCGGCCGAGCACGAAGGCCCGCACCCGAAATCACCGGGATGCGGGCCTCAGCCGTAAAACGCCGTAAAACGCGGCGACCACTCAGCCGCGCGTCGCCATCGCGCGCAGGAAGAAGGTCAGGTTGGCCGGGCGCTCGGCCAGGCGGCGCATGAAGTAGCCGTACCACTCCTGGCCGTAGGGCAGGTAGACCCGCATGGTGTTGCCGGCCTCGGCCAGGCGCAGCTGCTCCTCGGGGCGGATGCCGTAGAGCATCTGGTACTCGAAGCTGTCGCGGGTGCGGCCGTTCCACTCGGCGAGCTGGCCGGCGATCTTGATCATGTTGGGGTCGTGCGAGGCGATCATCGGGTAACCCTCGCCCGCCATCAGGACCTTGAGCGCGCGGACGTAGGCCAGGTCGACGTCGTGCTTGCCCTGGAAGGCGACCGACTCCGGCTCCTTGTAGGCGCCCTTGCAGAGGCGGACCCGGGAACCGGCGGCCGCGAACTCCTTGCAGTCCTCCTCGGTGCGGCGCAGGTAGGCCTGCAGCACGACGCCCAGCCACGGGAAGTCGGCGCGCAGCTCGCGGGCGATGCCCAGCGTCGAGTCCGTGGTGGTGTGGTCCTCCATGTCCAGGGTGACCGTGGTGCCCGCGGCGGCGGCCGCCTCGCAGATCCGGCGGGCGTTCTCCAGCGCGATCTTCTCGCCGTCCACCGGGAGGAACTGGCCGACCGCGGAGAGCTTGACCGAGACCTCGGCGTTGGCCGCGAGGCCGGTCTCCTTGAGGGCGGCCAGCAGCAGCTCGTAGGCCTCGGCGGTGCCGGCGGCCTGGGTGGCGTCCTTGGTGTCCTCGCCGAGGTGGTCGAGGGTGACCTTGCGACCGGTGGCGACCAGCTCGTCGGTGGCGGTGATGCCCTGGTCGAGCAGCTCGCCGGCGACGAAGCGCTCGACTATCGCGTGGGTCGGCGGGAACTTCTCCACGAGGGTGCGCACCTGCGGCGAGCGGGAGGCGGCGAGGAGGGCGGAACGGAGCATCGGTACTCCTGGATCACAGGGTGTGGGGGACGAGACGGGGGAGCGAAAAAGGGTGGGGCGGCGGCTGAGGGTGGGCCGCCGCCCCGGGAGAGTGGACCTGGTCAGCCCATGTGCGGGTAGCGGTAGTCCGTCGGCGGGACGAACGTCTCCTTGATCGACCGGGTCGAGGTCCAGCGCGCCAGGTTCTGCTTGGCGCCGGCCTTGTCGTTGGTCCCGGAGGCCCGGCCGCCACCGAAGGGCTGCTGGCCGACGACCGCGCCGGTCGGCTTGTCGTTGATGTAGAAGTTGCCGGCCGCGAAGCGCAGCTTGTGCATCGCGTCCTGGGCGGCGGCGCGGTCCTGGGCGATGATCGCACCGGTCAGGCCGTAGGGCGAGACCGACTCCATCTGCGCGAGCATCTCGTCGTACTTCTCATCCTCGTACACGTACACGGCCAGGATCGGGCCGAAGTACTCGTCGCGGAAGTACTCGCTCGCCGGGTCGGTGCAGACCAGCACGGTCGGGCGGACGAAGTAGCCCACCGAGTCGTCGTAGCTGCCGCCGGCCAGCACCTCGACCGAGGGGTCGGCCTGGGCGCGGTCGATGGCGGCCTTGTTCTTGGCGAACGAGCGGTCGTCGATCACGGCGCTCATGAAGTTCGCCAGGTCGGTGACGTCGCCCATGGTCAGACCCTCGACCTCGGCCCGGAACTCGTCCTTCAGGCCCGCCCAGAGCGAGGCGGGGACGTAGGCGCGGGAGAGCGCCGAGCACTTCTGGCCCTGGAACTCGAAGGCGCCGCGGGTCATCGCGGTCTTCAGCACCTTGGGGTCGGCCGACGGGTGGGCGACCAGGAAGTCCTTGCCGCCGGTCTCGCCGACGATCCGCGGGTAGGTGCGGTAGCCGGCGATGTTGTTGCCGACCTCGCGCCACAGGTGCTGGAAGGTCGCGGTGGAGCCGGTGAAGTGGATGGCGGCCAGCGCGGGGTGCTTCAGCGCGACCTCGGAGACGGCCAGGCCATCGCCGGTCACCATGTTGATGACGCCCTTGGGCAGGCCCGCCTCCTCCAGCAGCTCCATCAGCAGGTGCGCGGAGAACTGCTGGGTGGGGGACGGCTTCCAGAGCACCACGTTGCCCATCAGCGCCGGGGCGGTGGGCAGGTTGCCCGCGATGGCGGTGAAGTTGAACGGGGTGATCGCGTAGACGAAGCCCTCCAGCGGGCGGTGGTCGCTGCGGTTCCACACGCCGTCCGAGGAGACCGGCTGCTCGGCGATGATCTGCCGGGCGAAGTGCACGTTGAAGCGCAGGAAGTCGATCAGCTCGCAGGAGGAGTCGATCTCGGCCTGCTGGGCGGTCTTGGACTGGCCGAGCATCGTGGCGGCGGCCAGCGTCTCGCGCCAGGGGCCGGCCAGCAGGTCGGCGGCCTTGAGGAAGATCGCCGCCCGCGAGTCGAAGGAGAGCGCCTGCCAGGCGGGAGCGGCCGCCAGCGCAGCGTCAATGGCGTCCTGCGCGTCGGCCTGGGTGGCGTTGCGCAGGGTACCGAGCCGAGCCGCGTGGTTGTGCGGCTGGACGACGTGGATCTCGGTGCCCGCGCCCATCCGGCGCTCACCGTTGATCGTCATGGTCAGCTGGACGGGCTCCTGGCCCCCCAGCTCCTTCAGCTTCGCCTCCAGGCGAGCCCGTTCCGGGCTGCCGGGGGCGTAGCTGTGGACCGGCTCGTTCACCGGCGCGGGGACCTGGGTCACAGCATCCATGAGCGCGCGCTCTCCTTCGAGTCGTGGGGGTGGCCAGTGCGGGGGTCACACGCGGGCCATGAAGGAACGTTAAGGCTCGGTCCCGGCCCGCATGGTTGGCCAGGCGGCTAAAGTCATCCGTACGGCATTGTCCGAGTGGATGAACATCCCGTAGTACGACGCACCACCTGCCCCACTGCGCACCCTGAGGAGGCCCCCGATGACCGCCCCCGGCCTCCCGCTCCGCCAACTGCTGATGTCGCTGGGCGAGCCGCTGGTCGAACTCCAGGCCGCGCCCGCCGGTCTGGACGTGCCGGTGCGCGAGGTGGCGATCCTGGACCCCGAGGACCCGGCCACCGCCAACCCCGGTGAACTGGTCCTCGCCATCGGCGCCCGCGGCCGGGCCGCGCTGCCCGCGCTGCGCGCCGCCGGCCGGGCCAGGGCCGCCGCCGTCGCCGTCAAGCTGGACGCGCCGGGGCAGGCCGACGCGCTGCGCGAGGCGGCCACCGAGGCGGGCGTGGCGCTGCTCTCGGTGCGCAGCGAGACCCGCTGGGAGCACCTGGACGCGCTGGCCCGCGCGGTGATCAACGGCCCGGACACCCCCGAGACGGCCGATCACAACGCCGGGGACCTCTTCTCGCTGGCCCAGACCACCGCCGTGCTGACCGGCGGCATCGTCTCCATCGAGGACACCTCCAGCCGGGTGCTGGCCTACTCCCGCTCGGCCGACTCCGACGAGGTGGACGACCTGCGGCGGCTGTCCATCCTGGGCTGGCAGGGACCCGAGCCGTACCTGTCCAAGCTCCGCGAGTGGGGCATCTTCCAGCACCTGCGCAGCTCGGACAGCGTGATCGCGGTCGAACCGCACCCCGAGCTGGGCCTGCGCCGCCGGCTGGCGATCGGGATCCGGGCCGGCGCCCAGCCGCTGGGCACCATCTGGGTGCAGGAGGGCTCGCAGCCGCTGGCCCCGCAGGCCGAGCAGGCCCTGGTCGGCGCGGCCCGGGTGGCGGCGGCCCAACTGGTGCGCCGGCGGCGCGAGCTGTCGGCGGACGTCCGGCTGACCCAGACCCTGCTCACCGGCCTGCTCGAGGGCAGCACCGGCCCGCAGTCGCTGGCCACCCACCTGGGCCTGCACCAGCACCGCCCGGCCACCGTGCTCGCCTACGCGGCGGTCGGCGCCGACCTGAGCCGCACCGAGGTGACCGGCCTGATCTCGGTGCACACCGCCGCCCGGCACCGCAGCGCGCTGCTCGCCCCGATCGACAGCCGGGTCTATGTGCTGCTGCCCGAACTGCCGGTCAACCTGCCGATGACCACCGTGCGGGACTGGGCCCAGGAGGTGGTGGACGCGGCCCGCGACCACCTGGGCATCTCGCTGCGGGCCGCGATCGGCAGCACCGAGCACGGCCTGGCGGCGGTGCCCGCCTCCCGCGCGCAGGCGGACCGGATCCTGGACGCGATGGGGCGCGGCGGCGTGGTGCCCGAGGTGGCCGCGCTGATCGACGTGCAGGCGGAGGTGCTGCTCAGCGAGGTGCTCGCGCTGCTCCAGGAGCGGCCCGCGCTGCGCGATCCGCGGCTGGTGGCGCTCACCGAGTACGACGCGCGGCACGGCACCCGGCTGGCCGAGTCGGTGCTGGCCTGGCTGGACGCGCTGGGCGAGGTGCGGGTGGCGGCGCAGGCGCTGCACATCCACCCCAACACGCTGCGCTACCGGGTGCGCCGGGCCGAGCAGCTGACCGGGATCGACCTGGCCCAGCCGCAGCAGCGGCTGCTGGCAATGCTCCAGCTGCGGCTGCCGTCCGACCAGGAGCACTGAGAAACACCGGACGTGACGGGGCGTCAACCAAGCCGGGCCGGCCCGGTCAGCGGTTCCGCTCCCGGCGCCACTGCTCCCAGGCCGCCAGCCAGGCCTGCTCGGCGACCTCCAGCCCCTCGGCGCCGGCCGTCCGCTGCCGGCTCAACTCCTCCCAGGCCCGCTGCGCGGGCAGGCTCGGCACCTGGCTGGCGAAGGCGGCGTAGCGGATCACCTCCTCCAGCGCGGCCCGCCCCTGCGCGCTGCCCACCAGCCAGTCGGTCCGCTCGGCGAGCAGCAGCAGGTGACCGACCATCGAGCCGATCGCCGCGCAGGCCTCCGGGCGGCTCTCGGAGGCGAAGTGCATCTGCTGGCGGACCGCGGCCTCCCACAGCTCGGGCGGCTCGGCGACCCGCAGCCGGCGCGGCATCCGGGTGCGGCCCCGGGCGAGCCGGTGCGCCCGGTGGGCCAGCGCGCGCTCGACGCTGAACTCCAGCAGCGCCCGGTGCGGGTCCAGGCCGCTGAGCGCCAGGTGGCTGCGCTGGAGCTGGGCCAGGCGCCGGCGGCGGCGCGCGGCCACGCCGCGCAGCAACTCGGTGCGGCCGACCGTGAAGCGCTCGTGGTCGGGCTCCGCCAGCTGGTCCAGCTCGATGTCGGCGGGCGCGATGCCGCGGCCGCAGATCAGCACCACCGAGCCGTAGACCAGCAGCCGGGCGGCCCAGACCGTGCGGGCCCGGGCGGCCGGGCCGTTGCCGGCCCCGCTCTCCTCATGGATCTGCACGGCCACCGGCTCACCCGCCACGCTGATCCACTCACGCAGCGCGCGCACCCGCCCGGGGCAGTCGCCCTCGTCGATGCCGAGCTGCTCGTAGATCCGGTCGCGCTCGCGCTCGACCAGCTCCTCCAGCTCGGGCAGCGGGGCGTAACGCTCCACCCCGGGCTGGTAGGTGCGCACAGTGAGGTACGGGCCCTCCAGCGAGGTCCAGTCGCCGGAGCGCAGCTCGATCCAGGTGATCTCGCCGTTCTGCGTCTCGTAGCCGCTCATCGCGTCGCTGTCGGTGTGCGCGCCGGGCGCGGGGGCGATGCCGCGGGCGCCGTGCCCGGCCCGGTCCACGCCGTAGACCGGGAAGTCCAACTCCGCGAAGACCTGCCGGACATGGTGCTCCTGCTGCGCGTAGTACTCCTCGTCCGCCAGGCACTCACCCGGTCCGGGGCCCGCCACGGCCTGCAGTGGCATGGCTGTGTCACCCGGTTCCGCGGCCCAGCTTCCGCTGCTGATGGTCACCTTCGCCGCACCCCCGGGGTTCGCCGTCGTTCGGTCCGCGGCCGGCCGCGGGCGGGGTCGCCCGCCCGGCCGGCCGCGTTCGCCCACGATACGTGCGCACGACCCACTGGGCCATCAGCTTCCCTCGTACGGTTGGCAGATACCCGCTCCGGGCCCGCCACGCGCCGATCGGGCCCTATGTTGTCGGTGCCACTGCCTACGCTGGGCCGCATGACGACCAGTAACGCGGACGCGCGGCCAGTGCCCGCCCGGATCAGCATCATCACCCTCGGCGTGAGCGACCTGGACCGCAGCGTCGAGTTCTACACGGCGCTGGGCTGGCAGCGGTCCACCGCCTCCAATCCGCAGATCTCCTGGTTCCGCACCGCCGACTCGGTGCTCGGCCTCTTCCCGGCCGAGGAGTTGGCCGCCGACGCGGGCATTCCCCCGGGCGGCGAACCGGCCTTCCGGGGCGTGACGCTGGCGGTCAACCTGGAGTCGCCGCAGGCGGTGGACGCGGCGATGGAGGTCGCGGTGGCGGCCGGCGCCTCGGTGGTCAAGCCGCCGAAGCCCACCTCCTGGGGCGGCTACGGCGGCTACTTCGAGGACCCGGACGGCCACTTGTGGGAGCTGGCGCACAACCCGTCCTTCACGTTCACCGAGACCGGGCAGCTCGAGCTGCCGTGACGGCGCCCGACCCGCCGCGCCGACGGGCCTGCCGACCGAGGTGACAACCGACCTGCCGACCGAGGTGAGAACCGGCACGGCAGCGGGGATGGCACCGGCATGGAGTCCAACCACTACCGCCTGACCAGCCGTTGGCGACTGCCCGCGCCGCCCGACGCGGTCTACCGGGCGCTGCGCGACGTCCCGCGCTATCCGTGCTGGTGGCCGCAGGTGCGCGAGGTCCAGCCGCTGGACCCGGACAGCGGGCGGCTGCGGATCCGCTCGGTGCTGCCGTACACGCTGGTGCTGACCGCCAGGGAGCGCCGGCAGCAGCCGGCGCCCGGCGGGCAGGGCGGGGTGCTGGAGGCCGAGCTGGCCGGGGACCTGGTCGGCTGGTCCCGGTGGACCGTCACGCCGGACGGCCCGGGGGCCTGCCTGGCCGCCTTCGAGGAGGAGGTGCGGGGCGGCAGCGCGCTGATGCGGCTCCTCGCGCTGCCCGGGCGGCCGTTCTTCCTGGCCAACCACGCGCTGATGATGCGCGCGGGCCAACGCGGCCTGCGCCGCCACCTGGCCGCCGAAGCCGCCGGGGCGGCGGGAGCGGCTGGGCCGGCTGGCGCGGCCGGGGCGCCAGCGGCGACCCCGGCCCGCGACCGCGACGGACGACTACTGCCGTGACCGCGCCTTGAACGCCGCCTTGCGGGCCTCCTTGGCCACCTGGCGGTCCAGGTGCAGCTCGCCGACCGCCTCCAGCACCTGCGCGGTGTAGGGGTGCTCGACCCGCCACAGCTCGCCGAAGAAGCTCGCCGGGTTGTCGGTCACCGGCATCCCGGAGATCAGCTCGCGCAGCACCTCCGCGTCGCCCTCGCTGTCCAGCAGCTGGGCGGCGAAGGTGTCCACGGTGGTCCACAGCACCATCGAGCGGTTCGGCGCGGGCACATCGGTGGCCCCGCGCGAGACCAGCCAGGCCCGCGCGCCGCCGCCCAGCTCCGCGTCCTCCAGCACCTCGCGGGCGGCCGGTTCGGCCGCCTCTCCCAGCTCGGCCAGCGCCAGCTGGGCGAGCATCCGGCGCAGCGGCGCGGTGCGGTCCTCACCGCGTGCGGCGTCCAGCAGCTCGCGGGCGGCGGTGAGCGGCTCGCGGTCCGCCAGCCAGACCCGGATCTCCTGCTCGGGCAGCACGTTGGCAGCCTCGGCGATGCCCTGCAGCAGCTCGGCGGCGTCGCCGGTGGCCAGCTCGCCGATCAGCGGCGCCTCGTAGCCCTCGTCCAGCAGCCACTGGCGGATCCCGTACTGGCCCAGCGGGGTCAGCTTGACCAGGCCGAACCGGGCGGCCTCGGCCTCGTCCAGGACCCGCTCGGGGTCCTGCGCCGCCGCCTGCTCGCCGCCGGCCTCCTCCTCGTCGAAGAGCTCGGGGTCGATCGGCTGGTACTCCAGCAGCCCGATCTCGGCCAGGTCGGCCAGCATCGGGTCCAGGGCGACCATCACATCGGTGATGTCGCCGAGCATCTCCTCGTCGGGCTCCTCGCCCTCGGGGACCACCAGCAGCGCGGCCAGCACGCCCAGCGGCACCGTCTCCTGGCCCGGCTCGGCGAACGCGGTGGCCTCGTAGAGCACCTGGAGCGCCTCGTCCAGCAGCTCGGCGGCCTCCTCCTGGACCTCCTCGTACTGGGCCAGCAGCTCCTCGGCCCGCTCGTCGTCGGCCCGCTCGCCGGCGTCCGGCTCGGCGTCCAGCGGCTCGATCTCCACCGCAAGCTCGGCGATCAGGTCGGCGGCGGCCAGCCACAGCTCCAGCACCGCCTCCGGGTCGCCGGCCTCCACCGGGGCCAGCTCGCTGCTCGGGCCCGCCGCGCGGTGGCCCGCCTCGTCGTGGGCGACCAGCACCAGCTCCAGGTCGCTGGCCAGCGACCAGACCCGCATCGCCTCCAGCACCGCCTCCTCGGAGACCTCGCCCTCGGCCGGGGCCAGGCCGAGGAACCGGGCGGCCGTCTCGCGGTCCTCGTCCAGCAGGTCGCCCAGCTCGTCCACCGGACGGGTCGGCGCGCTCCACCTGGCCAGCCGCACCGCGCGCTCGATCAGCGGCACGGCCAGCGCCGCCACCGCCAGCTCCGCCTCGGGCAGCAGCCGCACCGGCGGGACCATGACCGAGAGGTCGTCCAGGTCCTCCTCCGCATCCGATCCGTGCGCGCCGTAGAGGTCGGCGAGCTCGAAGTCGGCCGGCAGCAGACCCTCGTTGCCGGGCAGCGCGTCCGGCCCGGTCACCGACGGGTGGTCAGGGTTCTTACGACGTCGTCCGGCCATCAGGCGCGAGCTCCTAGCGAAGGTACGGATCAGCACACTGTGATCAGCGTATCGGCCGTTGGCTCGGCGGCGCCCGTCCTGCGGGGGGCGCGTGCCACCTGTGCACGCCCTTGTCGCACCACCCCGTATCCTTCATTTGACCCCGTGCACACCCCGCGCGCGGTCACGCCCGGGCAACGATGCCCGGTTCTGTTCAGCTCACCCCGCTCCACCACGGTCCTCCCGCACCCACGGCCACCACCACAGCGCCACCGGACGGGCGCGTCGGCATGCCACGCCGACCCGCGGTGGCGCCCGGCCACAGGAGATCCCTGCCATGGCGGACCTCTCCCCCGCCGGTTCCGGCCTGCCCACCGCGCAGCTCACCGGCAACCGGCTCTCGGAGGCCCTGCTCCCCCTGGAGCTCGCACCACGGACCCAGCTCCAGCTGGCCGCAGTCAGCCGCTGGAACGCGCTGCGCGGCGTGCGCGTCGGCCTCTGCGCCGCCGCCCTGCTCCTGCTCCTGATCGGGGCCAACCTGGCCACCCCGGTCTACCCCCTGCTGCAGCAGCGCCTGGGCCTGACCGCCTTCGACACCACGCTGCTCTTCACCGTCTACGTCTTCGCGCTGGTCCCGGTGCTGGCCGCGGTCGGCCACTGGTCCGACCTGCTCGGGCGCCGCGCGCTGATCCTGCCCGCCGTCTGCCTGGCCGCCAGCGGGGACGCGCTCTTCGCCACCGCCAACTCCTTCGGCCAGCTGGCCGCCGGACGGGCCGTGCAGGGCATCGCGGTGGCGCTGGCCACCGGCGCGGCCGGCGCGGCCCTCGGCGACCTGCTGCCGGACCACCCGACGCTGGCGGCCAAGCTCACCCTGGCCTGCTCGGCCGGCGGCGTCGCGCTCGGCCCGGTGGTCGGCGCCTCGCTGGCCGGCGGCGCGCACCCGCTGCTCACCCCGTTCCTGGTGCACGCCGTCGCGCTGCTGGTGCTCTGCGTGCCGCTCGCCCTGGTGCACCCGCGGATGCCGGGCGCCCGCCGCCCGGTGGACGCGCCGCCGCGGGTCACCACCCCGGTGCACCTGCGCCCGCGCCGGCTGGCGCTGCCCGCCCAGGGCCGGCGCACCTTCCTGCTGGCGGCGGGCGCGGGCTTCGTCTCGTACGCCGTCTTCGGGGTCTACCTGAGCCTGGCCCCCGCTTTCTCGGCCGGCCTGCTGCACACCCACTCCCGGATGGTCGGCGCCGTGGTCGCCGCCCTGCTGCTGGGCTCCTCGGCGCTGGCGCAGTTGCTCGTCCCGCCCACCCGCGACCGCCGGGTGATCGCGCTGGGCATGGCCGGCCTGGCCCTCGGCCTCGCGCTGGTGGTCACCGCCGAGTACGCCCACCAGCCGGCCCTGCTCTTCGGCGGCAGCGTGCTGGGCGGCGCCTGCCAGGGCATCGCCTTCCGCTCGCTGTTCACCACGGCGGTCGCCGCGATGGACCCGGCCCGGCGCGCCAGCGAGATGAGCGCCCTGTGGGTGATCGTCTACCTCGGCAGCTCGCTGCCCATCGTCGCCGTCGGCGCCCTGTCCCAGCACTACGGCCTGCTCCCGGCGGTCAGCGGCTTCGCGGTGATCGCGGCGGCGGCGTGCCTGGGGCTCGCGGGGGCGGTACTGCGGCGGGAGTAGGGCCCGTCCGCACCGCGCCTCGAGCGCTTGGAACACGAACTGCCCGGACGCCGCCAGGTGTCCGGGCAGTTCGTGTTCCGGCGGGTCCGGCCGGGAAAAGTATTCCTCCGCAGTTTCAGGAAATTCCCTTGCGCAGTGCGCAGTCCGGGCCAGCCCGCGAATCTCGGCCGGGAACTGCCGACCCCTCACGTCCCTCCGGTTTCGCGACTGCTCAGCAATCCCGCCATGCACGGGGAATCGGGCGCACCGGTGCCGCCCGAGCCGACCCCTGCGGCCTGCGGACACACCAGCGGGGCGAGCGGAGGATCCGGCAACGGCATCGGCACCCCGGCGAATGAACGAGGCCGAACCACCAGTTGGCCTGAACATGGCCTCGCTCATGATCTGGGTCTTGTGAGGCCTGGTGCCGATATCACAGACTCCAGCGAGCGGAATCCGACTGGACGTGATCATTCCGCATCCTTCCCCGGTGATCGGAATGATCGGATCACCTGAAGTCTGCGACGGCTGACGCGTCCTCGTCCCCCGGCGTGAGGAGATGAGTCGTTCAGTGTCACTTTTTCTTGGCGGGCAGCAGGCTCTCGGCAGCGCACAACGCGACCGGTTCGCGGAGTCGGGATTCCTGGTCCTTCCCGGTCTCCTGCCGGAGCCGCTGCGGACCCGGCTGGTGTCCGAGGTGGACCGCTGGGTGGACGAGGGCCTGCGGACCCGTTCGATAGCCTCCTGCACCGACCCGGCCACCCACGGCCTGCCCCCGGTGCTGGAACTGGAGCTGCCGGGGCACGGCGCGCTGCTCACCCACCGCCCGCTGCTGCGGGTGGTCGCGGAGCTGCTGGGCCCCTCCTTCGTCTTCCACCACCTGCACAGCGACCGCCAGGGCCCCGACGTCGCGGGCAAAGCCTGGCACCACGACTACGAGCCCAACGACCGCGCGGATCCGTCGCTGCTGATGATCCACGTGCTGCACTACCTCGGTGGCCTCGACGAAACGGTCGGCAGCCTCGCGGTCCTGCCCGGCTCGCACCGCGAGCCCGCCGGCAAGACCGCGCTCGCCCACCTCGGCACCGCCGAGCTGCCGGGCGAGGTCGTCATCGACCGGCTGCCGGCGGGCTCCACCGTGCTGCTCAACTCGGCGCTGTTCCACGCCCGCAGGCCCGCGCCGGACGGGCCGGGGCGCCCGCGCTACTTCGTGGACGCGTCGTACTGCCAGGTGGGAGCACGCTGGCGGCCGGTCAAGCCGTTCTGGCGGCAGATGCTCGCCCGGGCCCGGGAGCTGCGCCTGGACCACGGCCAGTGGCCGGAGCTGTTCGCGGAGCGGCACTTCACCGAGTACATCGGAACTGCGTGAGAGGCATCAGCGTGGACATTGTCAGCTCGGTCACGTACTCCGAGGTCATGGAGACCTACCTGCGCGATCACCCGGTCGAACGGGCGCACGAGGCGAACACCAACCGGGACGGGGCGGAGAACCTCGAACGGGCCGAGAAGTCGCTCGGCTGCTGGTGGCACGTGCGGCTCTCGCGGGCGGACGTCCTCGGCATCACGCTGCCCTGGCACCTCAGCGAGGGCGGCCGGCTCGAACTCGTACCGCGGACCGGCCTGACGGTGGCCGAGGCCGCCGCCCGGGTGCGGGACGGCGGAGCGCGGTGGACCGAGGCGAACCCGTGCTGCGCGGCGAAGCTCGAACTGCTGAGGCAGGCGCCGCTCACCGCGGTGTACCTCAGCACCAGCCCGGTGCCGCACGACCACTACGCCGACCTGCGGGTCAGGAACGGCCTGATCCACCTCGACGGCCTGCACCGCACCCTCGCCTGGGAACTGTCCCACCGGCTGCCCGAGGAGGCGCGGCTGGACGCGTACCTCGCGGGCACCCCGCAGACCCGCCCGACCGGCACCACACCGCCCGTGGCCCACGGAGAGGAGCGAGCGTGACGGCTGCGATCCGGTCCACGCTGTCGCTGACCGATCTGCTGGCGCGCAACGCCCAGCTCCACCCGCACCGGCCCGCGCTGTCCGACGGGACCCGCTCCTTCGACTACCGCACCCTGGACCTGCTGGCGCAGCACGTCGCGGACCGGCTGCGCGCCCTGGGCATCGGCCGCGGCGACCGGGTGGCCCTGCTCGGGCCCCGGGACGCCCGCAGCTGCGTCCTGCTGCACGGGGTGCTGCGCTCCGGCGCCGCCGCCGTGCTGGCCGACCCCGACTGGTCCGGCCCCGACCTGCGCCGACGCCTGGACGCCGTCGAGGTCCGCCACGCGCTCAGCACGGACCCGTCGTTCCGGGCACCGCAGCCCCACCGCACCGAGGTCCTGGACATCGACGCGTGGGCGGCGAGCGCGCTTCCCGAACTGCCCGGCAGCGCCCCGGGCGCGGAGACGGATCCGGCGTACCTCTCCTTCACCTCCGGGTCGGGCGGCGAGCCGAAGGCCGTGGCCGTCACCCACGCCAACGCGGTGCACTACGCGCGATCGCTGCGCGACCGGCTCGGGTTCACCGACGCCCAGGCCCCGCGCATCGCGCACGTCACCACCCTGGCCGCCGACCTCGGCCACACCGCCTGGCTGCTCGCGCTCGCGACCGCGGGCTCGGTGCACGTGGTGCCGGACCACCAGGTGCGCGACCCGGCGGCGTTCTGGGCCGTGCTGCGCGGCAACGCGGTGTCGGTGCTGAAGACCACGCCCTCGCACCTGCGGGCGCTGCTCGACGGCCGCCCGGCCGACAGCCCCGCCCTGCACACCGTGCTGCTCGGCGGCGAGGCGCTGCCCCGGCCGTTCGCCGCCGGGCTGCTGGCGGACGGCGTCACGCACCGGCTGGCCAACCACTACGGCCCGACCGAGACGACCGTCGGCGCCACCTGCTTCCTCGCCACGACGGCCGACGAACTGCCGGCGGACGAGCCGACGGTGCCGATCGGGACCGCGATCGGCGAGGTGGACCTCAGGCTGCTGGACGGCGCCGGACGGCCGGTCCCCGACGGGGCGCCGGGTGAACTGCTGATCGGCGGCCGGGGCGTGAGCGCCGGCTACTTCGGCCGGCCCGAGGAGACCGCGCGCCGCTTCGTGCGGCACGACGGGGAGCGGATGTACCGGACGGGCGATGTGTGCCGCCGCCGGCCGGACGGGACCCTGGTCTTCCTCGGCCGGTCCGACCGCCAGGTCAAGATCCGGGGCTTCCGGGTCGATCTCGCCGAGGTCGAGCGGGCGATCGAGGAGTTCCCCGGCATCGGCCAGGCCGCGGCGATCGTCCGCGAGACCCCGGCGGGCAACCAACTCCTGGCCGCGATCAGGCTGTCGGGCGGGAGCGACGAGAGCGAGGCGGTCGGCGCGCTGCGGGCCCGGCTGCACGAGCGGTTACCCGGGTACTCGGTCCCGCAACCGATCCTCGCGCTGCCCGGCTTCCCGATCGGCCCGAACGGGAAGCTGGACCGCGAGCGGCTCACCGCCCTGGTGGGCCGGATCATCGAGGACCGGGCCCGACCGGTGCGCAGCGGACCGGCCGCCACCCCGGACCGGGGCGACCCGTCGCTGGTCCGCTCCATCGCGGAACTCTGGGCCGGTGCGCTCGGCCTGCCCTCGGTCGGGCCGCACGCCGACGTGCTGAGCCTCGGCGGGGACTCGATCCTCGCCATGCGCACCATCGCGCTGCTGCGCCGGGCCGGGTTCCGGGTCGCCTTCGAGGACTTCTACCAGCACCCCACACCGACCCTGCTGGCCTCCGTAGCCGTTCCGCTGGCGGCCGACCAGCCGGCCACCGCCGCCCCGACCGGCCACCGCCACCGGCGGCTCGCGCCGGCCCAGCGCTGGCTGCTGCGCCAGCCGGTCGACGACCCGCGGCACTGGAACCAGTCGCTCGTCCTGCGCTGCCGGGTGGCCGTCGACGCCACGGCGCTGTCGGCGGCCCTCGAGGACGTGCTCCGGCGGCACCCGGCCCTGCGGCAGCCCGTCCACCCGGACGGTCCCGGCGAGCCCCGCCCGGTCGGCGACCAGGACGTGCTGACCTTCTCCGCCGTCCCCCGGTCGGCGGGCCCGCTGGCGGCGGCCGTCGACGGCGTCTGCACCGAACTGCACCGCAGCCTCGACCCGGCGGCGGGCCGCATGATCCGGGTCCACCTCTTCACCGGCCCGCAGGGCGTCGACGACCGGCTGGCGCTGATCGTGCACCACCTGGCGATCGACGGCCTCTCCTGGCGGATCCTGCTGGACGACCTCGCCCTCGCGTACCGCGCGGCGCTGGCCGGCCGACCGGCCGAGCTGCCCCCGACCGACGACTTCTACCGGTGGGCCGCCGCGCTGCCCCCGACGGACGAGGGCGCCGGGCCGCTCGCGCCGCGCCCGCCGGTGACCGGCGCGGCCGGCAACACCGAGCCGGTGGCCCTCGGTTGGGCGCTCGGCGAGGGCGCGACCGCCCGGCTGGTGCGGCAGTACGGGCAGGGGCAGGGACTCGAGGCGTTCCTGCTGTCGGCTTTCGCCGACGCCGTGTCAGCCGATGCCGCGTCAGCCGGCGGCGGATCGGCCGACGCCGTGTCAGCCGGCGGCGGGTCGGCCGGCGGCGGCGAGCCCGGTCCGCGGGTGGAGGTCGAGACCCACGGCCGCGGGGTCGCGGGCGAGGACGGCGCGTACCTGGACACCGTCGGCTGGTTCACGGCCGTGAAGTGGGTGGACCTCGACCCGGCCGGCCCGACCGACGGCACCGGTCGGGCAGCGCCGGCCGAGCGGGTGCGCGAGGTCGGGCGCCGCGTCCGGGAGTCCCCCGAACTGCCGATGGACACGGCAGGCCCGCGCCCCGACATCGGGTTCAACTTCCTCGGGGCCTTCCGGCTGCCCGACGAACCGTCGCTCGACTGGTCGGTCGCGCCCGAGCAGGCCGGCACCGCCCGGTGCGCCGGCGGGGACCCGCTCTACCGGCTGCGCCTGACCGCCCGCATCGTCGGCGACCGGCTGGTGACCGATCTGGTGTACGCCTGGCCGACGCTGTCCCACGACCGCGCGGACCGGATCACCGCCGCCTTCGCCCGCCAGGTGGCGACCGCCGCCGGCAACGCGGCCGGCAGCTCCGCCGACCGGCCCACCAGGATGCCGGCCTCGACCTCCGGGCAGCTGCTGCACCCCGGCCCCGGAACCCGCCCCGAACGCTGCGAAGTGACCGAACCCGCCCGGGTGTTGCTCACCGGCGCGACCGGCTACCTGGGCCGGCAGCTGCTCACCGAGTTCCTCGGGCGCGGCGCACGGGTCACCTGCCTGGTCCGCGCCGAGCAGGACGCCGACGCCGCCCGCCGGCTCGGCGCCGGACCCGGCCGGGTCGAGGTGGTCGCCGGTGACATCGACCGGCCGGGCCTGGGGCTGTCGCGGACCGGGCTCGACCGCGCCCGCGACGCGCAGGTCGTCGTCCACGCCGCCGCGGACGTCCGCCTGGTGGGCCCGCCCGCCGAGTTGGAGCGGACCAACCACGCCGCGGTCCGGCGGCTGCTGGACTGGATCGACACGCAGGCCCCCGGGGCCCGCTTCCACCACATCTCGACCCTCGCGGTGGCGGGCGGCGTCGAGGGGCCGGCCCGCCGGTTCAGCGAGGCCGACCTGCGGATCGGCCAGAGCTTCCGCACCCCCTACGAGCGGGCGAAGTTCAACGCCGAGGAGGCCGTCCGGCGCTGGGCGGCCACCGGCCGGGAGAGCTACATCCACCGCAGTGGCCACATCGCGGCGCACAGCCGGACCGGCGCGTTCCAGCGCAACATCGGGGACAACCGGATCTACCAGCTGGTCCGCGGCTACGTGCTGGCCGGCGCGGCGCCGCGCCGGCCGACCACCACCTTCGCGTTCTCCCACGTCGACACCGTGGCCGCGGGGATCGCCGCGATCGCCACCGCTGCGTACGCCGCGCCCGGCGTCTACCACGTCGAGACCCCGTACCAGGTGCCGCACGACGAGTTCGTCGGCTGGCTCGTCGACCACGGCTACCCGATCGAGCTGACCGACGACGACACGTTCGCCCGCGCCCTGGCCCGCGCCGAACCGGCCCATCCGACCGAGGCCCGGCTGGCGCTGGCGTGGTCCCAGTTGGCGGACCGCAACATCGTCACCGACAGCTCGTACACGACCGCCGTGCTCGACCGCCTCGGGGTGCGCTTCGCCGCGCCGACCTCGGCATGGTGGTCCACCGCCCTGTCCTGGGCCACCGAATCCGGCTTCCTGCCCGCGCCCGTGGTCTGCGGCCGGACCGGCTGAGGGCCCAGGCCGCGGCCCGACACCCGAGGCCACCGGCCGCGCGCGGTGCACCAACCCGCTTGTTCCGCCCAACAGAAGGCAGGCCCGTGTCCCAACTGTCCCCGGTGCTCAAGCAAGCCACGCCCGTCGTCGCCACCCGTGGCGAGGGGGTCCACCTCTTCGACGCCGACGACCGGCGCTACCTCGACTTCACCTCCGGCGTGGGGGTGACCAGCACCGGCCACTGCCACCCCCGGGTGGTCGAGGCGGTGCGGCGGCAGGCCGGCCGGCTGATCCACGGCCAGTACACGACCGTGCTGCACGAACCGCTGCTCACCCTCACCGAGCGGCTCGGTGAGGTGCTGCCGGCCGGCCTGGACTCGCTCTTCTACGTCAGCTCCGGCAGCGAGGCGGTGGAAGCCGCGCTGCGGCTCGCCCGGCAGGCCACCGGCCGCCAGAACGTGATCGTCTTCGACGGTTCGTTCCACGGGCGCACCATGGGGGCGGCGGCCCTCAGCACGGCGGGCAGCCGGTTCCGCGCCGGCGTCGGCCCGCTGATCCCGGGCGTGGCGGTGGCGCCGTTCCCCTACGCGTTCCGGCTCGGGATGACCGAGGAGCAGGCCGTCGAGCACGCCCTGCGCGGGCTGGACCACGTGCTGGCCACCGTCAGCGCGCCCGAGGAGACCGCCGCGCTGTTCGTCGAACCGGTGCTCGGCGAGGGCGGCTACGTCCCGGCCCCGCCCGGCTTCCTGGCCGGTCTGCGCGAGCGCGCGGACCGGCACGGGATCCTGCTGGTGCTCGACGAGATCCAGACCGGGTTCGGCCGGACCGGCACCTTCTGGGCCCACCAGCAGCAGGACCCGATCGTGCCGGACGTCCTGGTCACGGCCAAGGGGCTGGCCAGCGGCTTCCCGCTGTCCGCGATCGCGGCGCCGACCGCGCTGATGCGCAAGGCCCGGCCGGGATCCCAGGGCGGGACCTACGGCGGGAACGCGGTGGCCTGCGCCGCCGCGCTCGCCACCCTGGACGTCATCCGCGACGAGCACCTCGTGCACAACGCCGCCGAGCAGGGGCGGCGGCTGGCCGAGGGGCTGCGCCGGGTCGCGGCCGAGGTCCCGGCCGTCGCCGACGTGCGCGGCCTGGGGCTCATGCTGGGCAACGAGTTCTGCCGGCCCGACGGCTCCCCCGACCCGGACACCGCCAGGCGCGCCCAGCAGGCCGCCGCCGACCTCGGCCTGCTGCTGCTGACCTGCGGAACACACCTGAACGTGGTCCGGATGATCCCGGCCCTGGTGGTCACCGCCGAGCAGATCGACGAGGCGCTGACGCTCTGGTCGAAGGCCGTGGCCGTGGCCGTGGCGAGCGCCTGAGGGGCCGGCCCCGAGGATGGAAGCGGAAGGAGCGATCAGCGACATGACCGATGAAGCGGTGACCGAAATCGGTTGGGGCAGCGAGGATCTGACGTCCCGACGAGAACTCTGGTCGATGGCGCTCAGCGACGCCGACCGGCGCCTCCTGTGGACGGACGCGCAGGCCGAGCGGTGGGACCGGGCCGACCAGGTGCGCAAGGCACTGGGCGCCTTCGTCCTCGCCGGCACCCGGTCGGTGGGCTTCGCGCACGTGGGCAACCTGATGGACCCGGCCGCCCCGGACGACCGGTTGGTGGCGGGACTCTCGTTCGTGCTGCGGGAGTTCGGCCGGATCGTGCCGCAGAACGCCCAGGGCGACCTGACCCAGGTGCTGCGCGACCGCGACGGTGACGGGGCCACCGAGCTCGGGTTCCACTGCGACACCTGCGACCTGCTCGTCCTGCTCTGCCTGCAACCGGCCGTACGCGGCGGCGGGAACACCAAGCTGGCGAGCGCGCGCAACGTGCGCGACATCATCGCGCGTGAACGGCCGGACGTGCTGGCCACCCTCGGCGAGGAGTGGACCTTCGACCGCAGCGGCCGGGCCGGACAGCAACTCGTCGTCTCGCCGATCCTCTTCACCCAGCCGGACGGCACCGTGGGCTGCTACTACCAGACCCGCACCGTGCGGTCCTCCCCCGAGCGCGGCGGCCCGCCGCTGAGCGAGCGCCAGTGGGAGGCCCTCGGCGTCCTGGACGAGGTGCTCTACCGGCCGGAGATCGCCTTCGGCCTGCGGCTGGCCGCAGGCGACCTGCTGATCATCCGCAACAGCCGGGTCCTGCACGGACGTTCGCCCTACGAGGACGAACCGGGCCGGCAGGCCCGCCGGGTGCTGCGGGTCTGGATGAACACGGAGGTCCGGTGAGCACCGACGCTCGACCCGACGGCGGGATCGCCCTGGTCACCGGCGGCGGCAGCGGGCTCGGCCGGGCCAGCGCGCTCGCCCTGCTCGACGCCGGCTGGTCGGTCGCCGTGGCCGGTCGGCGCGCGGAGGCGCTCAAGGAGACCCTCGCCCTCGCGGCGGCCGAGCCGAGCCGGATCGCCGCCTTCCCGACCGACATCAGGTACCCGGACCAGGTCGCCGCTCTGTTCGGCGCGGTCCGCGAACACTTCGGCCGGGTGGACCTGCTGTTCAACAACGCCGGCGCGGCCACCGCGCGCCGACCGGTCGCCGAGGTGCCGTTCGAGGACTGGAGCCGGGTGATGGACACCACGGTCACCGGCACCTTCCTCTGCGCGCAGGAGGCCTTCCGCACCATGCGCGGGCAGTCGCCGATGGGTGGCCGGATCATCAACAACGGTGCCCCGTCGGCACATTCGCCACGGCCGAACTCCGTCGCCTACACCACCGCCAAGCACGCCGTGCTCGGCCTGACCCGCGCGCTGTCCCTGGACGGCCGCCAGTACGGCATCGCCTGCGGGCAGATCGACGTCGGGAACGTGGCCCCGGTGGACGGGAGCCCGCAGCCGGCCGCGATGCAGGCCGACGGGAGCATGGCCGTGGAGGCGACGATCCCGGTCGCGCGCTTCACCGAAGCCCTGCTGCTGATGGCGTCGATGCCGCTGGACACCAACGTCCAGTTCCTCACCGTGCTGCCGACCACGATGCCGTTCATCGGAAGGGGCTGATCGGATGCTGGTCAGTGCCCGCTCCTTCGACGAGTACCGCGCGATGTTCGCGCTCTCGGACCACGACCTCACCCTGCGCGTGCTGGACTGCCCGGGCGGGGCGGCGAGCTTCGTCGCCCTGGCCGGGGCCCGCGGTACCGACGCCGTCGCCGTCGACCCCCAGTACGGCTCCGGCCGGGCGCAGTTGGGGGAGCTGGTGCTGCGCGAGATCGAACACAAACACGCGTTCGTCGCGGCGAACGCGTCGAGCTTCGTCTGGAGTTGGTTCGGCGACGTCGACCGCTACACCGAGCTGCGCACCCGGGCCGCGCGCACCTTCGCCGCCGATCTCACCGCGCACCCGCACCGCTACCTCGCCGGCTCGCTGCCCCGACTGCCCTTCGCCGACCGCTCCTTCGACCTGGTGCTCAGCTCACACCTGCTGTTCTCCTACGGCGCCCGCCTCGACGAGGCCTTCCACCTGACCGCCCTGCTCGAACTGGCCCGGGTGGCCCGCCACCAGGTGCGGCTCTTCCCACTCCTACTGCACACCACCGACCAGCGCTACCCCGCCCTCGACCACCTGCGCGCGGAACTGGCCGACCACGGCATCCCGACCCGACTGCGACGGGTCGACTACGAGTTCCAGCCCGGCGGCAACGAGGCCCTCGTCCTGGACTGCACCGACCACCGCGCACCACCCCGCCCGACTGCCCAACCGGCCACCGGCTTCGACCCGGTGCGCTGGCGGCACCTGGATCCGACCTCCTGATCAGTCCTCCCAGGGACGCCAGAGGTCGGTGCGGAACTCGAAGCCCAAGGGCTCGGGCAGCTGCACCAGCTCGCCGAACTTCCAGGTCAGCAGCTCCTCGTAGCGCCCGGCGAACCGATCCGGGTTGCCGTGGAGAGTGATCTGCGGCTGCTTCGGATCGCGGTCGATCAACAGGTAGTGCGCGATCCCCGCGCGGGCGTAGCCGCTCCACCTGGTACCGCGAGCCCGACGGCCGACCACCGGCTCGCGGTCATTGTGGGCGTTCGACTTCGACGTCACTTCGACGACCAGCTCAACCTGGTGGGGGGTGAGGAACCTGGCGTCCTCCGACCAGGCCCTGGTCTCGGTGTCGACGTGAAAGACGAGAAGGTCGGGGATGTATCCGTCGCCCAACTCAACCATGTCGAGGCCGAGCATCTGCATGCTCCGCCAGGGGAACTGAGGGTCGACAAATCCCCGACCGTCGACCACCCGCTGGATGGTCGCGATGATCCCGGCGTGCGCGAAGGCAGGCGCAGGTGACACGAACATCTCCCCTCCGATCACCTCCACCCGCGTGCCGTCCTTCGACAGGTGCAGATGATCGGCCAGCTCGCCCCGCACCCACAACGCATACGGGGAATCGGGCAGCATGTAATGCGCGATCGCAGCTACGGACACCTCGGCACTCCCTCCACGGTCGCGGGCTCAGCATTGCCCAGGGTAGGCGGATACACCACTGCCGCGTGGATCATTCCCCCGAAGGGGCGACCCACGCGGCAGCGGCGTTGACGCGGCTCGGTCGAGTGCCTCAGACGTTGAAGCCCAACGCCCGCAGCTGCTCGCGCCCGTCGTCGGTGATCTTGTCCGGGCCCCACGGCGGCATCCAGACCCAGTTGATCCGCAGGTCCTGAACCAGACCGTCGGTCGCGGTCTTGGCCTGGTCCTCGATGACGTCGGTCAGCGGGCAGGCCGCCGAGGTGAGGGTCATGTCGATGGTCGCCACATCGGACTCGTCGATGTGGATGCCGTAGATCAGGCCCAGGTTGACCACGTCGATGCCGAGCTCGGGGTCGACCACGTCCATCAGGGCCTCGGTGAGGTCCTCGACGGAGACGGTGCCGGCGGTGGTGCCGACGATGACGGTCGGGCCCTCGGGCTGGGCGTCGGACTGGGCGTCCGACTGGGGGGCCGGGGTGCCGGCCTCGGTGTCACTCATGCTCAATCGGTCCTCGTCGTGCTCGGAGTCAGTTGTTGATGGCCGGCTGCTCGGCGAGCGCCTTCGCGGTGGCGTCCTTCCAGGCCATCCAGCTCAGCAGCGCGCACTTGACCCGGGCGGGGTACTTGGAGACACCGGCGAACGCGACCGCGTCCTCCAGCACCTCCTCGTCGCCCTCGGCCTGGCCCTTGCTCTGCATCAGTTCCAGGAACGCCTCCTGGATCGCCTGGGCCTCGCCGACCGGCTTTCCGACCACCAGGTCGTTCAGCACCGAAGCGCTGGCCTGGCTGATCGAGCAGCCCTGCGACTCGTAGGAGACGTCCGCGACCACCGGGCCGTCCAGCCGCACCCGCAGGGTGATCTCGTCACCGCAGGTGGGGTTGACGTGGTGGACCTCGGCGTCGCCGTCCCGCAGGCCCTTGCCGTGGGGGTTGCGGTAGTGGTCCAGGATGATCTCCTGGTACATGGAGTCGAGCTTCATGGCAGCGTCACACCCTCAGCCGAAGAAGTTGCGGACGTGGTGCAGGCCGTCGATCAGCAGATCGACCTCGCCCGGCGTCGAGTACAGGTAGAACGACGCCCGGGTGGTGGCCGGAACCCCGTACCGCAGGCAGACCGGGCGGGCGCAGTGGTGGCCGACGCGCACCGCGATGCCCTGCTCGTCCAGCACCTGGCCCACGTCGTGCGGGTGGATGTCGCCGAGCACGAAGGAGATCGCCGCACCGCGGTCCACGGCCGTGCGCGGGCCGATGATCCGCAGGTCCGGCACCTCCTGCAGGCGGGCGACCGCGTACTCGGTGATCGCGTGCTCGTGGGCGGCGATCTTCTCCATGCCCACGTTGGACAGGTAGTCGATGGCCGCGCCGAGCCCGACCGCCTGGGCGATCGGCGGAGTGCCGGCCTCGAACTTGTGCGGCGCCGGGGCGTAGGTGGACGAGCCCATGGTGACGGTCTCGATCATCTCGCCGCCGCCGAGGAACGGCGGCAGGTCCTCGAGGAGTTCCTGACGGCCCCACAGCACGCCGATGCCGGTGGGCGCCAGCATCTTGTGGCCGGTGAAGGCGACGAAGTCGGCCTCCAGCGCCTGCACGTCCAGCACCATGTGCGGCGCCGCCTGCGAGGCGTCGATCAGCACCAGCGCGCCGACGTCCTGGGCGCGGCGGACGATCGCCTCGACCGGGTTGACCGTGCCCAGCAGGTTCGAGACCAGCGTGAAGGAGACGATCTTCGTCTTCTCGGTGATCAGCTGCTCGATGTCGGACAGGTCGAGCCGGCCCTCGTCGGTCAGCCCGAACCACTTCAGCTTCGCGCCGGTGCGCTGCGAGAGCAGCTGCCACGGCACGATGTTGGAGTGGTGCTCCATCTCGGTGATGACGATCTCCGCGTCCGCGTCCACGCGGTACGGCTCGTCGGCCCAACCGAGCATGTTGGCGACCAGGTTGAGCGACTCCGAGGCGTTCTTGGTGAAGATCACCTCGTCCCGGCTGGGCGCGTTGATGAACGCCGCGACCTTGTCCCGGGCGCCCTCGTACAGCGCGGTGGCCTCTTCGGCCAGCACGTGCACACCGCGGTGGACGTTGGCGTTGTGCTGCTCGTAGTACGCCGAGAGCGCGTCCAGCACCTGGCGCGGCTTCTGCGAGGTGGCCGCGTTGTCCAGGTAGACCAGGGGCTTGCCGTCGTGCAGCACGCGCTGCAGGATCGGGAAGTCCTTGCGGATCGCGTCGGTGTCGAGCAGACCCGTCAGCGTCGAGCCGGGATGAATGATCGTCACTCGGAAGCGCCACCCTTCACGTAAGCCTCGTAGCCCTCGTTCTCCAGCTTGTCGGCGAGCTCGGCGCCGCCGGACTCGACGATCCGCCCGGCCGAGAAGACGTGGACGTAGTCGGGCTTGATGTACCGCAGGATGCGGGTGTAGTGGGTGACCAGCAGGGTGCCGACCTCACCGGAGGAGGCGACCCGGTTGATGCCCTCGGAGACCTGGCGCAGCGCGTCGACGTCCAGACCGGAGTCGGTCTCGTCGAGGATCGCGATCTTCGGCTTGAGCAGCTCGAGCTGGAGGATCTCGTGGCGCTTCTTCTCGCCGCCGGAGAAGCCCTCGTTGACGTTGCGCTCGGCGAAGGCCGGGTCCATCTGGAGCGCGGCCATGGCCTCCTTGACCTCCTTCACCCACAGGCGCAGCTTCGGCGCCTCGCCGCGGATCGCGGTGGCGGCGGTGCGCAGGAAGTTGGAGACCGAGACGCCGGGGACCTCGACCGGGTACTGCATGGCCAGGAAGACGCCGGCCCGGGCGCGCTCGTCCACCGACATGGCGAGCACGTCCTCGCCGTCCAGCAGCACCTCGCCACCGGTGACGGTGTACTTCGGGTGCCCGGCCAGGGTGTAGGCCAGGGTGGACTTGCCGGAGCCGTTGGGGCCCATGATGGCGTGGGTCTCGCCCTGCTTCACCGTCAGGTCGACGCCGCGCAGGATCTCGCGGGGGCCGCTCTCGGTTTCGACGGAGACGTGCAGGTCACGGATTTCAAGGGTTGCCATGCTCAGGACTCCTGGGTGACGGAGACGAGCACATCGTCCCCTTCGATCTTTACGGGGTAAACGGGGACCGGCCGGGTGGCGGGCAGTCCCGAGGGCTTGCCGGTGCGCAGGTCGAACGTGGAGCCGTGCAGCCAGCACTCGATCCGGCAGTCCTCGACCTCGCCCTCGGAGAGCGAGACGTTCGCGTGCGAGCAGATGTCGTTGATCGCGAACACCTCCCCCTCGGTGCGCACGATCGAGATCGCCAGACCGCCGCCGAGCTCGACGCGCTTGGGCGAGTCCTCGCCCAGCTCGTTCAGCGAACAGACACGCACATATACAGCGTTGGTAGCTCGCTCGCTGCGCTCGCTCATGCCACGCCTGCCAGCTCGGCCTCGATCTTCTCCATCAGCTGGTCGTGGATCTCGGCGACCCCGATCTGCTGCACCAGCTCCGCGAAGAAGCCGCGCACCACCAGGCGGCGGGCCTCCTCCTGCGGGATGCCGCGG
Source organism: Kitasatospora sp. NBC_01266 (assembly GCF_036242395.1). NCBI lineage: Bacteria > Bacillati > Actinomycetota > Actinomycetes > Kitasatosporales > Streptomycetaceae > Kitasatospora > Kitasatospora sp. NBC_01266. The sequence continues at coordinate 6,062,243 of NZ_CP108458.1, read as the reverse complement.
GACTGCAGGTAGAAGAGCTGCTCGTCGTCGAAGCGGCCGGTGGCCGAGGCGTGGCCGGCACCGACGATCTCGCCGGTCTCGATCTCCAGGTTCGGGATCGAGTCGACCCGGGCGCCGTCGGTGAGCACCAGGTTGCGGTTGTGCTCGTAGGTGTCGGTGCCCTCGGCGGCGGCGCGGATCAGCACGTCGCCGACCCAGACCGCGTGCGCGTCCTGGCCCTGCAGGGCGCCCTTGTAGACCACGTTGGACCGGCAGTGCGGGGTGTCGTGGTCGATCTGCAGGCGGTGCTCCAGGTGCTGGCCGGCGTCCGCGAAGTAGAGGCCGAAGAGCTCGGCCTCGCCACCGGGGGCCGCGTAGGTGACCCGGGGGTGGATCCGCACCAGGTCGCCGCCGAAGGTGACCACCACGGACTTGAACGAGGCGTCGCGACCGACCAGCGCGCTCTGCTGGGTGGCGTGCACCGCGTCGCGGTCCCAGTCCTGGACCGAGACGAAGGTGAGCTTGGCGCCGTCGCCGACCAGCAGCTCGACGTTCGCGGCCCGGACGCCGGTGCCGGTGTGGTTCAGCACCACGACGGCCTCGGCGAACGGCTTGACGTCGATGACCACGTGCGCGAACCTGACGCCGCCCTCGCCGTGCACGTCGATCTTCACCGGCTCGGTGAGCACCGCGTCCTTGGGGACGGTGACCACCAGCGCCTGCTCGAACGCGCTGAACGCCTGCGCGGCGACCCGGTCGACCGGCTTGCCGGCCTTGCCGAGCCGCTCGTCGTCACGGCCGACCAGGTCGGCGGTGACGCCCTCGGGCAGCGAGAACTCGACCTTGTCCTCACCGGCGGCCGCGGCGGCCGCGGTGCCGTCGTGCAGACCGGCCAGGCGGTGCAGCGGGGTGAACCGCCAGTCCTCCTCGCGGCCGGTGGGCACCGGGAAGTCGTTCACGTCGTACGAGGGCTTGACCGCGACGCGGGCGTCGATCGGCTGCTGCACGGCGGCCCGGCCGGTGCCGGGGCCGGCCAGCTGCGCGCCGGCGCCGGCGGTACCAACCTCGATCGACCCGGCGGTGGTGGAGCCGGCGGTGTTCTTGGGCGTGTCAGCCATGGCTGTTCGTGTTGCTCTCTTCCTCAAAGTGTGGGCGGGACCGGACGGCTACTGCCTTGCCTCGAAAGACAGGACGTCAGCCGACGGAACCCTCCATCTGCAGCTCGATCAGCCGGTTGAGCTCGAGCGCGTACTCCATCGGCAGCTCACGCGCGATCGGCTCGACGAAGCCGCGCACGATCATCGCCATCGCCTCGAACTCGGTCATGCCACGGCTCATCAGGTAGAAGAGCTGGTCCTCGCTGACCTTGGAGACGGTCGCCTCGTGGCCCATCGAGACGTCGTCCTCGCGGACGTCGACGTACGGGTAGGTGTCCGAACGCGAGACGGTGTCCACCAGCAGCGCGTCGCACAGCACGTTGGACTTGGCGCCCTTGGAGCCCTCGCCGATCTCGATCAGACCGCGGTAGGAGGTGCGACCGCCGCCACGCGCCACCGACTTGGAGACGATGTTGGAGGAGGTGTTCGGCGCCATGTGCACCATCTTGGCGCCGGCGTCCTGGTGCTGGCCCTCGCCCGCGAAGGCGATCGACAGGGTCTCGCCCTTGGCGTGCTCGCCCATCAGGTAGACGGCCGGGTACTTCATGGTGACCTTGGAGCCGATGTTGCCGTCGACCCACTCCATGGTCGCGCCCTCGTACGCCACGGCGCGCTTGGTGACCAGGTTGTAGACGTTGTTCGACCAGTTCTGGATGGTCGTGTAGCGGCAGCGGCCGCCCTTCTTGACGATGATCTCGACCACGGCGCTGTGCAGCGAGTCCGAGGAGTAGATCGGCGCGGTGCAGCCCTCGACGTAGTGGACGTAGGCGTCCTCGTCGACGATGATCAGCGTCCGCTCGAACTGGCCCATGTTCTCGGTGTTGATCCGGAAGTAGGCCTGCAGCGGGATGTCCACGCGCACGCCCTTCGGCACGTAGATGAACGAGCCGCCGGACCAGACCGCCGTGTTCAGCGAGGCGAACTTGTTGTCGCCGACCGGGATCACGGTGCCGAAGTACTCCTGGAAGAGCTCCGGGTGCTGCTTCAGCGCGGTGTCCGTGTCGAGGAAGATCACGCCCTGCTCCTCCAGGTCCTCGCGGATCTGGTGGTAGACGACCTCGGACTCGTACTGCGCGGCGACACCGGCGACCAGACGCTGCTTCTCGGCCTCCGGGATGCCGAGCTTGTCGTAGGTCGCCTTGATGTCGGCGGGCAGGTCCTCCCAGGACTCGGCCTGCTTCTCGGTGGAGCGCACGAAGTACTTGATGTTGTCGAAGTCGATGCCCGAGAGGTCGGAGCCCCAGGTCGGCATGGGCTTCTTCGCGAACAGCTTCAGGCCCTTGAGGCGCAGCTTGAGCATCCACTCCGGCTCGGACTTCTTCGCCGAGATGTCGCGGACGACCTCTTCGCTCAGGCCGCGCTTGGCCACCGAGCCGGCCGCGTCGGGGTCCGACCAGCCGTACTCGTAGGTGCCCAGACCTTCGAGCTCCGGGTGGGAAACGGTGTCAGTCATGCGGGGTTCCTCCGCGCAGGCGCAGTCGGTGTTTCGGTGGTCGTACCGGCAGTCGGCGCTGCACCGGTGCCCGGCGCGGGCGACGGTGCGGCACCGGGTGCCGGCACATAGGTGGTGCAGACCCCGTCGCCGTGGGCGATGGTGGCCAGCCGTTGCACATGGGTGCCCAGCAGCTGGGAGAAGACCTCGGTCTCCGCCTCGCAGAGCTGGGGGAACTGCTCGGCGATGTGCGCGACCGGGCAGTGGTGCTGGCAGAGCTGGGCGCCGGCCGGGGCCTTGGCGGCCGAGGCGGCGGACGGCACGCGCCGCACCGTGGCAGCGTACCCGTCGGCACTCAGCGCCTCGGCGAGCGCCTCGGTCCGCTGGTCGGCAGCCGCCCGCTCCAGCGCGCTCAGGTACTTCTGGCCCTGCTTGCCGAACCGGGCCCGGGCGAAGGCGGCGACCGCCTCCTCGCCGGCCTTGCCGCCGCCGACCGCCTCGGCGATCCAGCGCAGCGCGTCGGCGGCGAGCTGGTCGTAGGCCTGGTAGAAGGCGTCCCGGCCGCACTCGGTCAGGGCGAACACCTTGGCGGGACGGCCCCGGCCCCGGCTGCCGTAGACCCGCTGCTCGCGGGACTCGACCAGGCCGGCGGCGGCTAGCCCGTCCAGGTGGCGGCGGACGGCCGCGGCGGTCAGCCCGAGCCGGCTGGCCAGGTCGGCCGCCGAGGACGGACCGTGGTCCAGGATCGAGCGAGCGACCCGATCCCGGGTCGCCCGATGGCCGTCCAGCAGCACTTCCGCCGAGGTCGCGGGCACCGGAAAGCCGGGGGCCGACTCGGCCTCCTGCTCCCGCGGGTGCTCGCGCATGTTTTTCACAACACCATTGTTGCGTAATTACTTCCGACCGGACAAGCCGTGACGCACGCCTCAGCGGTGGGATCGATCACGCAGGCTAGCCTTACCTGACCCGCGAAAACGATCTTCCCGAGCCGCGGTCCAGGGCGCCGTCCGGGGCACTGTCCCAGGCGCTTTCCCGGCCCACCTACACTCGCCGGTATGCAGAACTCACCCGCCGTCGAGATCGCCGGGCTGGTCAAGCGGTACGGCGAGAAGGCCGCCGTGGACGGCCTGGACCTGCGCATCGAGCGCGGCACCGTCACCGCCGTGCTCGGCCCGAACGGCGCCGGCAAGACCACCACCATCGAGACCTGCGAGGGCTACCGCCGCCCGGACGCGGGCACGGTCCGGGTGCTCGGGCTCGACCCGGTCCGCCAGGCCGCCGAGCTGCGACCCCGGATCGGCGTGATGCTCCAGTCGGGTGGCGTGTACGCCGGCGCCCGCGCCGTCGAGATGCTGACGCACACCGCCAAGCTGCACGCCCACCCGCTGGACGTGCCCGCCCTGGTCGAGCGCCTGGGCCTGGGCTCCTGCGGCCGCACCAGCTACCGCCGGCTCTCCGGCGGGCAGCAGCAGCGGCTGGCACTGGCGATGGCCGTGGTCGGCCGCCCCGAGCTGGTCTTCCTGGACGAGCCGACGGCGGGCCTGGACCCGCAGGCCCGCCGCGCCACCTGGGAGCTGGTCCGCGACCTGCGCCGGGACGGCGTCACGGTGGTGGTGACCACCCACTACATGGACGAGGCCGAGCAGCTCGCCGACGCCGTCCACATCGTCGACGGCGGCCGGGTGATCGCGAGCGGCAGCCCCGAGGAGCTCTGCCGGGGCGGCGCCGAGAGCAGCCTGCACTTCGACGGCCCGGCCGGGCTGGACCTCGGCGCGCTCACCAAGGTGCTGCCGGACGGCGCCTCCGCCGTCGAGCTGGCGCCCGGGAACTACCGCGTCGAGGCGCCGATGGACCCCCGGCTGGTCGCCACCGTGACCGCCTGGTGCGCCGACGCCGGCGTGCTCCCCGAGCGGCTGACCGTGCAGCGGCGCGGCCTCGAAGACGTCTTCCTCGAACTGACCGGACGGGACCTGCGCTCGTGAGTACCTATGCACCGCGGCCCGGCGCCGCGCCCGTCGGCCGGATGCTGCTCGCGCAGACCGCCTTCGAGACCAAGATGCTGCTGCGCAACGGCGAGCAGCTGCTGCTCACCGTGGTGATCCCGACCGTGCTGCTGGTGCTGTTCAGCGCGGTGGACGTGGTGTCGGTGACCGGCCCCGGCAAGCGGGTCGACTTCCTGGCCCCAGGCCTGCTGGCGCTCGCCGTGATGTCCACCGCCTTCACCGGGCAGGCCATCGCCACCGGCTTCGAACGGCGCTACGGCGTGCTCAAGCGGCTGGGCGCCAGCCCGCTGCCGCGCTGGGCGCTGCTCAGCGCGAAGACCGGCTGCGTGCTGGTGACCGAGGCACTGCAGGTCGCACTGCTCTCGGTGATCGCGCTGGCGCTGGGCTGGTCGCCGCACGGCGACCCGTTCTCGGTGCTGGCGCTGCTGGTCCTGGGCACCGCCGCCTTCTCCGGGCTCGGCCTGCTGATGGCCGGCACCCTGAAGGCGGAGGCCACCCTGGCGGCGGCCAACCTGGTCTTCATCCTGCTGCTGCTGGCGGGCGGCGTGATCGTGCCCCTGACCAAGTTCCCGTCGGCGGTGCGCTCGGTGCTCGACCTGCTGCCGATCAGCGCGCTCTCCGACGGGCTGCGCGCCGTACTGCAGACCGGCGCCGGGGTGCCCTGGTCGGACCTCGGCATCCTGGCGGTCTGGGCGGTGCTGGGGCTGGCTGCGGCGGCGCGGTTCTTCCGCTGGGAGTAGGGCGCTGCGGCGCGCTCCCGGCGTACTGAACTGAAGGGGTGGGGACCGGTTGCGGTCCCCACCCCTTCGGCGTTCAGCGTTGATCAGTGACGATCAGCTGATCAGTGACGAGCGGCCTTGCGACGACGGGTCATGAAGACCAGACCGCCACCGAGGACCACCACGGCCGCACCGACACCGGCGATCACGCCGGAGTCACTGCCGCCACCGGTGAAGGCGAGCGACGGCGAGCTGCTGGTCGGCTTCGGCGCCGGGGTGGTCGGCTTGACCACGGGGGCCGCGCTGGTGGGCTTGACCGAGGCGGTGGGGGTGGGGCTCGACGTGGGAGTCGAGGTGGGGGTCGGCGAGGCCGTGGAGGAGCTCGGCGACGGCGACGGGCTCGTCGGCGGCGCGGGGGTGGTCGGCGGCGGGCTGGTCGGCGGCGGGCAGACCGGAATGACGTCGTTCGTGGTGAACGTCCAGCCGTTCTTGCCGGTCGCGTCGTCGCCCGCCTGCACCTTGATCTCGTAGGCGATCGGAGCCTGGTGGTCAGTCGCAACCGTGATGGTCTTCTGGAACGAGCTGCCGAAGGTCTGGTTGTTGACCTCGGTCACTCCGCCCACGATCACGGTGACGGTGTTGGTCACCTTTTCGTTGTAGTTCTCCAGGTCCACCACGAGTGAGCTGCAGGTGGTGTGGTCGTTGTTCCCGTGTGCCGAGGCCGCCCCCGCGAACGTGACGACGCCGGCCGCCGCGAGCGCCACCGCTCCGGCGAGGGTGCGGCCAGATATCCGCCCCAGTCGTTGCATAACCAAGATCCTTCCCAATGAGGTTGTGCAGCACGGACATTGAATGATCGTGAGCGACCGGCTACAACTCGTGTCGGGGACTCTACAGCCACTTGGTGCGCCGCATCCCCCAAACAGAACGACTGGAACTGAACTGGCGGTTCAGTCGCCGAGTGTGCATCTTCGCCAACCCGCGATTTTGCCCCAGCGATCATCGCTGGGGCGGACGGGAGTCGCGCGAGCAGTTGCGGCCCGCCCCCGAGTAGGTGCCTCGGGGGCGGGCCGCTCTCGGTTCAGTTCAGCGAGCGGATCACCCCGAGTCCGTCGCCGAGAGCCTGCGCCTGACCGCCGGTCAGGGCGTAGTTCCAGGCCTGCACCTGGGTGACCGGCCCCGGAAGGAAATCGGCGGGCTGCCCGTTGACCAGGTCCGCACCGACGGTGAGGCTGCCGCCGGCCACCCACGGACTGATCCCGGTCTGCGAACCGGCGAAGGTGTCGCCGAGGTAGAGCGACGCGGTGTGACTGGTTGCGTCGTAGGTCCCCACCGCCAGGATGTCCCCGGAACCGTTTGCCGTGCACGTCCCGTTGTTGGCGAGTGGTGCACCGTCGGACGGCGCGAAGTCGAAGCACCAGGTGTTGGTGGCGTGGCTGTACTTCAAGGCCGCGAGCGGACCATGGACACCGTTCACTGCGACGAGCGTCACGTCGGTGGCCGATCCCTGGAAGTTGACGACGCCGGCGGACAGCGTGAAGCTCGCGCCCGTGTTGATCACCGGACCCGCTGTCGCTCCGTAGCCGGTGGTCCCGTCGAATTTGACCGCGTTGGCCCAGTCCGCGTTCGCCCCGGTGGTCCAGGAGTAGCCACCCGACAGGGTAATCGGGTTCTGGCCCACCGCCGGGTTGTTCGCCAGGTAGGCGTTGCCCGTGCTGGAGGCCGTGTCCGCCGCGACGCTGCCTGCGGCGTCGTGCATCAACCAGGTGTCCTGCGAGCCGAGGATGGCGTTGGCGAGCCCGCCGTAGCCGGCCGAGGTGAGGTTGACGTTGTCGACGGCGTCACCGACGTTGTCCTTCTGGACCGTGGCGTTCGGACTCACCTCGATCTCGCCGTTGGTGCTGTCGATCCAGCCGATCGCTTCGTCCGGATCGATGTAGTTGAGTGCTGGGGTGCTCCAGGGACCCATGCCAAGCGGGTATCCGCCGCTGAGCCAGCGATTCACGGTGGTGCGGTAGCCGTCAACAGTGCTCGTGCACGGGTCGTTGGCCCCGCTCACCCCGTCACCCGCGTACCCGTCGCACGGGGTCAGCCCGACAGCCGTGACGTTGATCCCGCTGGACTGCAGGTACGTCAGGAGTTGGGTGAGCGCACCGGTGGTCAGGCTGTTGGCGGTCTGGCCGTGCAGGACGTCCATCAGGCCCTCGTCCAGGACCACCGTGTTCAGGCCGGGTTGGTCGAGGATGTCGCGGTCGATGCGGGACAGTGCGGACGGTCCGCCGTAGCTGCTGTTCGGCGGGAAGTCCTGGGTGAGCATGTTGCCGACCACACCTTCGTCGATGGTGCTGAACGGCGTGGGGGACGTGGGTGCGGCGGCCGCGAGGTCACCTGCGAGGTGGACCGCCGTGGTGGAGATCACCCCGTTGGTGCCGGGTGTCCCGGGGTCGACCAGGCCGTCGCCCATCACCGCCTCGGCCGGGACGTTCGCCGTCGTCACGTCGACGTCGGTGAGCAGCGAGGTGATCGAGCTCGTGATGGTGCCGGTACCGGTGAAGGGGGTCCCGGTGGTGTCCGTGGTCTTGTCACCGCTGCCTGGCGCCGACATGTAGGTCCAGGCCGTGTTGGCCCACGGATTCATCGGGACGTACCCGATCGAGTTGCTGAAGCTGAACGAGACCTGCAGGTACTGGTTGGCGTTGACCGGGTAGGGCAGGGGGTCACTGTAGACCATGCCACCGCCCGGGACGGTGACCCCGGCGGAGCCCGCGAACGTCAGATTCGTTGTGGCACCGGTCGGTGCGGTCGCGTACTCGCTCCCGGCGACAGCCACCGTCGCGTGGGTGATGACCATCGGGTTGTTGCAGACTGCGTCGTCGAGCTTGATCCGCACGGTGTTCCCGGAGACGGACGGCTTGACGTTCACCCGGACCGTCTGGTTCGAGAACCCGCTGCCGCCCCAGCCGTAGTCCCCTACTGTGGGCGATCCCCAGGTGGCCGTCCAGGACTGGTTGGCGGGCGCGGCGACGGTGGTGCCGTTGACCTCGGCGGTGCCCGTGGTGGTGTTGCGGGTGGCCAGGCCGAAGACGTGCAGGGCCGAGCCGCTGGCCTGGGTGCCGACGTCGGGCAGGGTGACCGAGACCGGTGTCTTGCCCGGGGTCAGCGGGACGGAGAACGGGTACAGCTTGGGGCCGTTGGTCGGAGTGGTCTGGCCCGACGATGTGTTCCAGTGCGGCAGGGTGACCGCGGCCAGCGCACTGGGACCACCGATCCAGTCCGGCACCACGAGGGCGTAGGACTGGGTGCTGCCGTCCGAGTACGTGACGGTGCCGGTGGCCGGGCAGTAAGCGGAGGGTCGGGTGGAGTCGAAGCAGTACTCGCCCGAGACCGCGGTGCCGGCCGGCACGTACGGCGCGGCGGCGTTGGGCACGGCACCGGGTGCAGAGAGGTTCGCGATGGTACTGGTGGCCAGGAAGACCAGGGCACTGCCGGCGCTGTCCGCAGTGGCCTGGCCGAGCGGGATGGTCTGGTTCGCGGCCAGGATGTTGTCGGCCTGGCCGGCACCGTAGGCGGGCAGGGTGAAGGTGGCCCCGTTGACCGTGACGTGCTGGCCGGAGTTCCAGCCCGCGTTGGCCAGGTCGTTGGCCGAGAAGCTATGACCCCACATGCCGTCGGCAGCCCCCAGGCCGGTGTTGCCGTCGGGGCTGATCGCGGTGTTGTTGAGGCAGGCCGCGAAGGAGGCGCACTGCTTGCTGGGGTCGCCGGCGGCCAGGAAACGGTAGGCGGTCATGCCGGACAGGTCACCGGCGGCGTCGGTGGCTGCGGCCCACAGGGTGTGGGGGCCGGCCGAGAGCGGGGTGATCGACACACTGGCGGAGGAGTTGATGGTGGCCGCCTCGTCGGCGGTCAGAGCGCGCTGGTAGACCTGCAGATCACTGATGGAGCCGTTGGCGTAGTTGGTGTAGCTGCCCGAAGACATGTCACGCCCGACCTGCAGAGCGCCGGCAGCGTTCCAGGTCGTACCGGTGTAGGCGCCGCTGGCGGCCAGGGTGCCGTTGACATAGAGCTGCATCTGCTGGGTGCCGGCGTTGTAGACGCCCGCGACCTGCGCCCAGACACCCGTTTGCGGGCTGCTGGAGCCCGAATTGGGGCCGTAGATGGCGGTCATGCTGTTGGTGGTGGCGTCGGCCGAGTTGATGGCGAAGGCCCACGAGTGGGCCCAAGGCGAGTAGTAGAGGAAGAAGTTGGAGGCGTTCGTGCCCGACTGGGAGACGATGGCGGTGCCGCTGCTCAAGCTGTTGAGCTTGACCCAGGCGGCGACACTGAAGCTCTGACTGGTATTCAGCACCGGTCCACTGGTGGCACCGTAGCCATTGCTCCCGTTGAAGCTGACAACAGTCCCGCGAGTACTGTCCCCGCTCCAGCTGCTGCCGGCCTGGAAGGTGACCGGATGACCCCCAGCCGAGTCATTGCCGGTGTTGCCGGTGTTGTCGTTCATCAGCCACCGCCCGGCCGGCGTCGCCGCCGCGGAACTGGCGACAGTGGCGGTCTCGTTGGCCGGGGTGTTGCTGGTGGCCGGCTGCTGGTCCAGGCCGTAGATGACCTTGGTGGTGGGGGCACCGCCGTCAATGGAGCTGTTGATCGCGAACGTGGTCGTGGTGCCCGCCGCCGCGCCCTTCAAGCCGCCGTTGTCGGTGTTCGGGAAGGTGCTGTTGGCGGCGACCGTGGGGTTGTCGGGTCCGGTGGGGTACGCGGTGAAGTGGCAGACCGGTGACCAGCTGGACCAGGCCTCACCGTCGGTCACCTCGGACTGCCAGTCGACGGTCTGGCCGTCGGTGAGCGAGGAGACGAACGAGGACGGCAGCGAGTACATCGCCGTGCTGCCCGAGCCGAGGTTGTCCCCCGACAGCCCGGTGGCGCTGGTGGAGGAGCCGTCGACCCAGTACTTGAAGGTGGCCTGCAGCGAGTCGCCGTCCGGGTCGGAGACCACCGAGCGCAGCACCGGGGTGTTGGAGGCGATGGTCTTGCCGATCAGCGGGTAGGGCGTGTTCAACGCACAGCCGGCGTTGTCCGCGCCGGTCACCGCGGACAGGTCGCTCGCACCAGGGGTGTTGGGGTGCTGGTTGTACTCGATCTGCAGGGTCGGGTTGTCCGAGAACCGGGAGAAACCCAGGTCGTTGTTGGAGGACTCGTAACCGTCCTCGGTGAGTACGCCCGTGAACTGCCCCCAGTGGCCGGCGGCGGACTGCTGCATCGCCCCGGTGACGTCCAGGCCGTGGGTGACCGAGCCGTTGCCGGGGCAGTAGGAGGCGTTGTAGGAGGGGCCGAACGAGGTGCTGGAGACGACGCCGCCGTAGCCGGGCTGGTTGTTCCAGCTGGTGCCGGAACCGATGCCGCCGGCCCAGTGCAGGTCGACCGTGGGGTTCTCACTACAGGACGCGGAGTAGACCTTGGTGGCGTTGACCGTCCCGGACTGGACGTCCGCACCCCACATGACAGTTGGCAACTGCCACTGGTAGTAGGTACGCATGGCGCCCCGGCAGGTGCTCCAGCCGTTGACGCCCACGCCCAGCTGTCCGCCGTCGCCCGCGGAGCCGGTGTTGTCGAACAGCGAGCTGCCGTTGCACGGCGAACCCTGCTTGACCTCGTCGAAGGCGGGGTTGCCGGTCGAGGTCGGGTGCCAGTTGAACGTCGGGTCGAGGTAGGCCGGGAACACCGTTCCCGGATCACCCAGCAGCTTGGCGTCCGGCACCAGGGTGAGCGAATCGGCGCTCGCCTTGGTCCGCACCAGCGAGATGTGGGCGGCCGCACCCGGATGCGCCACGTCCGACGCGTCAGGAGCGACCTTCGCCGCCGCCGCCTGACTCTGCGTCATGGCGCTCACCGCCCCGCCCTTGGCCGGCGAAGCGGCGGGCAGCGCGGTGTTGGAGTCCCACATCAGCGGCGTGGCCGAGTCCAGCGTCGCACCATCGGCACCGGCAATGGATATCCCGTCCTGTGCCTTGGAGTTGACAAGCTTTCCGCCGCTGACCGAGGTGGCGAGCTTGAGGGATGCCAGCGCCGGGTTCTTGGCGGCCTGCGCGTTCTTGACGACCAGGACATCGCTGAATCCGCCGCCGTCGGTGGCCGACAGCACCAGGTCGACGCCCGGCAGCACCTCCGGATAGGTCGCGGTGCTGCCACTGACCGTCGGAACGGGCAGCGCGGCAGGCCAGTTGACGGTGTAGCTGGTGCCACCGGAGGTGGTCACCGCCAGCGGACCCTTGCCACCCCCGGAGAACCGCACCTCACCGTAGGCCGTCGCGGCGGGCGCCAGCGTGCCGTCAGCCCCCTTGCGCAACGTGGTGTCGACCGCGGTCCAGGCGCCGTCCTTCTTCGTCCGCACCGGCTTGGGGTTGCTGGTCAGCGCGAACCCGCCCTTGGGCTGCGCCACGGTCTCCTGCGTCTCGGTGGTCAACGCATCCACCACCACCGGCTTGCCCGTGCTGTGCGCCTGCGCCACCGCGGCCGTCATCGCCGCCTGCTGCGCGGCTGTCGGCCCCTGACCATCCTCCATCGGCGCCAGGTTCTTCGGCTGTGCCGCGGCGGGCGGCTGCGGCACCGGAACCGGATGCCCGATCGGCGCACCCGAGCCCACCACGGGGCTTGCCGGTGACGCCAGCGCGACCGGCGCGGTACCGAGGGCGGCCGAGGCGACAACAGCCATCGTCGCCGCTACGACCGCCTGCCTTCGAATAATCAGACTCCCCGGAGCATTTCTTTTTTTACCGTCCATTGATATCTTTTACCCCACCCTTTAGGGAATTGCCCGGAAGCAACCTCGGACGAGTTTGCAAACCGTGACGATACGTTTCCGCAGGCCCGCCCGGCAAGGCCGGTCGATATCGTCTGATCTGCCCTGATGAGAGGCGGAAAGATACCGATCGTAAGCATCTCGAACAACTATGATCATTCGTCATGTCCGGTGCTGGTTAGCACACTTAAAGCCCGCTCGCGAACGCCACCGGCTATACCTACAAGACGCGCCATATCCCCGGATGGTTTCCCTCTGATAGCGTCCCGGGCCGACCGTAGGAAACTTATGGTCGATTTGACGACGGAGGGGTATTGTGTCGCTGGGGATAGGTCGCAGCAGAGGTAACGGGGAGATACGACCAACCAGGAGGCGCCCCAAACGCGGGCTCTTCCTGGGTATGGCCACCGGGTTCGTGGTGATAGCCGGACAAGTGGTTGCTCCGGTTGCGATGGCAGCCGAGGCGGGCCCGCAGAAGGCGCCCGCCGTCCGCCACGACAAGTCGATCCCCGTGACGCCGGTCAAGAGCCACTATCAGAAGCCGCCGGCGATGCCGCAGTGGCAGGCACCCAAGGCCGACTGGCCCTCGGGCTCCGCTGACGTGCAGTTGAGCGGAGTCAACGCACCCGTCACGGGCACGGCGCAGGCGGCGGCCTTGCCCGTACAGCTGAGTGCTGCCGCCCACCCGCCGGCGGCCCCGCTTGCGGCAGCCGCCGCGACCGCCGCGCAGTCGGCCCCCTCCAGCGTGCACGTGACCGTGGCGCCCCAAGCCGCCGCCGCGGCAGCCGGAGTGAAGGGCGCCCTGCTGTCCCTACAGCGCAGCGACTCGGGCACCGCCGCCGGCCCCGCCCATCTGTCGCTGTCGTACCGCCAGTTCCAGGACGCCTTCGGCGGCGACTGGGGGCAGCGGCTGGCCCTGGTCCAGCTGCCGGCCTGCTCCCTGACCACTCCTCAGCTGGCGAGCTGCCGCACCGAGACTCCAGTGGTCTTCCACAACGACGTCAAGAGCCAGACCCTGGAGGCGGACCTCAGCATCCCGCCCGCCGCACCGCACGCCTCCGGGACAGCCCATGTCGGGGCGCTGTCGGCGGACTCGGCGCAGTTCGCAGCCACAGCCGCAGCCCAGCCGATGGTGCTGGCCGCAGCCGCGACCACCTCATCCAGCGCGGGCAGCGGTGGCGGGGACTTCACCGCGACCAGCCTCAAGGCGTCCGGCGCCTGGCAGGCGGGCGGCTCCTCGGATGCCTTCACCTGGAGCTATCCGTTCTCCGCACCGGCCGTACCGGGCGGACTCCAGCCGAAGCTGGACCTGTCCTACGACTCCCAGTCCGTGGACGGGCTGACCTCCTCGACCAACAACCAGGCGTCGTTGGTAGGTGACGGGTGGCAGCTGCCCGAGTCGTTCATCGAGCGGTCCTACTCCTCCTGCAGCCAGAACCCGGCCGGCCCGACGCAGACCGGGGACAACTGCTGGTCGAACAACAACTCCCTGACGCTCTCGCTCAACGGCTCCTCCACCACCCTGGTCAAGGACGACGCCACCGGCACGTACGTCGCACAGGACGACTCGAACGAACGCGTCGAGTACCTCACCGGTGCGACCAACGGCGCCCAGAACGGCGAGTACTTCCGGGTCACCACGACTGACGGCACGCAGTACTACTTCGGGTTGAACCAACTGCCCGGCTGGACCTCGGGCAACACCACCACCAACTCCGTGTGGACCGAGCCCGTCTACGCCACCGCGGCCGGACAGCCGTGCTACAACGCGACGTTCGCCAACTCCTGGTGCCAGCAGGCCTACCGGTGGAACCTCGACTACGTGGTGGACACCCACCAGGACGCCGTCTCGTACTTCTACACCACCGAGCAGAACTCCTACGCCGCCGACAACGGCAGCACCGCCACCGCCACCTACACTCGCGGCGGCTACCTCTCCACGATCCAGTACGGTCAGCGGGCCGGCCAGGTCTACTCCACCCAGCCCGCCGGGCAGGTCTCCTTCAGCGTCAACGGGCGCTGCAGCACCTCCCCCACCGGCTGCGCCCTGTCCACCCTGAACAGTTCGACGGCCACGAGCTGGCCGGACATCCCCTACGACCTCAACTGCGCCGCCGGAGCCGCCTGCCAGATGCAGAGCCCGTCCTTCTGGACCGAGTACGAGCTGACGGGCATCCAGACCGACGCGCTGGTCGGCACCACCGAGACCCCGGTCGACTCCTGGGCGCTGACCTACTCCTTCCCCCCGACCGGTGACTCCACCACCCCGTCACTGTGGCTGAGCTCCATCACCCACACCGGCCAGGACACCAGCGCCGGCGGCTCGAGCAGTGCCATCCCGATGCCGCCGGTCACCTTCACCGGCCGACCGCTCGCCAACCGGGTCAACCTGACCAACGGATACACCCCGCTCACCCGCCAGCGCCTGACCGGCATCACCACCGAGACCGGCGAGACGATCACGGTCAACTACTCGTCCCCGGGCTGTGCGAGCGGCACGCCGTCCGACCCGTCGCAGAACACCTCGCTCTGCTTCCCCGACTACTGGACCCCCACCGGCCAGACGTCCCCGATGCTCGACTGGTTCAACAAGTTCGTCGTCACCAACGTGACCGAGCAGGACCCCACCGGCGGCTCGGCCAACGACACCATCGTCACCAGCTACACCCCGGTCGGCACACCCGCCTGGCACTACAACGACAACCCGCTCACCTCAGCCGCCCAGCGCACCTGGGACCAGTGGCGCGGCTACCAGGGCATGATCGTCTCCACCGGCACCGCCCCGGACCCGGTCACCAAGACCCAGTACACCTACTTCCGCGGCATGAACGGCGACACGCTGCCCAACTCGGGCACCCGCAGCGCCACCGTCACCGACTCCCGCGGCGACCCGGCCGTCACCGACTCCGACCAGTTCGCCGGCCTGACCTACGAGACGCAGGTCTTCAACGGCAGCGCGACCGTCACCGACACGGTCACCGACCCGTGGTCCTCGTCGGCCACCGCCACCCACGCCCTCAGCGGGGGACTACCCTCGCAGCAGGCGTTCCTCACCGGCACCGCGGACACCAAGGTCTACACCACGCTGGCCGCCGGCGGCACCCGCAACACCGAGACCGACTACACCCACGACGCCTACGGCCGGGTCACCGCCACCAACGACCAGGGCGACACCTCCACTACGGCCGACGACCTGTGCACCACCGTCAGCTACGCCGACAACACCTCGGCCTGGATCCTCGACAAGCCCGCCGAGACCAAGACCGTCTCGGTCAACTGCGCCACCACACCGAGCGTTCCGGCCAACATCGTCAGCGACGATCTGACCTTCTACGACTCCTCGACCACCCTCGGCGCCGCGCCGAGTGTCGGCGACGAGACGATGACGCAGAAGGCCTCCTCCTACAACGGCAGCACCCCCGTCTACACCACCACCCAGACCACCACGGTCGACCAGTACGGCCGCCCGACCGCCGTGTCGGACGCGCTGAACCGCAAGACCAGCACGGCCTACACCCCGGCCACCGGCGCCGAGCCCACCAGCGTCGCGGTCACCGACCCGATGAGCCACACCACCACGACCAGCTACGACCCGCTGCGCGACCTGCCACTGGTCGCCACCGACCCGGCCGCGTACGTGACCACCGAGCAGTACGACGCACTCGGCCGCCTCACCGCCGTCTACGAGCCCGGCGAGGCCGCGCCGAACCCGCCCAACCTCAAGTACACGTACACCGTCTCCAACAGCGGTCCGTCGATCGTCGACACCTACGCGCTCAACGACGACTCCAGCTACCGGCAGACCGAGGTCCTCTACGACGCACTGCTCCGCGCACGCGAGGCCCAGACCCAGACCGTCGACGGCGGACGCACCATCACCGACACGATCTACAACACGGACGGCTGGCAGTCCGAGACCACCGACCCGTACTACAACTCGTCCGCGGTCTCCACCAGCTACGTCCAGGCGCAGGTCGGCCAAGTCCCGTCCGAGACCGGCTACAGCTACGACAGCGCCGGCCGCCAGACCGCCGGCATCGCCTACGCGCTGGGCACCCAGACCTGGCAGACCACCACGACCTACGGCGGTAACTTCACCACCACCGTCCCGCCGGCCGGCGGAACCGCCACCACCACCGTCACCGACGCCCGCGGGCGCAAGACCGACCTGATCCAGTACAAGTCGGGTGTCCCGGCGGACTACGTCAACGACCCCGCCTCCGACTACACCGACACCAAGTACGCCTACACCCCGGCCGACCAACAGGCCACCGAGACCGACCCGGCCGGCAACAGCTGGTCCTGGAACTACAACCTGCTCGGCCAGCAGACCGACGCCTACGACCCCGACACCGGCCACGGCCAGACCAGCTTCGACGCCGCCGGCCAGGAGACCAGCTCCACCGACGCCCGCGGCAAGCAGACCACCTTCACGTACGACCTCGACGGCCGCAGGACCGCGGCCTACGACACCACCACCACCCAGACCCTCTCCACGAGCAACAAGCTCGCCGCCTGGACCTACGACACGGTGAAGAAGGGCCTGCCGACGGCCACCACCTCGTACTCCGCCGGCGACACCTACACCAGCTCCGTCCTGGGCTACAACAACCTCGGCAAGCCCGCCGCCACCCGGATGACCCTCACCGGCGAAGGCACCGCCCTGGTCCCCGCCGCCGGTTTCACCACCACCTACGGCTACAGCCTGACCGGCAACCTCACCAACCAGAACGACCCCGCCGAAGGCGGCCTCCCCGCCGAGAACCTCACCTACGGCTACGACCAGTTCGGCGAACCCACCACACTCAGCTCCTCCGGTGGCGCCTCCTGGAACTACGTCAGCGCTGTCGGCTACAGCGAGTACGGCCAGCCCCTCCAGTACACCTTCGGCCCCAGCACCAGCCAGGTCTGGTCCACCTACACCTACGACCCGCAGACCCGGAACATCACCGACATCCAGACCAACGCCTCCACCGCCTCCGGCGTCGTCGACGACCTGAGCTACGGCTTCGGTAACTCCACCGTCTCCAAGGGCGCGGACCTGCTCACCTCCACCACGGACAAGCAGAACGCCGACACCACCGTCGACACCCAGTGCTTCCAGTACGACTACGCCACCCGCATCCAGCAGGCCTGGACCGCCACCGACGCCTGCGCCGCCACCCCCTCACCGGGCAGCAGCAGCACCGTCGGCGGGCCCGTCGCCCCCTACTGGCAGTCCTGGTCCTACGACGCGGCCGGCAACCGGCTCGCCCAGACCGACCACGACACCACCGGCAACACCAGCAACGACACGACCACCAACTACGCCTACCCCACCGCCGCTTCGAGCAGCGACCAGCCCCACACCCTCACCGGTACCACGGCCACCGGCCCGAACTCCACTGCCGACACCACCTCCTACACCTACGACGCCGCAGGCAACACCACGGGCATCACCGGCGGCACCCTCGGCAACCAGAGCCTCACCTGGACCGACCAGGGCAAGCTCGCCACCGACACCAGCACAGCCGGCACCAGCACCTTCGTCTACGACGCCGACGGCAACCAACTCATCCGACGCGACCCCGGCAGCACCACCCTCTACGCCGGCGACGCCCAACTCGTCCTGAACACCACCACCCAGACCGTCAGCGGCACCCGCACCTACACCGTCGGCGGCAAGACGATCGCGGCCCGCACCAGCAGCGGCACCGTCGACTACCTGGCCCCCGACCGCCAGGGCACCGACCAACTCGCCATCAACTCCACCACCCAGGCCGTCACCCGCCGCCAGTACCTCCCCTTCGGCCAGGCCCGCGGCACCACACCCACCAACTGGCCCGACGACAACGGCTACGTCAACGGCCACAACGACACCGCCACCGGCCTCGAAACCCTCGGCGCCCGCGTCTACGACCCGCTCTCGGGGCGATTCCTGAGCAGTGACCCTCTGTTCGAAATCGGCGACCCCACCCAGATCAACGGCTATGACTATGCCGGCAATGATCCTGTGACCGGTGCCGACCCGACGGGTCAAAGGTTGTACGACCCCGATACCGGCGCACAGGGCGGCAACTCCGCACAGCTGCAGCAGAACGTCAACGAAATCCGCTCCGAGCCGGGTTACCACGATCCGGTCCCAGAATCCGTTCCGGCCGCCACTCCGACGGATGCGTCGTATCGCAGTCCATCGCACCGTGCGCCGCAACCTGCCAAGAAGCCCAGGTGCAAGGGTTTCCTTGGCTGTCTTGGCCATGATTTGCATGGGGCGCTCAATGTCGCCGGGAGCATCGCACCGGCCGCGACCGTCCTTGCGATCGCCACGGCCGAGGTCCCTGGCCTCGACGTCATCACCGCTGGATTCTCTCTCACCGTGGACGGACTAGCCACGGCCGGGAGCGCCTGGAATGTCGTCACAGACTTGACCAATGACGGAACGGGCGCGTTCGATAAATGGCAAACCTATGCCGATCTCGGCGGCACGCTGCTGGGCGCGGCTGGCTTCGGAACGTCCGTACGTTCCATCCTGCGAGCAAGGGCCGCCACATCTGCCGTCCGCGACACGCAAGCACTCACAGCGATAGCCAAGCTGAAGAACTCTGGAAATCCATCACTGAGAGCGAGCGGGCTTGCTGCCAGGGCTGCACTTCCGGAAGCCGCAAAGGCGTCTACTATAGCGAGCCTGGCGGCCGGATATGCCAACACCTTCGACCAAGTGGTCAACGGAATCGGCGCAGCCGAAGGGGAGGCTACGAATATCGGTGAAAAGTCCTGGAATCCATTGAGTCTGACCACCGGCTTCAACTGGGCAGGCTGATGTAGAGCGTCAGGCTCCGGGTCTACCCCGTTCCTCTCATTCGGACAGGCCCGGAGCCCGCCAGACGCATCCACCCAGGCCGCCATCGGCACGAGCCCCTGGCCGGCACTCCCCGATTCCCCCGAGGAGCCACCGGGAAAACTCTGAGCGATGAGCTGACAGCTCACACCCGCAGCGCCCGCCCGACACAAATCTGCTATCCGCCGAGCAGCGGGGCCACGCTCCACTGGTCACATCACGGTGTCCAAGGGCAGGATCAGCAGGAACATGAGCCCTGACAATCACCATTGCTGCGGACCCAGAGACCTTTGCAGGCAACGGTAACCTTTCGGCTCCACGGCCAGGCGACCGAGACGGCCCACTTCATGGACGCTCGATGCTGGCCACAGCCTGGATTGCGGCGTATAGTACGATGTCATGCTTCTTGCTGATTCCCGGATCGATCTGAACTCGTTCCCCCTCTGGGCTCTATGGACCCTAGCGGCAACGGGATTTATAGCGTTTTCCGCAGTCCTGCTCAGAATTCTTCCACCGCAGGTCCGGAGGGGATCGGGAGGACGATCCATCGCTTTCTCGGCAATACTTTTCACGGGCTGGGTGGCCATCGGGCACAGCTCAAAGGGCTCCTTGTGGTTCGGCGCCTCGATCTTCACCCTGGCAGCCATTCCACTGCTCTGGATGGGAAAACTTCCAGCAGACCTGCCGTCTGCGAAAGATCCTGCCGCCCGGCGCCGCCACCCGCAGTACCGCGAACTCGAGCGCCGGGGCCGGATCGCGGGCGTTGGAATGATCCTGCTGATCGTGCTCGACATCGCCTTGTCCGTGGCCCTCATTCGCGGACTCTGACTTGGTCTTCAAGGGAGCGACCTTCGCCTGATCATGTGCTCCGACCCAGGAACACGCACGGCCAGACCGACCATCCCGTGGCCGGGGGCCGAGCTGGCGCTACGTGTTCGGCGTCAGCGCCGCCGTCGTCTCCGCGACACCGCTGGGGCTCTCCAGGTCCGCTCGGCCCGGCAGGCGCGGGCGATGCGTGGGGTGCCGCGTTGAAAACGGAGAGTCGAGAATGAAGCTGTCAACACGCGCCGTTGCCACCAGGGTTCTATTGTCAGTCTTTCTTACCGGACCGCTCCTGATGTCCGTGAAGGCTGCCGTCGAAGGTGCCGTGGAGATCCAGGACCTCTGCTGGGCAGTCGTGCGCACGGGGATAGCCGTGGCACTGGCGGTCAGGGCCTACGCGGCAGTCAGATCTCCAGTGGGATCCCATCGAGGAAACCCCGCGTTCCTCGGCGCGGCGGTCACCCTTGCTTCGACCCCCTGGCTTCTTCCGGACGACTGGTTCCTGCCCCCGGGCGAGACGATCGACGAGGTGTCCCTGACCAGGATCGGCCTGGGCCTCGCCTTTGCCGTCGCCGTCTGCACAGCTCTGGTCTGGCCGCGCTACCTGGTTCCGGGCGCAGCGGCAGCCAGCCTGCTGGTCCTGTCCTGGCCCGTGGTCAGGCCGGTCATCGTCGCACGCGAGACTGCGGCTGCCCTGGCCCGAATTGGCCATCCACCACGCGATCTGCTTCTCCAGGCGAGCCTCAGTGGATACGACGCCGATGACTACGAATATTCGAACGGAGCCGTCTCTGTCGGGTTTCTGGCAGACGACGGATCCTGGAACGACGGCCCGGTCGCCTATCTCGAGGCACGCCCTGCGGCAGGGACGCCGTGCGCCGTCCTCATGTCCTCGGGAGGAGGCGGAGAGTGCAGGAGCCTTGGGAACGGGATCTGGCACGCGATCCAGTCGGGCAACTCGTCGTTCGCGCGCGTCGAGGGGACGGTGCTGGTGACTGTCCACAGCGATGGACCGGGTTTTGGCACACAACTCCTCGCCCTGCTGCGCAGTGCACATCCGGCTACCGACGTGGAAATCGTGGGCCGCACCTGACAGCTTCGGCATCCCCGACCGCCGCGCCGACCCGCCGACCCCCGACGTTCCCCCCGCCGCAAGATCGGCAAGCGCGCAACCTAGGATGAACCGGTGCGTACCCCCTTCTCCCTGCTGGCCGAGCGCTGGCACCCGTCCGCCTCCATGGTGCGGCGGGCCGCCCTCGCCGCGCTGGTGATGAGCGTCGTCATCGTGGTCACCGGCGGCGCGGTCCGGCTGACCGGTTCCGGGCTCGGCTGCAAGACCTGGCCGACCTGCACCGGGGACAGCATCACGCCCACGCCGGCGATGGGCTTCCACGGGATCATCGAGTTCACCAACCGGATGCTCACCTACGTGCTCTGCGCGGCGATCGGCTGGGCCATCCTGGCGGCGCGCTGCTCGACCGAGTGGCGGCGGTCGCTGACCCGGCTGGGGTGGTGGCAGTTCTGGGTGGTGATGAGCAACGCCGTGCTCGGCGGGATCACCGTGCTGGTCAAGCTCAACCCGTACGTGGTGGCCTGCCACATGCTCTCGGCGCTGGCGCTGGTCTGGGTGGCGCTGGTGACCTGGGAGCGGGCCAAGGAGGGTGACGGGCCGCCCCGGGCGTTGGTCGGCGGGCCGGTCAGGCAGCTGAGCCACGTGCTGGTGGCCGCCACGGGTGCGCTGGTGGTGGCCGGCACGCTGGTCACCGGCGCGGGGCACCACCCGGGCGACTCCAGCGACGTGCCGCGGATCCCGATCAGCTACGACCGGCTGGCCCAGCTGCACACCGACTTCGCCTGCGTGACGGTCGGGTTGTCGCTCGCGGTGATCTTCGTACTGGCCGCCGTCAAGGCCCCGCCGGCCGCCCGGGCCCGGGCCCGGGAGCTGTTCGTGGTGCTGATGGCGCAGGGCGTGCTGGGCTTCGTGCAGTACTTCACCGACGCGCCGGAGCTGCTGGTCGGCCTGCACATGCTCGGCGCCACGCTGACCTGGATCGCCGTGCTGCGCGTCCCGCTGGCGCTGCGGGTCCGGGAGGGCGCCGCAGCCGAGCCGGCCGACACGCTGCCGGCCCAGGCCGCGCAGGAGGCCCAGGCCGCGGTCTGAACCCCGCGAAGCACTGGCACACAGCAGGACACCGACACACGGCAAGGCCCTGACTCCCACCGCACCGGGGGGTCAGGGCCTTGTCCGTACCGTCCGTACCGGCCGGCGGATCCGGCTCGGCAGCGTCAGCCGCCGATCTGGATACCCGCCATCCGCTTCCACTCGTACGGGCCGGTGCGTACCTTCAGGGCGAGTTCACCCTCGAAGGAGTCGTGCAGCGTGACCCCGGCCAGCTCGGCGGCCCGGCGGCCCACCGCGTAGCTGGGCGCCACCTGGTCGCCCCAAGCGCCGTCCTGGCCGACCAGCACGATCCGGGTGGCGTCCCGGCCCACGTACTCCACCACGCCGTCGGCGGTGCCGCCGTGCTGCGCGGTGAACGCGGTCAGGTTCTTGGCGATGCGCTTGGCCCGGCGCTCGGCACGGGCGTCCACGGCGGCGGGGGCGGGGGTCTCTGCGCTGCTCATGTCCGGCATGCTACCCACGAGTAGCGGAACTCGCGACGGTGCGCCCATGTGCCGCCTGCCACAGCACGGGGAAAAAGCGAACGACCCCGGCGTGTCCGCGACACACCAGGGCCGTTCCGGGTCCGACTACCCGACGAAGCCGACCAGCTGACGAAACCGACTACCTGACGAACGGGTCGATCGCGATCACGACCATCAGCAGCGTCAAGTAGGTGATGGACCAGTGGAACAGCCGCATCTCCTTGAGCTTGGCCCCGACCACACCGGACTTGGCGCGGGCGTGCAGGCCGTGCGCCTCCTTGAGCCAGAGCGCCCCCAGCACCACGGCCGACACCGGGTAGAGCCAACTGGTGTGCGCCAGCGGCCACAGGGCCAGCGAGACGGCCACCATGACCCAGGAGTAGATGACGATCTGTCGGGCCACCGCCAGGTTGCCCGCCGTCACCGGCAGCATCGGCACGCCGGCCTTGGCGTAGTCGTCGCGGACCTTCATGGAGAGCGGCCAGTAGTGCGGCGGCGTCCAGAAGAAGATCACCAGGAAGAGCACGAACGGCGCCCAGCTCAGCGACCCGGTCACCGCCGCCCAGCCGACCAGCACCGGCATGCAGCCGGCGATGCCGCCCCAGACGATGTTCTGCGCGGTGCGCCGCTTGAGGCCGAGCGTGTAGACGAACACGTAGAAGAGGAACCCCGCCAGCGCCAGCCCGGAGGCCAGCCAGTTGACGAAGTAGCCCAGCCACAACGTGGAGACCACACCCAGGCTGATGCCGAAGACCATCGCCTCACGCGGCGAGACCATCCCGGTCACCAGCGGCCGGCGCTCGGTGCGGCTCATCACCGCGTCGATGTCGCGGTCGATGTACATGTTCAGCGCGTTGGCGCCGCCGGCGGAGAGGTACCCCCCGACGACGACCTCCAGCACGAGCAGGAGGTTTGGCACCCCGCGCTGCGCCAGGAACATCACCGGAACGGTGCTCATCAGGAGCAGCTCGATGATGCGAGGCTTGGTCAGTGCGACGAATGCCCCGACACGGGCCCCCAGCGGCCGGTGCGCGGGGGTCGTCCCGAGGACCCCGGCGGGGCGGGATTCAACGGCGGTCACGAACACCCCAACTGAAGATGAATCTTCGCAGGCGTCCCCGGCTCGATTGCTCGTGAATCCGTTCACGCTGCGCGTACCACGCCACCTTAGACGGTGCATATCTCCCGATCCGCCCCGGGGTCCGCTGACGGGGCCGGGCCGCACTCCCGCGGGTGAGCGGGCGAGGAGCCGGGGCCATCGAGGGACATGACCGGACAAAACGGTCCAAGGTGGTACGGGCGGTAACGACGTATTGCACTCAGTACGAACGGGAATCGCCACCCGAAACTCCCGGTTGTCGCGGTACGGAAGGCGGGCCACGGCCCGGACGGTAGGCTCGGCCGCAGCAGCGGGATCAACCCTCCGTGACCGGCACTAACGAAACAGCGTCAGGCCCACAGTGTCGTGGCTGACCGGTCCCTTCACGGGGTCATACCTCAATACGGAAGGAGCCCTGAGAAGGGTGAGCACGATGCCGACGAACGCAATCGAGTGGTCCGAGCTGGATGAGCGGACTGTCGACACCGCCCGGGTACTGGCCATGGACGCGGTGCAGAAGGTCGGGAACGGCCACCCCGGGACGGCGATGGCCCTCGCCCCCGCGGCCTACCTCATCTTCCAGCGCTTCCTGCGACACGACCCGACCGACCCGAACTGGGTGGGTCGTGACCGCTTTGTGCTGTCCCCCGGCCACACCAGCATGACGCTCTACACCCAGCTCTTCCTCTCCGGCTACGGCCTGGAGCTGGACGACCTGAAGTCCTTCCGGGTGCACGGCAGCCGCACCCCCGGCCACCCCGAGCACGGCCACACGGCCGGCGTGGAGACCACCACCGGTCCGCTCGGCCAGGGCATCGCCAACGCCGTGGGCATGGCGATGGCCTCCCGCTACGAGCGCGGCCTGTTCGACCCCGAGGCCGAGGCGGGCAACTCGCCGTTCGACCACACCATCTGGGCGATCGTCTCCGACGGCGACCTGGAGGAGGGCATCTCGGGCGAGGCCTCCTCGCTGGCCGGCCACCAGCGGCTGGGCAACCTGGTCGCGATCTACGACGACAACCACATCTCGATCGAGGGCGACACCCACACCGCCTTCTCCGAGGACGTGCTGGCGCGCTACGAGGCGTACGGCTGGCACGTCCAGCGGGTCGCCCCGAAGGCGAACGGCGACATCGACGTGCAGGTGCTGGCCGCCGCGCTGGCCGCCGCCAAGGCCGAGACCTCGCGCCCGTCGATCATCGGCATGCGCACGATCATCGCCTGGCCCGCCCCGGACGCGCAGAACACCGCCAAGGCGCACGGCTCCGCGCTCGGCAACGCCGAGATCGCCGCCACCAAGAAGGTGCTGGGCTTCGACCCGGAGCGCACCTTCGAGGTCAGCGACGCGGTGCTCAGCCACGCCCGCCACGTGATCCAGCGCGGCAAGGCCACCCGGGCCGAGTGGGAGCTGGGCTTCGCCGAGTGGCGCGCCGCCAACCCGCAGCGGGCCACCGAGTTCGACCGGATCCAGGCCGGCGAGCTGCCGAACGGCTGGAAGAAGGAGCTGCCCAGCTTCCCGGCCGGCAAGGACGTCGCCACCCGCAAGGCCAGCGGCGACACCCTCAAGGCGCTCGGCGCGGTGATCCCGGAGCTGTGGGGCGGCTCGGCCGACCTCGCGGAGTCCAACCTCACCACGATCGACGAGGGTTCGTCCTTCCTGCCCACCGGCAACCCGCTGAAGGGGGCCAACCCCTACGGCCGGACGATCCACTTCGGCATCCGCGAGCACGCCATGGGCTCGACCATGAACGGCATCGCGCTGCACGGCAAGACCCGGGTGTACGGCGGGACCTTCCTGGTCTTCTCGGACTACATGCGCCCGGCGGTCCGACTGGCCGCGCTGATGAAGCTGCCGGTCACCTACGTCTGGACGCACGACTCGATCGGCCTGGGCGAGGACGGCCCGACCCACCAGCCGGTCGAGCACCTGGCCGCGCTGCGCGCCATCCCGGGCCTCTCGGTGGCCCGCCCGGCCGACGCCAACGAGACGGCCGTGGTCTGGCGCACCGTGCTGGAGCGCTACTCCAGCCACCCCGGCCCGGTGGGCCTGGCGCTGACCCGTCAGGGCGTGCCGACCTGGGACCGCGAGGTCTTCGGCTCCGCCGAGGGCGCGGCCAAGGGCGGCTACGTGCTGGCCGAGGCCTCGGACAACGCGCCGCAGGTGATCCTGATCGGCACCGGCTCCGAGGTGCAGCTGGCGGTCACCGCCCGCGAGGCGCTGGAGGCCGAGGGCATCCCGACCCGGGTGGTCTCGATGCCGTGCGTCGAGTGGTTCAACGAGCAGGACCAGGCCTACCGCGACCAGGTGCTGCCGCCCACCGTCAAGGCCCGGGTCTCGGTCGAGGCCGGCATCGCACAGGGCTGGCGCGAGCTGGTCGGCGACCACGGCCGGATCGTCAGCCTGGAGCACTTCGGTGCCTCGGCCGACTACCAGGTGCTGTACCAGGAGTTCGGCATCACCGCCGAGGCCGTGGCGCACGCCGCGCACAAGTCGCTGCGTTCGCTGGAAGCCGTCAACCGCTAGGCCTGCCGGCCGCGCGCCCGAGCCGGCCGGCGACGGTGCCTCGGGCGCGCGGCCTCTCCCGCTTCCTGATTGACCGACAGATCTAAGGACTGAGCAGTATGACTGACGCACTGAAGCGCCTCAGCGACGAAGGCGTGGCGATCTGGCTGGACGACCTCAGCCGCACCCGGCTGAACACCGGCAACCTGGCCGAGCTGGTCCAGAACATGCACGTCGTGGGTGTCACCACCAACCCGACCATCTTCCAGAAGGCCATCGCGGGCAGCGGCGACTCCTCGTACGACGCCCAGCTGCGCGACCTCGCGGTCCGCAAGGTGACCACGGACGAGGCCGTCCGCATGATCACCACCGCGGACGTGCGGGACGCGGCCGACGTGCTGCGCCCGGTCTACGACGCCAGCAACGGCCGCGACGGCCGGGTCTCGATCGAGGTCGACCCGCGCCTGGCGCACCAGACGGCGCCGACGGTGGCCGAGGCCAAGCAGCTGGCGTGGCTGGTGGACCGCCCCAACGTGCTGATCAAGATCCCCGCCACCAAGGCCGGCCTGCCCGCGATCACCGAGGTGATCTCCCGGGGCATCAGCGTCAACGTCACGCTGATCTTCTCGCTGGACCGCTACAAGGCCGTGATCGACGCCTACCTGACCGGCCTGGAGCAGGCCAAGGCCAAGGGCATCGACCTGTCCGGGATCCAGTCCGTCGCCTCGTTCTTCGTCTCCCGGGTGGACACCGAGATCGACAAGCGACTGGACGCGATCGGCGGCGACGCCGTCAAGCTGCGCTCCAAGGCCGCGCTGGCCAACGCCCGCTTGGCCTACCAGGCGTACGAGGCGGTCTTCGGCTCGGTGGACGGCAAGAAGCCGGCCGGCGAGCGCTGGACGGCCCTGCAGGCGGCCGGCGCCAACGCGCAGCGCCCGCTCTGGGCCTCCACCGGTGTCAAGGACCCGGCGCTGCCGGACACCCTGTACGTCACCGAGCTGGTCGCGCCCGGCACCGTGAACACCATGCCGGAGGCCACCCTGGACGCCACCGGCGACCACGGCCCGGTCAACGGCGACACCATCACCGGTAACTACGAGGACGCCCGGGCGGTGCTGGACGCGCTGGCCGCGGCCGGCGTCGACTACGACGACGTGGTGCAGGTGCTGGAGGACGAGGGCGTGCAGAAGTTCGAGGCGTCCTGGCAGGAGCTGCTGGACACCGTCACCGCCTCGCTGGCGTCCTTCGCCGCCGAGAGCAACTGACACCCGCCGCCAGCACGACGCACTGAAAGCGGAGCCCAGCAGTGAGCAATGCAGGAGCATTTCCCGACCTGGAGGGGGCCGAGGTGACGCAAGGAGCTATTCCACAGCTGCCCGTGAACCCGCTGCGTGATCCGGCGGACCGCCGGCTGCCGCGGATCGCCGGACCGTCCGGCCTGGTGATCTTCGGCGTCACCGGCGACCTGTCGCGCAAGAAACTGATGCCGGCGATCTACGACCTGGCCAACCGCGGCCTGTTGCCGCCGGGCTTCTCGCTGGTGGGCTTCGCCCGCCGCGAGTGGGAGCACGAGGACTTCGCGCAGGAGGTGCACGACGCCGTCAAGGACCACGCGCGCACCCCCTTCCGCGAGGAGGTGTGGCAGCAACTGGCCAAGGGCATGCGGTTCGTCCAGGGCACCTTCGACGACGACGAGGCCTTCGAGACGCTGCGCCAGACCATCGAGGACCTCGACAAGGCGCAGGGCACCAGCGGCAACTTCGCGTTCTACCTCTCGGTGCCGCCGAAGTTCTTCCCCAACGTGGTCCAGCAGCTGAAGAAGCACGGGCTGGCCGACCCGCCGCCCGGCTCCTGGCGCCGTGCGGTGATCGAGAAGCCGTTCGGCCACGACCTGGCCAGCGCCCAGGAGTTGAACAAGGTCGTCCACGAGGTCTTCCCCCGGGACGAGGTCTTCCGGATCGACCACTACCTGGGCAAGGAGACGGTCCAGAACATCCTGGCGCTGCGGTTCGCCAACACGATGTTCGAGCCGATCTGGAACCGGTCCTACGTGGACCACGTGCAGATCACCATGGCCGAGGACATCGGCATCGGTGGCCGGGCCGGGTACTACGACGGCATCGGCTCGGCCCGTGACGTGATCCAGAACCACCTGCTCCAGCTGATGGCGCTGACCGCCATCGAGGAGCCGGCCTCCTTCCACCCCAAGGCCCTGGTCGCCGAGAAGCTCAAGGTGCTCAGCGCCGTGGAGCTGCCCAAGGACCTCGGCAAGCACACCGTGCGCGGCCAGTACGCGGCCGGCTGGCAGGGCGGCGAGGAGGTGGTCGGGTACCTGGACGAGGACGGCATCAACCCCGAGTCCAAGACCGACACCTACGCGGCGATCAAGCTGGAGATCAACAACCGGCGCTGGGCCGGGGTCCCGTTCTACCTGCGGACCGGCAAGCGCCTGGGCCGCCGGGTGACCGAGATCGCGGTGGTCTTCCAGCGCGCCCCGTACCTGCCGTTCGACTCCTACGCGACCGAGGAGCTGGGGCAGAACGCCCTGGTGATCCGGGTGCAGCCGGACGAGGGCGTCACGGTGCGGTTCGGCTCCAAGGTGCCGGGCACCTCGATGGAGGTCCGGGACGTCACGATGGACTTCGCCTACGGCGAGTCCTTCACCGAGTCGAGCCCGGAGGCGTACGAGCGGCTCATCCTGGATGTACTGCTCGGCGACGCCAACCTCTTCCCCCGGCACCAGGAGGTCGAGCTCTCCTGGGAGATCCTCGACCCGATCGAGAAGTACTGGGACGAGCACGGGAAGCCCGCGCAGTACCCGGCCGGCACCTGGGGACCGGCCGAGGCGGACGAGATGCTCGCACGAGACGGCAGGAGCTGGCGCCGGCCATGAAGATCGACCTGACGGACACCACGTCCAGCAAGATCAACAACGCGTTGATGGACACCCGCCGGGCCAGCGGTTCGACCGCGGCCGGCATGGTCCTGACGCTGGTGATCGTGACCGACGAGGGCAGCGCGTACGACGCCCTCAAGTCCGCGAACGACGCCTCGCGCGAACACCCGTCGCGGATCCTCGCGGTGATCAGGCGCGAGGGCCGCTCGCCGCGGGCCCGGGCCGGCGCCCGACTGGACGCCGAGATCCTGGTCGGCTCGGATGCCGGGTCCGGGGAGACCGTGATCCTCCGGATGCACGGCGAACTGACCTCGCACGCCCAGTCGGTGGTGCTGCCGCTGCTGCTGCCGGACGCCCCCGTGGTGATCTGGTGGCCGGAGAACGCCCCGCTGCACCCGGCCCAGGACCCGCTCGGCGCGATCGCCCAGCGCCGGATCACCGACGCGGTGACCGCCGAGTCCCCGGTCGACCAGCTGGCCGTGCGGGCCGACAGCTACACCCCCGGTGACACCGACCTGGCCTGGACCCGGATCACCAACTGGCGCTCGATGCTGGCCGCCGCGCTGGACCAGCGGCCCTGCACGATCACCTCCGCGGTGGTCGAGGGCGAGTCGTACAACCCCAGCGTCGAGCTGCTCGGCCTGTGGCTGCACGACCGGCTGCGGGCGCCGGTCGAGCGGGTGGTCACCGACGGTCCGGGCATCACCGCGGTGCGGCTGAACAGCAAGGACGGCCAGATCGTGCTCGACCGGCCCGACGGGCTGATGGGCACCCTCTCCATCCCCGGCGCACCGGACCGGCTGGTGGCGCTCAAGCGGCGCGAGACGGCCGACCTGATCGCCGAGGAGCTGCGCCGGCTCGACGAGGACACCATCTACGCCGCCGCCGTGCGCACCGGCGTGGACCGTCTCAAGGAGGTCGGCCCCGAGACGGGCGCGACCGAGGAGGCGGTGGCCGAGGCGACCGCCGCGGCCGTGGTCGAGGCCGCGGTGGCCACCCCCCGGGTGACCGCCAAGGTCCCGGTGGCCGAGGCGCCGGCCGCGCCGGCCAGGAAGGCGCCGGCGGCCAAGCAGGCCGCGGGCACCAGGAAGGCCGCCGAGCAGGTCGCCAAGAAGGCCGCCCCGAAGGCCGCCGAGCAGGTCACCAAGAAGGCCGCCGAGAAGAAGAGCGGCGCCAAGAAGGCCGGCAAGCGGAGCGGCGCATGAGTCCCGTGCCGCAGCTGGTGGTGCACCGCGACAAGGAGCTGATGGCCCAGGCGGCCGCCGCCCGACTGATCACCAAGATCGTCGACGCGCAGTCCGCCCGGGGCCTGGCCTCCGTGGTGCTCACCGGCGGGCGCAACGGCAACGCGCTGCTCGCCGCGATCGCCGCCTCGCCGGCCCGGGACGCGGTGGACTGGTCCCGGATCGACCTGTGGTGGGGCGACGAGCGCTTCGTGCGCTCGGACGACCCGGAGCGCAACGCGGTGCAGGCCACCGACGAGCTGCTCGCCCACGTCCCGGTCGACCCGGCGCGGGTGCACTACATGCCCGCCTCGGACGGCGTGGACGGCGCCGACGTGGAGGCCGCCGCCGAGCGGTACGCCGAGGAGCTGGCCAAGGCCGCGGGTCCCGAGGACCGCGCCCTGGTGCCCGCCTTCGACGTGCTGCTGCTCGGCGTCGGCCCGGACACCCACGTGGCCTCGCTCTTCCCCGAGCACCCGGGCGTGCGGGAGACCGCGCGCACGGTGGTCGGGGTGCGCGGGGCCCCGAAGCCGCCGCCGACCCGGATCTCGCTGACCCTGCCGGCCATCCGGGCGGCCCGCGAGGTCTGGCTGCTGGCGGCCGGCGAGGACAAGGCGGACGCGGTGGCGCTGGCCCTGTCCAACCCGGGCGAGCTGCAGGCCCCGGCCTGCGGCGCGTACGGCACCAGCCGCACGCTCTGGCTGCTCGACCGGGCCGCGGCGGCCGAGCTGCCGCCGCAGCTCTATCCTCCGGCCTCCGCCTGACGGAGCGTCAACGGCGAAGGGGCGGTGCGCTCGTCGAGCGCACCGCCCCTTCGTCATGACCAGGGCCGGCCCGAATCCCTCGAAAGAGCTACCGCCGCAGCTCCCAGCGCCGCTCACCGTCGTACCACCGCTCGGTGACCGCCAGGCCGGCGGCAGCGGCCACCGCGGCGGAGGCGTGGTGCTCCGGGTGGACGTGCGCGACCAGCGTCCGCACGCCCTGCCCGGCCAGCGCCTCGACCATCACCCGGACCGCCTCACGGGCGTAGCCCCGCCCCTGCCAGGGAGTGCCGACGATCCAGGCGATCTCGGCCTCGGTGCCCCGCACGGTGGCCTGCACGGTGCCCACCAGGCGGTCCTCGGCGACCAGCCGCAGCACCCAGTTCAGCCACCGCTCCGCCGGATCGGGCGAACCCGCCGCCAGCCGGGCGTAGCGCTCCCGCAGCTGCCCGACGGCCAGCGGCTCACCGCCGATGAAGGCGTGCAGCGCCGGGTCGCCGAGCACCTCGGCCATCTCCTCGGCGTGCGCCACCTCGAGCGGAATCAGTTCCAGCCACTCACTTCGCGCGGTCATCGCGCTCCCCTCCCCCGCTAGTCCCCAGAACGAGAGGTCCCGGAACGCCGAACGCGGGTGGCGGACCTGACGGTCCATCACCCGCGTTCGACAACGAATCGGCTCAGATCTCGCCGCGCAGCTTGGCCAGCGCCTCCGCTAGGATCGCCTCGCCGTCGGCGTCGGTGCGGCGCTCGCGGACATAGGCGAGGTGCGTCTTGTACGGCTCGTTGCGCGACGGCGCCGGCGGGTTGTGCTCGTCCTGCCCGGCCGGGAACCCGCAGCGCGGGCAGTCCCAGGTGTCCGGGATGACGGCCTCGGCGGCGAAGCTGGGGCGCGTCTCGTGCTTGTTGGCGCACCAGAAGGAGATCCGATTGCGGGGGGCGGACTCGCCGCGCTCCGCTTCACCCATCGGGCCTGCCCCGACCCTGCTGCCACGGATGGCGTTGCCACTTGCCACGGTCTGACTCCCTGCGTGCCCTTAACCGCCTGGGTCTGCCCAGGCTCTGCCGACCTTCCGCCCGCTGCGGACAGTGGCAAGTTGTCCTAGTGTACGGAGCGGATAAGGATCTGTCCGCACCGCCTTCAGAACTGAGGCCTGATCAGCTCTTGACCTTGATCAGCAAACCCAGTACGACAATGCAGGCGAACCAGCAGAGGGCGACGAGGATGGTGATCCGGTCCAGGTTCCGCTCCGCGACCGCCGAACCGCCACCGGCCGACATCGAACCGCCGCCGAACATGTCGGACAGGCCGCCGCCCTTCCCCTTGTGCAGCAGCACCAGGAGGATCATCAGCAGGCTGAAGATGATCAGGGCAATCGAGAACCCGAGAACCACGGCGGGACCAACTCTCTCGTTCATTGGCGAAGGGCCGGACCACCGCGGAAGGTGGTCCGGCCCAAAGACTACGTTGCTGCGGGGGCGTTAGCCTACTGCCTGCTCCCGGTAACGCACGATCTTGACGAACTCGTCGGCGTCCAGCGAGGCACCGCCGACCAGCGCGCCGTCCACGTCCGGCTTGGCCATCAGGCCCGCCGCACTGGAGGACTTCACCGAACCGCCGTACAGGATCCGGACCTTCTCAGCCAGCTCCGCGTCGTACAGCTCGGCCAGCCGGCCCCGGATCGCCGCGCAGACCTCCTGCGCGTCCTCGGGGGTGGCCACCTCGCCGGTGCCGATCGCCCAGACCGGCTCGTAGGCCACCACGATGCTCTCGGCGTGCACGGCCGACAGGCCCTGCAGCGCGCCGTCCAGCTGGGCCAGCGTGTGCGCGACGTGGGTGCCGGCCTTGCGGACCTCCAGCGGCTCGCCGACGCACAGGATCGGGGTGATCCCGTTGCGGTAGGCGGCCTGCACCTTGGCGTTGACGATCTCCTCGTTCTCGCCGTGGTACTGGCGGCGCTCCGAGTGGCCGATCACCGCGTAGCCGCACTTCAGCTTGGCCAGCATCGGCGCGGAGACCTCGCCGGTGTAGGCGCCGGCGTCGTGCGCCGAGACGTCCTGCGAGCCGTACTTGATCTTCAGCTTGTCGCCGTCGACCAGCGTCTGCACCGAGCGCAGGTCGGTGAACGGGACCAGGACCGCGACCTCGACGGCCTCGTAGTCCTTGTCGGCCAGCGCGAAGGCCAGCTTCTGGGTGTGCTGGATGGCCTCGAGGTGGTTGAGGTTCATCTTCCAGTTGCCCGCCATCAGCGGGAGGCGCTCACTCATGTATCAGCCTTCCAAGGCGGCGATACCGGGGAGGGTCTTGCCCTCCAGGTATTCGAGGCTCGCGCCACCGCCGGTCGAGATGTGTCCGAACGCGTTCTCGTCGAAGCCGAGGATGCGCACGGCTGCCGCCGAGTCGCCGCCACCGACCACGGTGAACCCGGAGCTGTCGAGCAGCCCCTGGGCAACGGCCTTGGTGCCGTTGGCGTAGTCCGGGTGCTCGAAGACACCCATCGGGCCGTTCCAGAAGACCGTGCCCGCGTCCACCAGCTTCGAGACGAACAGCTCCCGCGTCTTCGGGCCGATGTCCAGGCCCTCCTGGTCGGCGGGGATCTGGTCCGCGTCGACGACCTGGAAGTCGGCCGGCGCCTTCGTCTTGAGGTCGGGGAAGTCCGCGGAGACCAGGACGTCCACCGGCAGGACGAACTCCACGCCCCGCTTCTCGGCCCGGGCCAGGTACTCCAGGCAGACCGGGATCTGGTCCTCCTGCAGCAGCGAGATGCCCACCTCGTGGCCCTTGGCCTTGAGGAAGGTGTACGCCATGCCGCCGCCGATCAGGATCCGGTCGGCCTTCTCCAGCAGGTTGTCGATCACCCCGAGCTTGTCGGAGACCTTGGCACCGCCGAGCACCACCACGTACGGGCGCGCCACGTCCTCGGTGAGCTTCTTGAGCACCCCGAGCTCGGCGGCGATCAGGTCGCCCACCGCGTGCGGCAGCCTGGCCGGCAGGTCGTAGACCGAGGCGTGCTTGCGGTGCACCGCGCCGAAGCCGTCGCCGACGTAGAGGTCGGCCAGCGCCGCGAGCTGGTCGGCGAAGGCGCCGCGCTCGGCGTCGTCCTTGCTGGTCTCGCCGGCGTTGAAGCGCAGGTTCTCCAGCAGCGTGACCTCGCCGTCGCCGAGGGCGGCGACGGTGGCCTTCGCGCTGTCCCCCACGGTGTCGGTCGCGAAGGCGACCGGCTTGCCGAGGACCTCGCCGAGCCGCACAGCGACCGGGGCGAGCGAGAACTTCGGGTCCGGCTCGCCCTTGGGACGGCCGAGGTGGGAGGCGACGATCACCTTGGCGCCACGCGCCAGCAGCTTGGCGATGGTCGGCGCGACGGCCCGGATCCGGCCGTCGTCGGTGATGGTGTCGCCGGACAGCGGCACGTTGAGGTCGGCACGGACGAACACCCGCTGGCCGGCCACATCGAGGTCTTCGATGGTCTTCACGGTCTTCTTTTCTCCTGGGAGAGGGGGGTGGCGCTGGGGGGCGGCACAGCGCCGGGCCGCCGGGGAAGGTGAGGGTGGGCAGGAGCAGGGCCCGGACGCGGTGTCCGCGTTCCGGGCCCTGCTCCTCACATCACGTCAGCTTCCGCTGCGTCAGAGCTGGCCACCGACGAGGGAGGTCAGGTTGACCAGGCGGTTCGAGTAGCCCCACTCGTTGTCGTACCAGCCGAAGACCTTGACCTGGTTGCCCTGGACCATGGTCATCAGCGAGTCGAAGATAGTGGAGAACGGCGAGTTCACGATGTCGGAGGAGACGATCGGGTCCTCGGTGTACTGCAGGATGCCCTTGAGGGAGCCCTCGGAGGCCTTCTGGAAGGCCGCGTTGACCTCCTCGACGGTGACCTCGCGCTCCAGGGTGACGACCAGGTCGGTGATCGAGCCGGTCGGGACCGGGACGCGCAGCGAGGTGCCGTCCAGCTTGCCCTTGAGCTCCGGCAGCACCAGCGCGGTGGCCTTGGCGGCACCGGTGGAGGTCGGGATGATGTTCAGGGCGGCGGCGCGGGCGCGACGCAGGTCCTTGTGCGGGAAGTCAAGGGTGACCTGGTCGTTGGTGTAGGCGTGCACCGTGGTCATCAGGCCCTTGACGATGCCGAAGTTCTCGTTCAGCACCTTGGCCAGCGGCGCCACGCAGTTGGTGGTGCAGGAGGCGTTGGAGATGACGGTGTGCTTCGCGGCGTCGTACTTCTCGTCGTTGACGCCCATGACGATCGTGACGTCCTCGTCGGTGGCGGGCGCCGAGATGATGACCTTCTTGGCGCCGGCCTCGACGTGCTTCTTGGCCTGGTCGGCCTTGGTGAAGATGCCGGTGGACTCGATCACGATGTCCACGCCCAGCTCGCCCCACGGAAGGGCGGCCGGGTCGCGCTGGGCAAGCACCTTGAAGGTGTGGCCGTCGACCGTGATGCTGTCAGCGGTGTGGCTGATCTCGGCCTGCAGCGTGCCCAGGATGGAGTCGTACTTGAGCAGGTGAGCCAGGGTCTTGGTGTCGGTCAGGTCATTGACACCGACGATCTCGATGTCCGCGCCCTGGGACTTGACCGCGCGGAAGAAGTTGCGGCCGATGCGGCCGAATCCGTTGATGCCTACCCGGATCGTCACGAACCGATCTCCTCTGGAGTGCGCCGGCAGTGCCGGCGGCGTGGAAATTGGGATGTCCCCGACCACCACTGACCCTACCTCGCACGGGGTTGCACGAGCACATCCCCTCGACGTCAAGCCCTATGGCGTGGCGCCCGAATCCACCGGCGCGCGAGCGAAGAAGCACCGCCGCCCCGGGAGTTCGCGGACTCCCGGGGCGGC
Source organism: Kitasatospora sp. NBC_01266 (assembly GCF_036242395.1). Taxonomy (NCBI): domain Bacteria; kingdom Bacillati; phylum Actinomycetota; class Actinomycetes; order Kitasatosporales; family Streptomycetaceae; genus Kitasatospora; species Kitasatospora sp. NBC_01266. The sequence continues at coordinate 6,026,569 of NZ_CP108458.1, read as the reverse complement.
GGTGCGATGCGTTCACGCGCGGTTCAGGAGAGCGCCATCTCCTCCGTCAGGTTGGCCTCGGTGCTCGGCAGCCCGAGCTCCAGCGCCCGCTTGTCGGCCATCGCCAGCAGACGGCGGATCCGACCGGCCACCGCGTCCTTGGTGAGCGGCGGATCGGCGAGCGCGCCGAGCTCCTCGAGCGAGGCCTGCTTGTGCTGCATCCGCAGCTGGCCGGCCGCCGCGAGGTGCTCGGGGACCTCGTCGCCGAGGATCTCCAGGGCCCGCTGCACCCGGGCGCCGGCCGCCACCGCCGCGCGGGCCGAGCGACGCAGGTTGGCGTCGTCGAAGTTGGCCAGCCGGTTGGCGGTGGCCCGCACCTCGCGGCGCAGCCGGCGCTCCTCCCAGGCCAGCACCGACTCGTGCGCGCCGAGCCGGGTGAGCAGCGCGCCGATCGCGTCGCCGTCGCGGATCACCACCCGGTCCGCGCCGCGCACCTCGCGCGCCTTGGCCGGGATGCCGAGCCGGCGGGCCGCGCCGACCAGCGCCAGGGCGGCCTCCGAACCGGGGCAGGTGATCTCCAGCGAGGAGGACCGGCCGGGCTCGGTGAGCGATCCGTGCGCCAGGAAGGCACCGCGCCAGGCCGCCTCGGCGTCACAGGTCGCGCCGGAGACCACCGCCGGGGGCAGCCCCCGGATCGGCCGACCCCGGCCGTCCACCAGCCCGGTCTGCCGGGCCAGCAACTCACCGTCCTTGATCACCCGGACCACGTACCGGCTGCCGCGCCGCAGGCCGCTGGGGGCCATCACCACCAGTTCGGAGGCGTGGCCGAAGATCTCCAGCAGGTCCTTGCGCAGCCGTCGGGCCGCAATGCCGGTGTCCAGCTCCGCCTCGATCACGATCCGACCGCTCACAATGTGCAGTCCGCCCGCGAATCGCAGGATCGCCGACACCTCAGCCTTGCGACAGCAGGCCCGGGTGACGGGGAGCCGGCTGATTTCGTCCTTCACCGCTGCCGTCATCGCCATGGGCCGATCCTTCCATGTGTCCGGAAAATCCGGTCGTACGCGGCCGCCAGAAGCTCCGGGTCGTGTCGCGGGGTGCCGTCGGCCGAGGCCACCTTGTCCAGCACCAGCGCGGCGCCCATCCGCTCGGCGGCCTTCTGCAGTCCGGCCAGGTCGGCCTGCCCGAAGGCTCCGCCGGTGACCGCGCGCTCGTCCACCAGGATCGCATCCACGCCGAGGTCCGGGGCGTGGTCGGCGATCACCTCCAGGTGACGCTGCGGGGTGAAGCCCTCGGTCTCGCCGGGCTGCGGGGCCAGGTTCAGGGTCAGCAGGCGGCGGGCCTTGGTGCCGATCAGCGCCTTGGCCAGCTCGGGGACCAGCAGGTGCGGCAGCACGCTGGTGAACCAGGAGCCGGGACCGAGGACCACCCAGTCGGCCTCCAGCACCGCGGCCACCGCCTCGGGCACCGCCGGCGGCTCCTCGGGCAGCAGCCGCACCGACTGCACGGTGCCCGGCGTGCTCGCCACGCTGGCCTGGCCGCGCACCGCCGAGACCTGCTCCGGGTGCCGCGGGTCATGGCCGCGCACCTGGGCCTCGATGTCCAGCGGGACGGCGGACATCGGCAGCACCCGGCCCTGCACGTTGAGCAGGCGGCCGACCCACTCCAGCGCGGCCACCGGGTCGCCGAGCTTCTCCCAGAGCGCCACGATCAGCAGGTTGCCGACCGCGTGGCCGCCCAGCTCGCCGGTGCCGGTGAAGCGGTGCTGGAGCACCTCGGACCAGGTACCGCCCCAGTCGTCGTCGCCGCAGAGCGCGGCCAGCGCCTTGCGCAGGTCACCGGGCGGCAGCACGCCCAGCTCGGCGCGCAGCCGGCCGCTGGAGCCGCCGTCGTCGGCCACGGTGACCACGGCGGTCAGGTCAGAGGTGAGCCGGCGCAGCGCGGAGAGCGAGGCGGACAGGCCCTGGCCGCCGCCCAGCGCGGTGATCCGCGGGGCACCGGCCTTGCCCGCGGGCGCCTTCGCCGCGGTGAGTGATCTGCGCTGTGCGCCCGGGGAGCCCCGCTCGGCGGCCTTGTTCTGGTATTGCCGCCCTGGCGAGTATCCCGTCACACCTACCCCACGTTTCTGTGCTGTCGGCGGTGCTGTGGGACCGCCGTCACTCCCGTCCCATGTCGCGGTGCACCAGCACCGTTTCCACGCCGTCGGCGATCAGACGCTTCGTCAGCCGCTCCGACATGGCCACGCTGCGATGCTTGCCACCGGTGCAGCCTACGGCAAGCGTCATGTACCGCTTACCCTCCCTGCGATAACCCTCGGTGACGATGCGCAGGAGCTCGGCGTATCCGTCCAGGAACTCCTTGGCCCCCGGCTGCCGGAAGACGTAGTCCGCGACGTCCACATCCGTACCGGTTCGTGCCCGCAGCTCCGGCACCCAGTGCGGGTTGGGCAGGAACCGGCAGTCCACCACCAGGTCGGCGTCGACCGGCAGCCCGTACTTGAAGCCGAAGGACATCACGGTACAGCGCAGTTCGGGCTCGTCGTGGTCGGCGAACTGGGCGTCCAGCTTGGCCCGCAGCTGGTGCACGTTGAGGTCGGAGGTGTCGATCACCAGGTCGGCCTCGCCGCGCAGCTCGCGCAGCAGGTCGCGCTCCTGGGCGATGCCGTCCACGATCCGGCCCTCGCCCTGCAGCGGGTGCGGACGGCGCACGCTCTCGAAGCGGCGCACCAGCGCGTCGTCGTTGGACTCCAGGTAGACCACCCGCAGCCGGATACCGCGCTTGTCCAACTCCTCCAGCGAGGCCCGCAGGTCGTCGAAGAACTGCCGGCCGCGGACGTCGACCACCACGCCGATCCGGGCCACCGCGCCCTGCGAGCGGGCGCCGAGGTCGACCATGGTCGGGATCAGGGCCGGCGGCAGGTTGTCGACCACGAACCAGCCGAGGTCCTCCAGGCACTTGGCGGCGGTGCTGCGGCCCGCGCCGGACATGCCGGAGATGATCACCAGCTCTGGGGCGGTCTCCCCCACGTCGGACACTGTCACTTCGGTTCCCCGCTTTCGGTGCTGGCAACGTTCTGTTGCGCGTCGTCCCCCATGATCTCGCCTGTGGCCGTGTTCACCGCGAATGCCACGGGTGGCCGGGAGGACAACGCCTGGACAACAGTCTCGGCGGTCCGGCGGCCGATACCGGGGACGGCGCAGATCTCCTCGACGGTTGCGCCGCGGATCCGCTTCACCGAACCGAAGTGCTTGAGCAGCGCGGTGCGGCGGCTCTCGCCGAGGCCCGGCACGGCGTCCAGGCCGCTGCTGGTCAGTCGCTTGGCGCGCTTGGCACGCTGGTAGGTGATGGCGAAGCGGTGCGCCTCGTCGCGCACCCGCTGGAGCAGGTAGAGGCCCTCGCTGCTGCGCGGCAGCACCACGGGGTCGTCCTGGCCGGGCAGCCAGACCTCCTCCAGCCGCTTGGCCAGGCCGCAGAGCGCCACATCGTCGATCCCCAGCTCGTCCAACGCCCGCCGGGCGGCGGCGACCTGGGGCTGGCCGCCGTCGACCACCAGCAGCTGCGGCGGATAGGCGAACCGCTTGGGGCGGCCGTCCTCGGCGGTGGGCGAGGCCGTCTCGTCCTCCTCCTCGACCACCGCCCACTCACCGGTCTGCTCGCGCTCCTGGAGGTAGCGGCGGAACCGGCGGCCGATCACCTCGTGCATCGAGCGGACGTCGTCCTGGCCCTCGAAACCCTTGATCTGGAACCGGCGGTACTCACTCTTGCGGGCCAGGCCGTCCTCGAAGACCACCATCGAGGCGACCACGTCGTCACCCTGCAGGTGCGAGATGTCGAAGCACTCGATCCGCAGCGGGACCGAGTCCAGCTCCAGCGCGTCGGCGATCTCCTGCAGGGCCCGGCTGCGGGTGGTCAGGTCGCCGGCGCGCTTGGTCTTGTGCAGCGCCAGCGCCTGCTGGGCGTTGCGCGCGACGGTGGCCATCAGGTCCTTCTTGTCGCCGCGCTGCGGCACCCGCAGGTCGACGCCGGAACCGCGCAGGCCGGCCAGCCACTCCTGGACCGGCTCGGCCGGCTCCGGCAGCGCGGGCACCAGCACCTCGCGCGGCACCGTCTCGCTGCCCCCGCCGTAGAGCTGCTGCAGCGCGTGCTCGACCAGGGCCGCGGTGTCCACGTCCTCGACCTTGTCGGTGACCCAGCCGCGCTGACCGCGCACCCGGCCGCCGCGGACGTGGAAGATCTGGACGGCGGCCTCCAACTCGTCCTCGGCCAGCGCGAGCAGATCGGCGTCGGTGCCGTCCGCGAGCACCACCGCGTTCTTCTCCATCGCGCGCTTGAGCGCCTCGATGTCGTCGCGCAGCCGGCCCGCCTTCTCGTACTCCAGCTCGGCCGCCGCCGCGCGCATCTCGTCCTCCAGGCGGCGCAGGTAGTTGCCGGTGCGCCCGGCCATGAAGTCGCAGAACTCCTCGGCCAGCGCGCGGTGGCCGGCTTCGTCGATCTTGCCGACGCAGGGCGCGGCGCACTTGCCGATGTAGCCGAGCAGGCAGGGGCGACCGACCTGCTGGGCGCGCTTGAAGACGCCGTTGGAGCAGGTGCGCACCGGGAAGACGCGCAGCATCAGGTCGACCGTCTCGCGGATCGCCCAGGCGTGCCCGTACGGGCCGAAGTAGCGCACGCCCTTCTTGTGCGCCCCGCGCATCACCTGCACGCGGGGGAACTGCTCGTTCAGCGTGACCGCGAGTTCGGGGTAGCTCTTGTCGTCGCGGTACTTGACGTTGAACCGGGGGTCGAACTCCTTGATCCAGGAGTACTCCAGCTGCAGCGCCTCGACCTCGGTGCCGACCACCGTCCACTCCACCGAGGCGGCGGTGGTGACCATGGTGGCGGTGCGCGGGTGCAGGTTCGCCAGGTCCTGGAAGTAGGAGGAGAGCCGCGGGCGCAGGCTCTTGGCCTTGCCCACGTAGATCACCCGGCCGTGCTCGTCCCGGAACCGGTAGACCCCTGGCGAGAGCGGAATCGCTCCCGGGGCCGGACGGTAGGTGGACGGGTCGGCCATCGTGATCCCCCTCGTACAACTGTGACTGAGAAAACCCTAGCTCGTGGTGACGGTGAGGTTCCCGCCCGAGACGCTGACCTGGTAGGCGGGCAGCGGTGAGGCGGCCGGGCCGTTCGCCACCGTACCGTCGGCCAGGTGGAACTGGCTGCCGTGGCACGGGCACTGGATCACCGTGCTGGTCACCTGGTCGACCAGGCAGCCGGCGTGCGTGCAGCGGGCGCTGAACGCCTTGTACTGGCCGGCGCTCGGCTGGGTGACCACGATCCGCTGGTCGGCGAAGACCTTGCCGCCGCCCACCGGGACCGCCGAGGCCGGGCCCAGGTCCACCGGGCCCGCGCTGGCGGCCTTGGCGTCGCCCTTGGCGATGCTGTTGGTCGGCCCGCAGCCGGCCACCGCCAGCGCGGAGCCGCCGGCCAGCACGGCCGCGCCGCAGCAGAGCAGGGAACGGCGGGTGGTGGTGGGCTGCTCGGCCCCGGGCATCGGCCCGGTCGAGCCGGTGATCGGCGCGGACATCTCGGACATGGGTGCTGCTCCCTGTGGGACGGCGGCTGCGGACGGGGCGCAGTCTAGCCGCGCTTCGATCAGGGCCCCGGCGCCCGCCGGGGCCCTGATCGCCTCGTCTCGGCGGCTACTTCTTGGCCGCCGCGCGCTTGCGGGCCGAGCGCGGGGCGGGCACCGGCGCCTCGTCGCTCACCCGGTCGCCGAGGATGTCGCGCAGGAACTTGCCGGTGTGGCTGGCCGTCACGGCGGCGACCTGCTCCGGCGTGCCCTCGGCGACCACCATGCCACCACCGTTGCCGCCCTCGGGACCCATGTCCACCAGCCAGTCGGCGGTCTTGATCACATCGAGGTTGTGCTCGATGACGATCACCGTGTTGCCCTTCTCGACCAGACCGGAGAGCACCTTGATCAGCTTGCTGATGTCCTCGAAGTGCAGGCCGGTGGTGGGCTCGTCCAGCACGTAGACGGTCCGACCGGTGGAGCGCTTCTGCAGCTCCGAGGCGAGCTTGACGCGCTGCGCCTCGCCACCGGAGAGGGTCGGCGCGCTCTGGCCGAGCCGCACGTAGCCCAGGCCCACGTCGTTGAGGGTGCGCAGGTGGCGGGCGATCGCCGGGACCGCCTCGAAGAAGTGCAGCGCCTCCTCGATCGGCATGTCCAGCACCTCGGCGATGGACTTGCCCTTGTAGTGCACCTCCAGCGTCTCCCGGTTGTACCGGGCGCCGTGGCAGACCTCGCACGGGACGTAGACGTCCGGCAGGAAGTTCATCTCGATCTTGATCGTGCCATCGCCCGAACAGGTCTCGCAGCGACCGCCCTTGACGTTGAAGGAGAACCGGCCCTGCAGGTAGCCGCGCACCTTCGCCTCGGAGGTCTCCGCGAAGAGCTTGCGGACGTGGTCGAAGACGCCGGTGTAGGTGGCCGGGTTGGAGCGCGGGGTGCGGCCGATCGGCGACTGGTCGACGTGCACCACCTTGTCCACCAGCTCGGTGCCGGTGATCCGGGTGTGCCGGCCGGGCACGCTGCGCGCGCCGTTCAGCTCGCGGGCCAGGTGGCTGTAGAGGATGTCGTTGACCAGGGTGGACTTGCCGGACCCGGAGACGCCGGTGATCGCGGTGAAGGTGCCGAGCGGGAAGCTGACCGTCAGGTCCTTCAGGTTGTTCTCGCGGGCGCCCTGGACCACCAGTTGGCGCTTCTTGTCGCGCGGGCGGCGCTCGGTCGGGATCGGGATCGAGCGCTTGCCGGAGAGGTACTGGCCGGTCAGCGACTCCTTGTTGGTGAGCAGTTCCTTGAGCGCGCCGGAGTGCACCACCTTGCCGCCGTGCTCGCCGGCGCCCGGGCCGATGTCCACCACCCAGTCCGCGGTCTTGATGGTGTCCTCGTCGTGCTCGACCACGATCAGCGTGTTGCCGATGTCCCGCAGCCGGACCAGGGTCTCGATCAACCGGTGGTTGTCGCGCTGGTGCAGGCCGATCGAGGGCTCGTCCAGCACGTAGAGCACGCCGACCAGGCCGGAGCCGATCTGGGTGGCGAGCCGGATCCGCTGCGCCTCGCCGCCGGACAGCGTGCCGGCCGCGCGGTTCAGCGAGAGGTAGTCCAGGCCCACGTCGACTAGGAAGCGCAGCCGCTCGTTGACCTCCTTCAGCACCCGCTCGGCGATCTTCTTGTCCCGGGCGGTCAGCTTCATCGCGCTGAGGAACTCGGCGCAGTCGCTGATCGACATCGCCGAGACCTCGGCGATCGACTTGCCCTGCACGGTCACCGCGAGCACCACCGGCTTGAGCCGGGTGCCCTGGCAGGCCGGGCAGGCCACCTCGCGCATGTAGCCCTCGAAGCGCTCGCGCCCGGTGTCGGTCTCCGCTTCGGCGTGCTTGCGCCGGACGAACGGGATCACGCCCTCGTACCCGGTGACCCAGGAGCGGGACTTGCCGAACCGGTTGTTGTAGCGCACCTCGACCTTGGCCTTGTGGCCGTGCAGCAGCGCCTTCTTGGCCCGCTGCGGCAGCCCGGCCCACGGGATGTCGGTGCGGAAGCCGATCTCGGTGGCCAGCGCGTCGATCAGGTGGCCGTAGTACTCCCGCGCGTGCCCGCCCGACCAGGGGTGGATCGCACCCTCGTCCAGCGACTTCTCCTCGTCGGGGACCACCAGTTCGGGGTCCACCTCGAGCCGGCTGCCCAGGCCGCTGCACTCCGGGCAGGCGCCGAACGGGGAGTTGAAGGAGAAGGAGCGCGGCTCCAGCTCCTCGAACGACACGTCGTCGTAGGGGCAGTAGAGGTGCTCGGAGTACATCCGCTCACGCTCGGGGTCCTCGGCGTCGAGGTCGACGAAGTCGAGCACCACCATGCCGCCGGAGAGCTTGAGCGCCGTCTCCACCGAGTCGGTGAGCCGGCGCTTGGCGCTCTCCTTGACGGTGAGCCGGTCGATCACCACCTCGATGGTGTGCTTCTCCTGCTTCTTGAGCTTGGGCGGCTCGGTCAGCTGGATCGTCTCGCCGTCCACCCGGGCCCGGGCGTAGCCCTTGGACTGCAGGTCGGCGAAGAGGTCGACGAACTCGCCCTTGCGCTCGCGCACGATCGGGCTGAGCACCTGGAAGCGGGTGCCCTCGGCCAGCTCCAGCACCTTGTCCACGATCGCCTGCGGGGACTGCTTGGCGATCGGGCGCCCGCAGTGCGGGCAGTGCGGCTTGCCGACCCGGGCGAAGAGCAGCCGCAGGTAGTCGTACACCTCGGTGATGGTGCCGACGGTGGAGCGCGGGTTGCGGTTGGTGGACTTCTGGTCGATCGAGACGGCCGGGGAGAGGCCCTCGATGAAGTCGACGTCGGGCTTGTCCATCTGGCCCAGGAACTGGCGCGCGTAGGAGGAGAGCGACTCGACGTAGCGCCGCTGCCCCTCGGCGAAGATGGTGTCGAAGGCCAGCGAGGACTTGCCGGACCCGGAGAGCCCCGTGAAGACGATCAGGGAGTCCCGGGGCAGGTCCAGCGAGACGTTCTTGAGGTTGTGCTCGCGAGCACCGCGGACGATGAGGCGGTCGGCCACTGCTACTGGCGCCTTTCTCCGGGGACGGACACGTCGGTGCGGCAACACCTGACGACAGACACTGATTCCAGTCTCACCGATCAGCCTATAGATCAGGCGTTCGATTATCGACCTGACCATGGTGCTGTCCAGGCAGAGCCACCCGGACGAGTGAAGCGCATCGCACTGACAATCGACCGGATCCCGAGAAACCCCCTGCTCAGCGCTCCGCCCGGCGATAGCCTTCGCCCTGCACGGCCCAACGAGTCCGGGCCCTGCCACGTCACGCACCGACGGGAGGCCACCCGATGACCGAGCTCGCCCCGCCCGCCCACCCGGACCTCGACCCGCACACCGACCTGGTCCGGGTCGCCGAGAGCACCGAGCGCCTGCTGCACACCGTCGCCGCACTGGACCCGGGCGCGCTCGCCGAGCCCTCCGCGCTGCCCGGCTGGAGCCGCGGCCACGTCCTGGCCCACCTGGCGCGCAACGCCGACTCGCTGGTCAACCTGCTGGAGTCGGCCCGCACCGGCCAGGACATCCCGCAGTACGCCAGCGAGGCCGCCCGCGACGAGGGCATCGAGCAGGGCGCCGGGCGCCCGCTGGACGAGCAGCTCGCCGACCTGCGGGCCAGCGCCGCCCGGCTGGCCGAGACCGCCGCCGCGCTGCCCGCGGCCGCCTGGGGCGCCACTCTCAAGCACCGGCACGGCTACACCTTCCCCGCCGCCGAGCTGCCCCGGAAGCGGCTGGGCGAGCTGGAGTACCACCACGTCGACCTGGCCGGCGGCTACACCCCGGCGCACTGGCCCGAGGACTTCGCCGCCGTCGAGTTCGGCAAGCTGACCGCCAGGTTCGCCGAGCTGGACGGCCCGCCGGCGCTCGAACTGCTGGCCGAGGACACCGGGGCCAAGGCCCGGCTGGGCGGACCGGGCGCGGTCGAGCTGCGGGTCGAGGGGCCGGTCCGGGCGCTGACCGCCTGGCTGTCCGGCCGCTCGGACGGCGACGGCCTGCAGGTGCACCGCGACGGCGGGCCGCTGGCCGACCCGCGCGCGGCACTGCCCGCGCTCCCGCCGCTGGGCTGACGAGGGATCATGTCCGAGTAACCGTCGGCCGGACCGGCCCAGAACCGGACCGGCCAGAAACCGCCAGAGGAGCACCCCTTGAGCTACCACGGAGCCGTCAAGGTCGGCGGCCCGCCGGACGTGCGGGAACTCGCCCACCTGATCATCACCAAGGTCGCGGTCGGCCCCTTCGACAACAACGCCTACCTGCTGCGCTGCCGGGCCACCGACGAGCAGCTGCTGATCGACGCGGCGGCCGACGCCCCGGCGCTGCTGGAGACCGTCGGCGAGCAGCTGGCCACCGTGGTCACCACGCACCGCCACCACGACCACTGGAACGCACTGGCCGAGGTGGTGGCCGCCACCGGCGCCCGCACCGCGGCCGGCCGCTTCGACGCGGAGGGCATCGAGGTACCCACCGACCAGCTGCTGCTGGACGGCGACACCGTCCGGGTCGGCGAGGTCGAGCTGACCGTGCGCCACCTGGTCGGCCACACCCCCGGCGCGATCGTGCTGATCTACGACGATCCGGAGGGGCACCCGCACGTCTTCACCGGCGACTGCCTCTTCCCAGGCGGGGTGGGCAACACCTGGAACGACAAGGCCGCCTTCGAGAGCCTCTACCACGACGTCACCACGAAGCTGTTCGACGTGCTGCCCGACGAGTCCTGGGTCTACCCGGGCCACGGCAAGGACACCACGCTCGGCGCCGAGCGCCCGCAGCTGGCGCAGTGGCGCGAGCGCGGCTGGTGAACGCGGCGCCCCCGGGAGCCGCCGACGCGCCTCCCGGGGGCGGCCACGGTCAGCCGAGCTCGGCCCGCCGGGTGGCGCGCAGGCTGGTGACCGTGGTGACGCCCAGCACCAGCACGATGAAGCCGAGCGAGAACGGGATGCCGATCTCCGGCACGTGCAGCCCGCTCTCGTGCATCGCGTGCAGCACCAGCTTGACGCCGATGAAGCCGAGGATCACCGAGAGCCCGTAGGAGAGGTGGACCAGGCGCTTCAGCAGTCCGCCGATCAGGAAGTACAGCTGGCGCAGGCCCATCAGCGCGAAGGCGTTGGCGGTGAAGACGATGTACGCGTCCTGGGTGAGGCCGAAGATCGCCGGGATCGAGTCCAGCGCGAAGAGCACGTCGGTGAGGCCGATGGCCAGCATCACCACGGTCAGCGTGGAGATCGACGGGAAGCGGCGGCGGATCGCCGTCAGCATCCGGTTCTCCTGGAACTCCTCGTCCTGGTGGCCGGCCCTGGCCTCCTTGATCAGCTTCCAGGCGGTCCAGATCAGGAACGCGCCGAAGATGTAGAAGACCCAGGAGAAGCTCGCGATCAGCGCCGCCCCGCAGGCGATGAAGACCGCGCGCAGCACCAGCGCGATCAGCACCCCGACCATCAGCACCCGCTGCTGCTGGTCGCGCGGCACCGCGAACTTGGCCATGATCAGCACGAAGACGAAGAGGTTGTCGACACTCAGCGACTTCTCGGTGAGGTACCCGGCGAAGAACTCGCCGGCCGGCTGCCCGCCGCCGTACCACCACAGGAAGCAGCCGAAGAGGATCGCCAGCACCACCCAGACCACCGTCCAGGTGCCGGCCTCCTTGATCGAGACCTCGTGCGGCTTGCGGCCGCCGATGAAGAAGTCGGCGGCGATCAGGGCGATCAGCACCCCGATGGTGGTCGCCCACAGGGCGAGCGAGACGTCCATGAAGCTGCTCCTCCGGCATGTGTCCTCTGCCGGAGGTCTCTTCCGCCCGCGCCGTTGCGACGCGGGCCGATGCTCCCGGGCGGGCCGGTACGCGGCCGCCGTGATGACGGGAACACCGTAGGGGGAATACTCCCCTCCGTTCCGAAAAGCGTAACAGCAAATCCCAAGAGAAGGTAAAGGACCTTCCGCGGGAGAACCCGCTACAGGAACGGCTCGATGGCCGGCAGCAGGTCCTGGAAGGTGCGGGCCTTGGCCGGAGCACCGATCGCCTGCATGCCCCAGCCGCCGGCCGGGTCGCGGTAGACCTTGGCCATGATCTGCCCGGTGTGCGCGCCGCCGCCGGTCAGCTCGTAGCGGGCCAGCTCCTGGCCGTTGAGCTCGTCGATCAGCCGGCAGTGCGCGTGCCGGACCTCGGCGAAGGTCTGCCCGGTGTACGAGCTGACGGTGAAGACCACCTGGGTGATCTGCGCGGGGATCCGGGACAGGTCCACCACGATCGACTCGTCGTCGCCGCCCGCCCCGACGCCGCCGACCAGGTTGTCCCCGGTGTGCCGCACCGAGCCGTCCTTGCTCACCAGCTGCTGGAAGAAGACCACGTCGGCGGGGGTGTGCTCGGCGTAGAGCAGGGCCGAGGCGTCCAGGTCGATCTGCCGGGTGCGGCTGCCGAAGAGCCCGCGCTTGGGCGCCGCCCGCCAGCCCAGGCCCATCCGGACCACGCTCAACGACTCGCCGCCGGGCTTGCGCAGGCTCACCTGCTGCCCTTTGGTCAGATTCACCGACACGGTGTTATCCCCTCTCTCGGCCCGCGCGCATTGGTCACGCACGCCGGCCAGCGTCGGAACACCCCGCTGCCGTCCCCCGGCTGAGGCCCCCATGGCTGTGCTGTCCGCCTGGTACGTCGCGTGCCAACCCTAGGCCCTGGGGGACGCCCCCACCAGGGGCGACCCCCTCACGTCAAGAGGCTCTCTAGGCGATTCCGGCCTCCTTCAAGCGGCGCAGCTCCTTCTTCAGTTCCTTGACCTCGTCCCGCAACCTGGCGGCCACCTCGAACTGGAGCGCGGCGGCGGCCGCGTGCATCCGCTCGGTCATCTCCTGGATGCTCCCGGCCAGCTCGACCGCCGGCAGGCTGCCGCCCTTCGCCCGATCGGCTGACCGGTCGGCGCCCAGCGCGGGCACCGGGGCCTTGCCCTTGGCCTTGGCGTTGTCCCGGTAGCCGGTGCTGAGCAGCTCCTCGGTGTCCACCTCCTCGCGGGCCAGGGTGTCCAGGATGTCGCCGATCTTCTTGCGCAGCGGCTGCGGGTCGATGCCGTGCTTCTCGTTGTAGGCCTGCTGGACGGCCCGGCGACGGTTGGTCTCGTCGATCGCCTTCGCCATCGCCGGGGTGATCTTGTCGGCGTACATGTGGACCTGGCCCGAGACGTTACGGGCGGCGCGACCGATGGTCTGGATCAGCGAGGTGCCGGAGCGCAGGAAGCCCTCCTTGTCGGCGTCCAGGATCGCCACCAGCGAGACCTCGGGCAGGTCCAGGCCCTCACGGAGCAGGTTGATGCCGACCAGCACGTCGTACTTGCCGGCCCGCAGCTCGCGCAGCAGCTCCACCCGGCGCAGCGTGTCGATGTCGCTGTGCAGGTAGCGGACCCGGATGTCCAGGCCGAGCAGGTAGTCGGTGAGGTCCTCGGACATCTTCTTGGTGAGCGTGGTGACCAGCACCCGCTCGTCCCGCTCGACCCGCAGCCGGATCTCGTGCACCAGGTCGTCGATCTGGCCCTCGGTCGGCTTGACGATCACCTCGGGGTCGATCAGGCCGGTCGGACGGATGATCTGCTCGACCTGGCCGTCGCCGCGGGACAGCTCGTACGGGCCGGGGGTGGCCGAGAGGTAGACGGTCTGGCCGACCCGCTCCAGGAACTCCTCCCACTTCAGCGGGCGGTTGTCCAGCGCGGAGGGCAGCCGGAAGCCGTGCTCGACCAGGGTGCGCTTGCGCGAGGCGTCGCCCTCGTACATCGCGCCGATCTGCGGGACCGTCACATGGGACTCGTCGATCACCAGGAGGAAGTCCTCCGGGAAGTAGTCGAGCAGCGTGTTGGGCGCGGTGCCCGGCTCGCGACCGTCGAAGTGCATCGAGTAGTTCTCGACGCCGGAGCAGCTGCCGATCTGGCGGAGCATCTCGAGGTCGTAGGTGGTGCGCATGCGCAGCCGCTGGGCCTCCAGCAGCTTGCCCTGCTTCTCCAGGACGGCCAGCCGCTCCGCCAGCTCGCGCTCGATGCCGTTGACCGCGCGCTCCATCCGCTCGGGGCCGGCCACGTAGTGGGTGGCGGGGAAGACGTGCATGGCGTCGTGCTGCTTGATGATCTCCCCGGTCAGCGGGTGCAGGGTGTAGAGCGACTCGATCTCGTCGCCGAACATCTCGATCCGCACCGCCAGCTCCTCGTACACCGGGAAGATCTCCACGGTGTCGCCGCGCACCCGGAAGGTGCCGCGGCTGAAGGCGAGGTCGTTGCGGGTGTACTGGATGTCGACGAAGCGGCGCAGCAGCGCGTCCCGGTCGATCTCCTCGCCGACCCGCAGCTGGACCATCCGGTCCACGTACTCCTGCGGGGTGCCGAGGCCGTAGATGCAGGAGACCGAGGCGACCACCACCACGTCCCGGCGGGTGAGCAGCGAGTTGGTGGCCGAGTGGCGCAGCCGCTCGACCTCCTCGTTGATCGAGGAGTCCTTCTCGATGTAGGTATCGGTCTGCGGGACGTACGCCTCGGGCTGGTAGTAGTCGTAGTACGAGACGAAGTACTCGACCGCGTTGTTCGGCAGCAGCTCGCGGAACTCGTTGGCCAGCTGGGCCGCCAGCGTCTTGTTCGGCGCCATCACCAGGGTCGGCCGCTGGAGTTTCTCGATCATCCAGGCGGTGGTGGCCGACTTGCCGGTGCCGGTGGCGCCGAGCAGCACGACGTCCGGCTCGCCCGCGCGGACGCGGCGCTCCAGCTCGGCGATGGCCGCCGGCTGGTCGCCGTTCGGCTGGTAGGGGCTGACGACCTCGAAGGGCGTCGTGGTCCGCTCAATGCTCGTGATGGGTCGCACGGTCCCACCGTACGACCCGGCACCGACAGAGCGGAGGTTACTTGGCGCTGTCCCGGGCGAGGGCGACCAGGCGGGAGATCGCGCGCAGGTACTTCTTGCGGTAGCCGCCCTTCAGCATCTCCTCGGAGAACACCTGGTCGAACGGGATCCCGGAGGCGGTGATCGGCAGCTCGCGGTCGTACATCCGGTCGGCCAGCACCACCAGGCGCAGCGCCGTGGACTGGTCCTCCACCGGCCGCACCCCGCGCAGGAACACCGCCTGCACATCGTCGAGCAGCGCGCCGTACCTGCTGGGGTGCACCACCGAGAGGTGGGCCAGCAGGGCGCCGAAGTCGTCCAGCGCGGCGCCCGGGGTGCCGACGGCGCGGTCGTTCACCTCGGCGTCGGAGTACGGCGCCGGGGCGGCGGGCAGGCCGCGGTGGCGGTAGTCCTGGCCGTCGATCCGCAGCGGGCGGAAGTGCGCCGAGAGTCCCTGGATCTCGCGCAGGAAGTCGGTGGCCGCGAACCGGCCCTCGCCGAGCTTCTCCGGCAGCGTGTTGGAGGTGGCCGCCAGCTTGACCCCGGCCGCCACCAGGCGCGACAGCAGGGTGGAGACCAGCACCGTGTCGCCCGGGTCGTCCAGCTCGAACTCGTCGATGCAGAGCAGCTTGTGGCCGGAGAGCGTGTGCACCGCCTGCTGGAAGCCCAGCGCGCCGACCAGGTTGGTCAGCTCCACGAAGGTGCCGAAGGCCTTGGGGCCCGGCGCCGCGTGCCAGAGCGAGGCCAGCAGGTGGGTCTTGCCGACGCCGTAGCCGCCGTCCAGGTAGACCCCGGCCGGGCCTCCCCCAGCCTTCGGCCGGGGGGACCCCCATGGCACCGCCGGCTTGCGGAACCAGCCGCGCTTGGGGGCCTGGGCCGCGTTCAGGCCGGCCGCGAACTCCTCCAGCACCGTGACCGCTTCGGTCTGGCTGGGCTGGGTGCGGTCCGGCAGGTAGGAGCCGAAGCTGACGCCGGCGAACCGGGGCGGCGGGACCATCTCCGCGACCAGGCGCTCCGCCGGGACCACCGGGCGGCGCTCGGTCAGTGCGAGCGGGGAACCGGTGACGGTACCGGCTATGGCTTCGGGGTGGGAGGCTGCGGGCACGATAGTAAAGGGTACGCGCCGTGGAAGACTGCCAGACATGCGCCAGCTGATCCGTACGTCACACTCCCCCGCCCACGCCGACCCGAACTCGCTGGAGGCGCTGGCCGAGACCTACGCCTATCCGGAGCGGGTGGCCGCGGGACAGCCCTGGCTGCGGGCCAACATGGTCGGCTCGCTGGACGGGGCCGCGAAGCTGTCCGGCCTCTCCGAGGGGCTCTCCGGCGATGCCGACAAGCGGATCTTCGGCGTGCTGCGGGCGCTGGCCGACGTGGTGCTGGTGGGCGCCGAGACGGTGCGGGCCGAGGGCTACCGCCCGGCCCGGGCGCGAGCCGACTTCGCGGCGGCGCGGGCGGCGGCCGGGCAGGCGCCGGCACCCGTCATCGCGGTCGTCAGCCGCAGTCTGCGGCTGGACCTGACCGCCCCGCTGTTCACCGAGCCGCTGGTGCGCACCGTGGTGATCGCGCCGGCGGACGCGCCGGCCGCCGCCCGCGCCGCGGTGGCCGAGGTGGCCGACCTGATCACGGTCGGCGACGGCGGGGTCGACCTGACCGCCGCCCTGGCCGAGCTGACCGCGCGCGGCTGGACCCGCCAGCTCACCGAGGGCGGCCCCCGTCTGCTGGCCCAGCTGGCCGCCGAGGGCCTGCTGGACGAGCTGTGCCTCTCGCTCGCCCCGCTGGTCACCGCCGGCGACGCGCCACGGATCATGCACGGTGCCGAAATGGCTGACGCACAGCGGATGCGGCTGGTCTCATTGATCGAGCAGAAAGGTTTCCTCTTCACCCGCTACTGCCGTACCCCTGAGTAGCCGCCCACTTTCCAGGTGGCCTGTGTGCCACATGTGCCGCGTGAGGAAAGCTTCCTCCGGGCACTATGGGAGGGGACACCGGACCCCGGGGGCCTGCAACACGGAAGGGACTCTAGTGTTCAAGACCGTACTGATGATCGAAAAGGCACTCTCCGACGCCGATGTGGAGCTGGTCACCACACTGCACGGCGAGGAGAAGGTCTCGTTCGTCGTCCTGATGCAACCCCGCGGCAAGCAGGACGAGCTGCTGCGCTCCCTCGACGACGTGGCGCTCGGACATCTCGACAAGGCGGTGCACGAGCACGAGACGGCCAACGGACCGGCCGTGGCCGCCGAGTCACTGGAGCACAGCCTGCGCCACCTGCGCCAGGCCGGCGCCGAGGCGGTCGGCCAGGTGGTCGAGGCCGACCCGCTGGACAACCTGCGCAAGGTGGTCGAGGAGACCTCGGCGGACGAGGTCCTGGTGCTGACCGCACCGCACTTCGTGGAGGAGTTCTTCCATCGCGACTGGGCCTCCAAGGCCCGGCACAAGGTCGGCGTCCCGGTGCTCAAGCTCTTCGCCAGCGAGGCCTGACCGGCCCCCGGGTCGGCGGCCCCCACCCTCCGCTGCGTCGCGGGCCGGTCGGCCGAACACGGGGCTTGGTGACCCGGTGGTGCAGAATCGTCCTTGCGGGATGACCCGCGAGGACGATTCGCCTTTTCAGCTCGCCTCTTCAGCTCTGGAGACTGCCTTGAACGACGCCGCCCACGACCTGCACGCCCCGCACTTCATCGGAATCGGCGGGGCCGGCATGTCGGGTCTTGCGAAGATCCTCGCGGTGCGCGGCGCCAAGGTCTCCGGCAGTGACGCGAAGGAGTCCGAGACCGTGCTCGCGCTGCGCGAGCTGGGCGCCGCCGTGCGGGTCGGCCACGCCGCCGAGCACGTGCCGGACGGCGCCAGCAGCATCGTGGTCTCCAGCGCGATCCGGACCGACAACCCCGAGCTGGTGGCCGCCCGCGAGCGCGGCATCCCGGTGGTGCACCGCTCGGACGCGCTGGCCGCGCTGATGGGCGGGCGGCGCGCGCTGGCGGTGGCCGGCACGCACGGCAAGACGACCACCACCAGCATGCTGGCCGTGGCGCTCGGCGCCCTGGGCGTCGACCCGTCCTACGCGATCGGCGGCGACCTGGACGCCCCCGGCAGCAACGCGCACCACGGCACCGGCGAGATCTTCGTGGCCGAGGCGGACGAGAGCGACCGCAGCTTCCACAAGTACGCGCCCGAGGTGGCGATCATCCTCAACGTGGAGCTCGACCACCACGCCAACTACGCCTCGATGGAGGAGATCTACGACTCCTTCGAGACCTTCGTCGGGCGGATCCAGCCCGGCGGCACGCTGGTGGTCTCCGCCGACCACGCGGGCGCCCGCGAGCTGACCGCCCGGGTGGCCGGCCGCGAGGGCCTGCGGGTGGTCACCGTCGGGGCGGCCGAGGACGCCACCGTACGGGTGGTCTCGGTGACCGCGCGCGGCATGACCAGCGAGGTCACCGTGGTGCTCGACGGCAGCGAGCTGACCTTCACCGTCTCGGTGCCCGGGCGCCACTACGCGCACAACGCGGTCGCGGCGCTGGCCGCCGGCGTCGCGCTGGGCGTGCCGGCCGAGGAGCTGGCCAAGG